>NZ_DASSCY010000344.1:0-15465 GCF_035697385.1 Mycobacterium sp. | reverse complement strand
GTGTGGACAGCGGTTCGGGCGACGGAGCCGGGGGCGCGACCATGGTCGTCAGTCCACCCAGATCCGCGATGAAGGCCTGAACACCCTGGGCCGCCGCGACGACGAGCCTGATGCCGACCTCGACCCAGTTCTGGAAGGGGTTGAACGGCAGCGGCGACGCCCACGTCGGGATGCCACGGTTGATCGATCGGTCGTAGCCGAGGTTGACCAGCTCCGTCAGTAGCGGGTTGAAGAGGCTGATGAACGGCTTCACGATCGGAGCCAAACCCGCCGAATTGGCGAGATCCTCGATCGGTCGCAGCAGCGGCAACGTTCCCTTCGCGGGGATCAGCACATAAGTGGTGTCGCCGTAGGTCTGCCGGTTGGCGGGATCGTTGATCGCCGCTTGCAGTTCCGCGTCGGTGTACCCGTACGGCAGTCCACTGAGCTCGTCATTGCCGTTGGGGGTCAGGTAGTAACCGTGGACGTACTCCAACGCGAGGATCGAGTTGAAAAGGGCGAAGGGATTGCCCCAGAAGTTCGGAGAGTCGCCAACCAGGTCGTACGCGAATGCGTAGTTCTCGCTCTCGATGCCGGTGTCGGTCGGCGTCGGCAGGCCGAACGTCACGTTCCAGAACGGGATGGTGCCCAGGAAACCGAGCCTCGGCCAGAGCCCACCGTTGGGGGTGCCGATGTCGCCGATCGTGACGATCTTGATCCGGGCTTTCTCCTCCGCAGTCAGGTTGGCCAATGCCATCTTCTCCAGGCCGACGACGCGGCCACCCTGGGAGTAGCCGAAGATGACGATGGGACCACCTTCTGGGTCAGCCAACAACGGCCGCAATTGGCTGTCGAGGTTGGTCACGCCCTCGCCGACCGATTCGTTCCACGTGTCGCAGGACAATCCCGGGCACCAGTTCCCGATCGGAATCGGCCAGAACGAGGCCGGATAGTTGATGCCCTGCAGGTCGCAGTTGTTGGCCTCGGTGCACGGCGTCGTCCCCATGTAGCGGTCGCGCGCCTGCTCCATGTAGTTGGTGACGATGTTGGCGTTGGGCGTGCCGGTGCCAGGAACGACCAGTGCGATGGGCGTCGTGGCGGCCAGGCTGACGGCGGCCATCAACGCCGTGACGACACCGAAGAAGGCGGTACTCAGCAGCCCGAGGAAGAACAGGAAGGAAATCCGTGCGGCCTTACGCATGCGTAAACGATCACACAACAGCGAACCGGTTTCCTATGAAACGCTCGAAGCTGTCGGATTCGCGCGACGCCGTTCGTCGGACGGGTAGAGAGTGGAACGCAGGGTTCTGCTCGCAACCGGAAGGTCAGGCAATGCACTACTTCGCTCTCCTGCTCGGACCCGAGCCCACCGAGGAAGCCGACGAGGCGACGGTGGCCGAAATCATGACCGCGTACCAGAACTTCCACATCAAGGCGGGGCACGCGATCCGCGCCGGTGACGCGCTGCTGCCGTCGGCGACCGGCGTTCGAATCACCGGCGGGCCAAGCCATCCCGTCGTCACCGACGGACCGTTCGCCGAAGGCGCAGAGGTAGCCGGCGGCTACTACGTGCTCGAAGCCGATAACCTCGACGACGCGCTGGCCCTCGCCCGAGAAATCCCGGCATGCCAGTCCGGCGCCGTCGAGTTGTGGCCCATGGTCGACTACGCGCCACCGCGGGCACCGTTGACCGGCGACAGCTGGATCGCGCTTCTGCTCGAGCCCCCCGGGAAAGTCGTAGCGCCCGGCACCCCGGAATGGGAGGAAGGCGTGAAACCACACATCGAGTTCGGCAAGGCCGCAGGAGACACGGTGGTCGGCGGTGCGCCGCTGCATCCACCGACAACCGCGACGACGGTGCGGGTGCGCAACGGCGAGGTCACGCTGACCGACGGCCCGTATATCGAGGGTGCAGAGGTCGCCAACGGGTTTTACTTCATCAACACCTCCGATCGCGACGAGGCCGTCAAGATCGCGTCGATGATTCCGGCGACCACCGTGGAGCTGAGGCCGCTGGCCGGAGTGTCTGCGCTGTAGCACGCCGCGAATGACCAACCTGGACGGCGTCTTTCGGCGCGAATGGGGCCCGGCAGTCGCTGCGCTTGCACGCTGGTCCGGTGACCTTACCGTCGCCGAAGACGCCGTCCAGGAAGCCTTCGCCGAAGCCTTACGAACGTGGCAGGGCGACGGAATACCGGACAACCCCGGCGGTTGGATCGTGGCGGTCGCCCGCAATCGTGCACTCGACCGGCTGCGCCGCGAATCCGCCAGGCCAGGAAAGGAACTCGCTGCTGTGGTCGACGAGATCGCGGCGCGCACCAAGCGAACGGACGTACATCCCGTTCGCGACGACGAGCTGCGGATGATGTTCACGTGCGCGCACCCTGCGCTTGACCCACCGTCGCAGTTCGCACTGACACTCCGGCTGATATCCGGGCTCACCGTCACCGAGATTGCGCGAGCGTTGATGCAGTCCGAAGCGGCAGTCGGACAACGAATCACCCGCGCCAAGAACAAGATCCGCCACGCGAACATCCCGCTGCGGGTACCGCCGGCCGAGCTGCTGCCCGAACGCACGCCGCACGTGCTGGCGTGCATCTACTCGGTATTCACCGAGGGGTACTGGTCCACGGCGGGACCGTCGGCGATCCGAGACGAGCTGTGCGACGAAGGAGTCCGGCTCGCCGGTGAAATGTGCTCACTGATGCCTACAGAGCGCGACGCGCAGGCACTTACGGCACTTGTGCTGCTGCAGGATTCGCGACGGGCGACGCGGGTGGGCTCCGACGGAGCGCTGGTGCCACTTGATGAGCAAGACCGCGATAGATGGGACCGCGTCCGGATCGCCCACGGCCTGGACCGGTTGAAGCTCGCCGCCGGGGCGGCGGGTCCGTACCTCCCACAAGCGGTCATCGCCGCCGTGCACGCGACGGCGCCGACGTGGCACGAGACCGATTGGGCGACGATCTGCCGGGCGTACGACCGGCTCATCGAGATCGCGGATTCTCCAGTGGCACGGGCAAACCGGGCTCTAGCCATCGGTTTCCGCGACGGTTTCACCGTTGGTCTGGCGGTGCTGGACGAGGTGGCCGACGACCCGAGACTCGCTCGGTCTGCCACCGTCGCCTCTATTCGCGCCGATCTGCTGCGGCGTGCCGGGCATCGCGACGAGGCACTACGGTGGTACCGAATAGCGCTGGACCGCAACGGCTCCGATCCGGCAAGGGAATTTCTGCGGCGGCGCGTTGCCGAGTGCGAGAGAATCGGTTAGTGGCACCAAGCCTGCTGACAGCGATCGGCGTCGCGGCCCTGGTGGTGTCCTTCGCAGCGTTCATCGCACGATATGTCCCGAGCATGACTCGAGCTGTGCTGGGAACGGCCGCACTCTCGCCCTATCTCATGCTCGGCGCGCCGGCGGCGACGGTCCTGTTCGCGGCGCTTCGCAGCATCCCCCTGGCAGCAGTCGCCGGCGCGCTCACGATCGCGGTGATTGCGGTTCAGGCGCCGCGGTATGTGGGCGGCACGTCGACTACCGGGATACACGTCCGCGTCATGTCGGCGAATCTGCGCTACGGGCGCGCCGATCCCGACGCGCTGGTTGCGCTGGTCCTTGAGCACGCCGACATCCTCGCCGTGCAGGAACTCACGCCCGAGAAGGCCGGCCTTCTGTCCGCCAGCGGCTTGGACGAGGCGTTTCCATACCGTGCGCTGCGGGCCTGTGAAGGACCGGCCGGCGTCGGTGTCTGGAGTCGATATCCGATCGACGGGATCGACGTCGACGACCGGTTCTGGCTGGGCTTCCTCACAGCACAGGTGCGCGTCCCCGGCATCGAGGCATCGACGGCTGTCGTTGCGACCCATATGTCCGCACCGTGGCCGGAGCCGATTCAGGGCTGGCGCGACGACCTCGCCCGCCTGCGAACGACGCTCGAAGAGCTGGAATCGGCGACAGCGGGCCCAGTGATCGTGGCCGGCGACCTCAACGCGACCCCGGATGTGCTCGAGTTACGCCGTGTGCTGCGGGGCGGCTACAACGATGCAGCCGAGCAGGCGGGTGCGGGGCTGACGCGGACGCATCCTGCCGACGTCCGTCTGTTGCCCCCACTCTTCGCGGTCGACCACATCCTGATTTGCGGTGCCACTGCGGTAACGGCCCGTACCTTCGCCATACCCGAATCCGACCATCGGGCGCTGCTGGCCGAGATCGTCTTGCAGCGAAGTCAACCGACCAGCAGCAAACCCTCGACGAGTTCGCTGGACCTGCCTGGTTAAGCGCTTTTTCGACATAGAAACCATCCCAGCCGATAACAAGGGCATTACTGAACAGCGCAAGTAGGCGCTTCAAAATTGTCGACTGCGTCACCAATACTTCAGCTTCCTATGCTCGAGCAGCAAACTCTTGAGATACTCCCCTTTGTGCCTCCGCGTTCCATGACTCGATCAGAGGAGGCCGCTGCGATCTCCGATTTTCTGGCCGCAGCCGCCACGGGGCCCGCCGCCCTGGTGGTCGAGGGAGAGCCAGGGATCGGCAAGACCAAGCTGTGGTCCGAAACCGTCGACCAAGCGATAGAGCACGGGTTCCATGTGTTGTCGGCGTGTCCGGGCGAGGCGGAATCTGTCTACGGCTATGCGTCGCTGGCGGATCTGCTGGCCGGAGTGGACGCTGCAGTGTTCGCCGTCCTCCCTAAGCCGCAGCGACTCGCACTCGACGGGTTCCGGCTACGGACGGAAGCCGACGACCAAGCCGTTGATCAGCGCGCGATCGGGGCGGCATTTCTCACCGTGATCGAAACACTGGCGCAAACGCGCCCGGTTCTCATCGCGCTCGACGACCTGCAATGGGTCGACCTCTCGAGCGCGAACGCGATCGCGTTCGCGGCACGGCGCCTGAAGGCACGGGTGGGGGTCCTCGGCACCGCACGTAGCGGGCCGAGCAACGGCGGCGCCCCATCCTGGCTACAGATGCCAGAGCCCGACGCGGTCCGCCGAATCCAGTTGCGGCCGTTGAGTCTTGGTCGTCTACAGGCGGTACTACAAGAGCGGCTTGGCACGCGGTTCACCCGTCCGACGATGGTGAAGATCTTTGACATCTCCGGCGGAAACCCGTTCTACGCACTCGAATTGGCGCGGGCGATGGATCCGCGGGCGCAAAGCTCCGACGTACCAATGCCCCGCAGCTTGACGGAGCTGGTGCGCGCGCGAATCAGCAACCTGCCCGCGGAAGCTCGCCAACTCTTGTTGACGGCTGCGTGTCTCGCGGCGCCCACCGTGGAGACAGTGGCGCTCGCCGCACACACCGACCCCGGGGACGTCATCGAGCGACTAGCGGATGCCGAGGAGGACGGCCTCGTCGAAATCGAGCACAACCGGCTGCGTTTTGCGCACCCAGTCTTGGCGCGGGGGGTTTACTGCTCAGCCAGCCCAGCGCAACGCCGGGAGGCGCACCGACGCCTTGCCGAGGTGGTGCGTGATCCCGAGCTGATGGCCCGTCATCGTGCGCTGGCGGCCACGCGCGCCGATCCGGAGACATTGCAAACACTCGACGAAGCCGCAGAATTGGCGCGTGTTCGCGGGGCGCCGATGGCCGCCGCTGAGCTGCTCGAACTGGCGATCGGGCTCGGCGGTGGTACAGCACAGAGGCGAATTCAGTTGGCGGACTATCACTTTGCAGCCGGCAACGCGGGCCGAGCGCGGGCACTGCTGCAGGAGACGATTGACCAGCCGATCCCCCGGACATTGCGAGCACGCGCGCTTGGGCTGCTCGGGGTCATCGCCGTTCTCGATGATGGGCCCGCCGGCGCTGAGGCGCTATTGGAGCGCGCACTCCACGAGGCCCCAACGGATCCCGAATGGCGGGCGCAGACCCTGCGCACATTGTCGTTCGCTCAGGCCAAGACTGGGCATATCGAAGCCGCGCTCGCAACCATCGAGGATGCGGTGGCAGAAGCCACCAATCTCGGGCCCTCGCACCTGCTGGGCTCGACGCTAGGCACTCGTGCCATGTTCAGGTTCATGAGCGGAGCGGGCGTCGACAAGTCTGGCCTGCGACAGGCACTCGAACTGGAAGATCGTGAAGCCAACACTCCCTTGATCTTCCGCCCCAGTTTGGTCAACGCCGTGCTACTCGGTTACTCGGGAGAGCTCGACCGGGCACATAACGAAATGCTCGAGGTGCGGCGCCGCTGCAGCGAACGCGGCGAAGAGAGCGAGCTTGCGGTCATCGGTTTCACCGACGTGATGATCGAAATCTGGCGAGGCAATTTCGCCGAGGCAGCGTTGTGCTCGGAAGACGTCTGGGAACGCGCGCTGGCGCTCGACGGGGCTTTTCCGAAATTCATGGCGCATACCAGCCGGGCTGTGCTGGCCGCCTACATAGGTCGGGTCGACGAGGCCCGGCGCCACGTCGCGGACGCGCTCGCGACGGCTCAAGGCGCCGACTATTTCGCCGTGGCGTGGCCGACCACGACGCTGGGATTCCTCGAGGTGTCGCTGGGCAACTACGACGCGGCATTGACAACACTGCGACCGTTGCTGTCGAAGTTCGAAGGCCTACCTCGGGGGCTGGAGACCATCGCCGCGTCATGCGTCCCCGACGCCATCGAGGCGATGATCGAGCTGGGACAACTGAGGGAGGCCGAGCCGTTCATCGAGATGCTCGAGAGTGAGGGCCGCAGGCTCGACCGCCCATGGCAGCTGGCTGTCGGGGCGCGGTGCCGGGGCATGCTGCTTGCCGCGCGCGGCGACATCAATGCGGCGGACGTCGCGATCCAACGCGCGCTCGCTGAACATCAACGCCTGCCCATGCCTTTCGAACACGCACGGACCCAGCTCCTGATGGGGCAAATCCAGCATCGCCAACATCAGAAGGTCGCATCCACGACCCTGAAGGAGGCGCTGCGCACATTCGAAGAACTCAATGCCCCCCTATGGGCGAACCGCGCAGGGAAGCTGCTCGACCAAACAAGTATCGCTCCCATTCGCAGCGCAATCCTCAGCCCGACCGAGCGACGCGTCGCCGAACTGGCGGCCACAGGCCTGACCAACCGCGAGGTCGCGGCGGCATTGTCGATCAGCCCAAAGACCGTCGAGGCGAACCTCTCCCGCGTCTATCACAAACTCGATATACGGTCGCGGGCCGAACTCGGTCAGCACATGAGTCAGACTGAAGGGTAAGCCAAAGCCGGTTAGTTGACGCACCGGTGCGGTTCGGCAATTGGATGCCGCGCGAATCGGGCGTACTTTTTGCAGAGCCGCCGACAGGCAACACCATTGATCTTTGCTATTGCAATGGAATGCCGCAGCAGCGCCTCGTTCAAGAAGTGAGCGCTCAAGCCAAACAGCTCGATCACAGCAGGTCAAAGGCGATATCGTGGAAGCACGATTGGACGCCCGCGTCGGGAGTCGGATCAACATATGACAGCGAAGTAATTATCCATTCGTTGTCGATCTTGATTACTGTAAGTTTGCCATAACTGCACCTATGGTGCGAATTTCGACGCCTCCGGGCCTCCCTTAGAGCGCAGATCACCGGATAATCACATTTTGCTGTCAGGATGATTAAGCAAATGTAATAATTGGCCATGGCTCATGGGGTGGTGTGCCGTTCGGGGGAATTGGGCGCGATAGCCGAATTCTTGACCTCAGCCTGCGCGCGTCCATCAGGGCTGACGATCGAGGGCGAGGCCGGCATCGGCAAGACGACCCTGTGGTCAGCCGCCGCGGAGCAGGCGCGGGCGAGTGGGTCTTGCGTGCTATCCGCGCGGGCAAGCCAGGCGGAATCGGCAATGGGCTACGCGGCGCTCGCCGACCTGCTCAGCGACGTCGAGTCAGCCATCTTCGTCGGGCTACCAAACCTTCAGCGGGCCGCCCTCGACAGGGTCCTGTTGCGTGGCGGCAACGAGGGCCCCTGCACCGATGAACGGGCGGTAGCGGCCGCCTTCTTGGCGATTGTGGAGACGCTGGCCGCCGATGCGCCCGTGCTAGTGGCCATCGATGACCTCCAGTGGTTGGACGCGTCCAGCAGAGCGGTTGTGACCTTTGCCGCTCGCCGCATCAAAGGGCGGGTGGGTCTGCTCGTCACCGAGCGCCCTGAACCAGGCTGCCCAACAGCCATGACCTGGTTGCGGGTCGGCGCCAAGAACGACATCCGACGTATTCGTCTGGGCCCCTTGAGCTTAGGCGGTCTGCATGCGCTGGTTTCGAGCCGGTTGGGTAGATCACTGCCGCGCCCGACCATGGTGCGTATCGCCGAGGTTTCTCAGGGCAACCCGTTCTATGCGCTGGAGATGGCGCGTGCGGTCGGGAGCCAATCACCGACCGCCGAGCAAGAGCTGCCACGCACGCTGACTGAGGTGGTGCGTTCCCGGGTAGGCGATCTCGACACCGACGTCCGTGACGTACTGCTGGCAGCGTCCTGTGTCACCGATCCGACCGTGGACCTACTGGCCCAGGCCACAGACATCACCGCCGCCGAGACCGTCGTACGCCTCGAAATGGCAGAGAACAAAGGCATTGTCGGCATCGAAGGCAACCGAGTTCGCTTCGCCCACCCGTTGCTTGCCCAAGGCGTCTACACCGACGCCCGTCCGTCACGGCGCCGACAGATGCATCGCGCCTTGGCTCGGGTCGAGGCGCTGCCTGAAGTCAGAGCCCGACACCTCGCGCTGGCCACGACCAGCGGGGACGCAACAACCCTTGAGGCACTGGACGCCGCCGCGGAAACCGCTCGGGCTCGGGGTGCTCCAGCCGCGGCCGCCGAGTTGGTCGATCTGGCGATCGGCCTCGGCGGTGATACGCCGCTGCGCCGGATTCGCTCCTTCCGATACCACTTCCACGCCGGCAACTACGAACACGCTCGCGCGCTCCTCGAGCCCTACATCCGAGAACTGCAGCCCGGTCCACTACGAGCTACCGCGGTGGCCCTGCTCGCCGAAATGCGCATGTACCACAACAGCTTCGGGCAGGCCGCCGAGATGCTGCACGGCGCGCTGAAGGATGCTGAGAGCGACCACGCCGTGCTTGTGCAGATCTTGATCTTGTTGTCGTTTGCCCGGGCCAACACCGGCGACTACGACGGGGCGCTGCACAACGCGAGTCAAGCGGTAGCGATTGCCGACGAAGCCGACCTGCCCGCTCTGAGCAGTCAGGCGTGCGCAATGTGGGTGACGATCAACTTCACATGTGGGCGAGGTGTTGACGTGCCCAGGCTGCAACGCGCGCTTGAACTGGAAGACCGCAACGCCGACGTTCCAGTTCCGTTCGGCGCCAACACGGTCAACACCCTTCTACTCGCCTGGACGGGGCGACTGGATGAAGCCCGCACACAAGTGCCCTCCGTGCGCAATCGCTGCATCGAACGCGGCGAGTATGCCAACCTGATGTTCATCGATCTCCACGCCACGTTCGTCGAGATTTGGCGAGGGAACTTCACCGAGGCCGCACAAATCGCCAACGAAGCGATGGAACGGTCCGATCAACTCGGCGGTGATCACGCACTCGTCGTCGCCGATACCATCGGATCGGTCGTCGCGGCATACGAGGGCCGCGAGCAGGACGCTCGCACATACGCCCACGCCGCCATCGAGATTGCTGGGCAATGCGACTCACCACGGCTGGCCGATCGGGCGATCATGAGCTTGGGCTTTCTCGAGGTTTCGCTGGGCAACAATGCGGACGCTCTGACAACCTTGCAGCCGCTGGTGGCACGCTTCAGCATGCTGCCAGGCACGGAAATCGTCACCGCGGCGTTCTTGCCCGATGCAATCGAGGCCATGATCGCGCTGGGTCACCTCGATGACGCCGAGCCCATGATCAAAGCATTGGAGTACAACGGCCGACGGCTTGACCGAGCGTGGATGCTCGCCATCGGCGCCCGATGCCGAAGCATGATGTTGGCCGCCCAGAGCCAGTTGGAGGCGGCGACTCGCATGGCGGAGCAGGCGATGACCGCACATCAACGGTTGCCCATGCCTTTCGAACGCGCGCGGACTCAGCTACTGCTCGGCCAGCTCCAACGCCGGCAGCGCCAAAAAGATGCCGCCACAACCACGTTGACCGAGGCACTGGCAGCGTTCGAAGGAATGAAAACAGCGTTGTGGGCGGACCGAGCCCGCAATGAGCTGGCACGCACAAGAGTGCGTGCGACACGAGCCCTGTTGCTCACTCCTTCCGAGCAACGGGTCGCTGAGCTGGCCGCCGGCGGCCTGACCAACCGCGACATCGGCGCCGCCGTGTTCATCAGCCCGAAAACGGTCGAAGCCCACTTGGCTCGCATCTACCGCAAGCTGGGCATCCACACTCGAGCCGAACTCGGACGGGTGATCGGCCAGCAATCAGAGAGGAAGCGGCGCGTTTCCTCCGGTGGGCCGAACAGCTAACGCCTGGTCACAGCGGGGAGCAGATCATAGGTGGCGACTGACAATGACGTATCACTGCTAAGTCGATTCGCTGGCAATGCGAGCCATCTGCCCACCCATGTCATCGGCCGTTCGGTCGAGTTCTCCGCGCTTGAGACGTTCTTGCAATCGGCAAGTGTCCAGCCGGCCGGACTGGTCATCGAGGGCGAAGCCGGCATCGGCAAAACGACCCTGTGGCTGGCCGCGGTCGAGCAGGCTCGCGAACGCGGATTCCAGGTGCTGTCGGCACGGGTCGGACAGAACGAAACTCTGCTTGCTTACGCGGCACTTGCGGACCTGTTGGGTGGTGTCAGCCCGGCCGTACTCACAAGGCTGCCCGACGTGCAGCGCGTTGCGGTCGACCGTGTGCTACTGCGGGACACCAACGAAGGCACGCCCACCGATCAGCGCGTCCTCGCCGCCGCGCTGGTCTCCGTGGTGCACGCGCTCGCTCAGGAGGCCCCTATCTTGGTCGCTATCGACGATGTGCAATGGCTGGATTCGTCGAGCCAGGCGGTGGTGGCATTTGCCGCCCGGCGGTTCAATCGACGGGTCGGGGTGCTGGCCACAGAAGGCGTCGATGCAGAAACCGGCAGCGCATCTTGGCTACAGCTCGCCATACCGGATGCCGTCGAACGCATTCGTGTCGGACCACTGAGTCTGAGTTGCCTTCATAATCTGATCTCTACGCGGCTGGGCCATTCCCTTTCCCGTCCCACCATGGTGCGCATCTCCGAGGTCTCCGGTGGAAATCCTTTCTACGCAGTGGAACTCGCCAGAGCTATCGATGCTGTGTCAACCAACTCCGACTCGGTGCTGCCCGCCACCCTCGCTGAGCTCATGCGTATCCGCGTCGGGCGCTTGGACCGGCAGGCCCAGGACGTACTGCTGGCCGCCTCTTGTGTCGCCAACCCGACGGTCGAGCTCCTTGCGATGGCGACCCATAACACCGTTGATCGCATCGTCGAGCTGCTCGACGAGCCTGAGAGTAACGGGGTCATCGGAATTGAAGGCAACAGAGTGCGATTCGCCCACCCACTGCTTGCCCGCAGCATTTTCAGCGAGGCAAGCCCTGCTCGACGCCGAGCGATTCACCGGTCGCTGGCCAATGCCCTTGCCCTACCTGAGCTGAAAGCCAGGCACATGGCGCTGGCCGCCGCCAGCACTGATCCGGAAACGCTGCACGCTCTCGATACAGCCGTTGCCTCCGCGCGCGCCCGAGGCGCTCCGGCCGCCGCTGCGGAGTTGGTTGAGCTGGCGATCGGACTCGGCGGGGATAGGCCATCACGCCGTATCCGCGCGGCGGAACACCACTTCAAAGCCGGAGACGCGAACCGCGCTCGCGCGCTACTGGAATCGACGATCGATCACTTGCGTCCCGGCCTGCTTCGTAGCATCGCATTGAACTTGCTTGCGGGCATCCGCATCTACGAGGACGCCTTCGGTGAAGCTGCCGGCCTCTTGAAACGTGCGCTGGACGACGCGGAACGCAACCAAGCCGTATTGGTGCAGACCCTGATGTCGTTGGCCTTCACGCAGGCAATGTCCGCCGAGTTCGACGATTCCATACGAAACGCTCGCCAAGCCGTGACGCATGCCGAGGAACTCGCCCATCCCGGTCTGATCAGTCGGGCGCTCGCAATGCTGGTTACCACGAGGTCCCTCTGCGGGCATGACGTTGACCAAGCGATCCTGAAACGCGCACTGGCGCTCGAAGATCCCGACGCCGATATCTCAATCCCGTTCTGCGCCAGCGCCGTCCATGCACTGGCGCTGGCCTGGGCCGGGGAACTCGATGAGGCCCGCACCGTCATGCACACGCTGAGACAGCGATGCGTCGAGCGCGGCGCCGAAAACGACATGATGGCGGTAACCGGCTACTGCACATTGATCGAGATTTGGCGTGGCAACTTTGTAGAAGCTGCACAGCTCGCCGACGACACGATCGAACGGGCCGAGCAGGTTGGTGGCTCGCGTGCGGTCGCCTTAGCGCTGCGCGCGTCTGTCGCCGCGTACTCCGGGCAGGAAAGTGACGCCCGTGCCGATGCCGCTGCCGCCCTGGCCATCGCCCGGCAGTGTGGCTCACCGCGACTTGCGGAGTGGGCGACCGTGAGCCTCGGATTTCTCGAAGTGTCGCTCGGCCGATACGCCGAGGCCATCTCGACGTACCAGCCTCTGCTGCAGACCTTCGAAGCCAGTCCCGGCACCCAGAAAGCTACCGCCCTGTTTATCCCCGACGCCGTGGAGGCGTTGATCGCGCTGGGTCGCAACGCCGATGCCGAGCGTTTGATCAGGACGCTCGAGGACGTCTGCGACGGACACGGCCGCTCCTGGATGGTTCCTGTCGCTGGGCGGTGCCGCAGTATGTGGCTGGCCGCACGGGGGGACGTCACGGCGGCCAACCGCACCGCGCGCGCCGCGATGGCCGAACATGAACGGCTACCAATGCCTTTCGAACGCGCCCGCACCCAACTCTGGCTCGGCCAGTTGCAGCGTCGTCAGCGCCAAAAAGACGCTGCCAGAGCGACGTTCCTCGAGGCACTCGAAGCCTTCGGCACGTTGGGCACACCGGTGTGGGCCGACCGCGCCCGTGCGGAGCTCGCACGCGTCAACGTCGCAGCACCTCGGGACCTCACGCTCACTTCGTCCGAACGGCGCGTCGCCGAGCTCGCGGCCTCCGGCATGACCAATCGCGATATTGCCGCGGGCCTGTTCATCAGCCCGAAGACCGTCGAGGCCAAACTAGCGCGCGTCTACCGCAAACTCGGCATCCGCAGACGGGCCGAACTGGGCAAGCACATCGGAACCAATGGCAACCATTAGTGCCGGCCCCAGGACCGAGGTCCGTTTTGTTGCTTGGCAGACCTTCAGCATCGCCAATGCAGGAAGGAAGCTGTGCCTGACACTGTGTCGAGGGCCAATCCCCGCCACCCATAGGGGTAGGGGGTGGCAAACCATAGGGAAACACCCGATTCCGACAACGCCCCAGCTCGCTAACCTTCCTATATGGAAGCTGTCGGAGAACCGACAGTTAGGCAACAGTCTGTGAAGCCTGCAGACGGGGCTGTTTAAGAAGGGCTGGGGGAGAGCAATGACCACGATTGCTACGAAGTTTCAAATCGGGACTGCGGCGTGCGCGATCGCGGTCGCTTCTGCGCTCGGTTCCGCGCCGATAGCATCAGCGGATCCCGCTGCGCCCGTACCCTTGGCGTCGCTGGGTTCGTTCGCCGACGACAGCGGCTCGGCAGCCCTGCTCGCACCAGACTGCGAGGTTGGCTCCCCTGATTGCGATGACTCGTCAGCCGCTGACCTCTCAGGTGACGCATCGACCCTCTTGATAACGCTACCGCCGCCTCCCAACCCGCTTCAGAATGCTTGGTGGTGGTTCGGTCCGGCTAACCCGACTCCCCCGCCAGGCACCCAAGATTTCTTCACGTTCAACCCGCTACCCCTGATCCCGGGTTTCCTTCAGCCGCTTTGGGGTTGGTTCACCCAGAATCTCAACTTCCAGGCTTGCTTCCTCGGGCTTAGCGTGAAGGTCGGACCATACGGCACCGTAACGGGTTCGGTTGGCAGCAGCTGCTAGTCCGTCGTGCGACGTGACTTGCCAGCTCTAGTCCAGTCGTGGCTGCACTACCGCGGTGCATCCTAAGCCGAGCACGGGAAACGCCTAAGTGCATATCTTTTCGCGACATCCGTTCAGACGTGAGCCGGACGGCGAAGATGACCGTTCCCTGCAAGTAGATGACGACGAACGCGGGTCAAGATGGCTACCGAAGCACTGGCCGCGCCGCAATTTCATCTGGACCGGGCTTGTACTGCTGATCGCAGCCGTCGTGTTCGGGTGTTGGCTGACCTTTGAAGGCTTGCAAGCGAAGTCGAACCTTGAGCAAGCTCGCAACAACGCTCAAATGGCGAAGGATGCGTTCTCGCAAGGAAACACCGCGGACGCCGCGAAGTGGGTAAGCGAAGCGCATTCCCATGCCCAGGCGGCACGCGATGCGACTCATTCACTGCCGTGGAATGTGGCGTCGGTCGTGCCGTGGCTGGGGAGCCCTTTCGAGACGGGCCAACAGATTTCCGATGTTGTTCTAGGTCTCGTGGACGATGTGCTGCAGCCATCGGAACAGGTCGGAGCGGCCATCTCACCGGACCGACTGCTAGAAGGCAACCGTTTGAATGTGCAGCTGCTCCGCGACGCTGCACCGAAGCTGGGCGAGATATCGGCTGCCACCACACAGCTGGATGCTGATGCAAGGGCGATTTCAGACCCCGGATACATTTCGCTGCTTCGCGACGCTCGCACCCAACTTCAGGCGCAAATCTCCGACATTTCTGAGCTAATTCAGAATACAGCTCTGGCCGCACGCCTAGCACCCTCGATGATGGGCGCCGATGGCCCGAGGACGTACTTCATGGGCTTCCAAACCAATGCCGAAGCCCGCGGTACCGGCGGACTGCTCGGCGGATTTGGAATTCTCCGATTCGATAACGGCACAGCGACTGTAGATAACCTTGGTACGAACACTGAACTCAGAGGATCTTCCGCCCCCGTTGATCTCGGCCCAGAATTCACTCAACTATATGGATTCACCAATCCATTCACCGACTTCCGTAACAGCAATTTGAGCTCCCACTTTCCGTACGCCGCCGAAATTTGGAAGTCCATGTGGGCTCAGCAGTCGGGGATGAATGTAGACGGGGTCATGGCGATCGACCCAGTCGCCCTCAGCTACGTGCTCGGTGCGGTTGGGCCTGTAACGATGCCCGACGGCGAGATAATAACGAAGGACAATGTGGTCGAGTTAACTGAATCGACCGCCTATCGCCGTTTTCCAACCGACCAGACTGCGCGTAAAAATTACCTGCAGGATATCGCCAACGAAGTCGTAAAGAAAATGACGGGCCGGATCGAGTCACCGCGTAAGCTGCTCGACGCCCTCGGTAAGGCAGTCAGTGAACGACGAATCGCGGTGTGGAGTTCGTCTCCGGCCGACCAGAAGCTGCTCGAGGAAACTCCGCTAGCACATGTGATCCCCGAGGACCCCGCACCGTATGCCGAGGTCGTGATCAATAACCTCGGCGGAAACAA
>NZ_DASSCY010000343.1:0-5139 GCF_035697385.1 Mycobacterium sp. | reverse complement strand
GCACGACGAGCTGCTGTTCGAGATCGCGCCGGGGGAGCGGGACGCGCTGGAGAAACTGGTGACAGACCAGATGTGCGGCGCGTACGCACTCGATGTGCCGCTGGAGGTGTCGGTCGGTTACGGCCGCAGCTGGGATTCGGCGGCGCACTAGGTCGCGCGGTAGCCGGCCAGCGTCTGCAGCATCGGCGTGGTGGCCCGTGTCGCCGCGACGCCGTTGACTTCCTCCTGCTGAAGGGCATACACACGCGCGTCGCCGAAGCCGCGGTCGATGCGGTCCCGCACGAACGCCAGCTCCACCACCTGGGCGGCGAACTTCCTCACGCTCTTGCCGGCGGGCCGTCCGCCGAATCGGTTGGCCTGGTCGATAGCCAGCTTGCGGTTGCGAATCGAGCCCAGCCACGTCGCCTCGTTGGGCGTCACCAGGCCCGCGGCCACCATCCCAGGCAGCTTGGCGGCAACGATGCGCTGCTCTCTGCGGCGGCTGGCGATGCCGAGCCAGATCGCCAGCCCGAAGATCGGCACCATCCACAGCAGGTAGACCCCGAAATAAGCCTCCACGCTCAGCAGCGACGAGCCGTTCCACAGCCCGTGCATGAACACCGCGCCGAGGTAGCCGAGCATGATGCAGCCGACCTTGCCGAGGACGTTTCGCCGCTGCAGCGCGAAGTACACCCCGATGCCGAACGCGGTGGTGAACAGCGAGTGCGCGAACGGCGCCATGACCAGCCGCATCGCGGCGGTCACCAGCGAATCGCCGAGAGACTCGCCGCCCCCGATGTACAGGATGTCCTCCAGCCAGGTGAACCCCGCGGCGGCGATGCCCGCGTAGACCAGGCAGTCGGTCATCGAGTTGAGTTCGTTTCGCCGGCGGCCGGTCATCATCAGCAGCAGGAACAGGCCTTTAGCCGCCTCCTCGATCAGCGGCGCCCCGATGACGACGGATGCGGCGCTGACGGTCTCCGTCTCACCGCTGCTGATCAGCGCCTCGATGAAGAGCCCCAGGATCACCGATACGACGACGGCCACGGACGCGCCCCACAGGAATGCCAGCACCAACAGCCGCGGCGGCTCGGGTTCCCAGCGGTCCAGCCACAGGTAGGCCAGCAGGACGACCGTCATGGCGACGCTGGACAGCACGAACCCGATGGCCGTACCGACGGGGTTGAGCGCGGTCAGCCCGATGACGATCAGGCCGGCGATGGTGCCGAGCAAGATGAGCACGCCGAGCGGCGCTCCGACTTTGCGGACTCGCATGGGCAGACCGGGGTATGTCACCACAGCAGGGTATTCGGCACTGATCATGATTGACCAGCTCCGGAGACCGGGTTTGTCCAGCATGTGCACAGTCGAGTAGCCTTGACCGGTACCCGTCTGTGCTCGATCGCGGGTCACACCAATAACTCAAGTCCCAGTCCCTACGACCCAACCTGTCCGGAGCAACCCACCACATGCCAAGTCCCTCCGTCACCTCGCCGCAAGTAGCCGTCAACGACATCGGCTCGGCCGAGGACTTTCTCGCCGCCATCGACAAAACCATCAAATACTTCAACGATGGCGACATCGTCGAAGGGACCATCGTCAAGGTTGACCGCGACGAAGTCCTACTCGACATCGGTTACAAGACCGAAGGCGTCATCCCTTCCCGTGAGCTCTCCATCAAGCACGACGTCGACCCCAATGAGGTCGTTTCCGTCGGCGATGAGGTTGAAGCGCTGGTCCTCACCAAGGAGGACAAGGAAGGCCGCCTGATCCTGTCCAAGAAGCGCGCTCAGTATGAGCGCGCTTGGGGCACCATCGAAGAGCTCAAGGAGAAGGACGAGGCCGTCAAGGGCACCGTCATCGAGGTCGTCAAGGGCGGCCTGATCCTCGACATCGGCCTGCGCGGCTTCCTGCCCGCGTCGCTGGTGGAGATGCGTCGCGTCCGCGATCTGCAGCCGTACATCGGCAAGGAGATCGAGGCCAAGATCATCGAGCTCGACAAGAACCGCAACAACGTGGTGCTCTCGCGCCGCGCCTGGCTGGAGCAGACCCAGTCCGAGGTGCGCAGCGAGTTCCTCAACCAGCTCACCAAGGGCGCCATCCGCAAGGGTGTCGTTTCCTCGATCGTCAACTTCGGCGCCTTCGTCGATCTCGGCGGCGTCGACGGCCTGGTGCACGTCTCCGAGCTGTCCTGGAAACACATCGACCATCCGTCCGAGGTCGTCAACGTCGGCGACGAGGTCACGGTCGAGGTTCTCGACGTCGACATGGACCGCGAGCGGGTTTCGTTGTCACTCAAGGCGACTCAGGAAGACCCGTGGCGCCACTTCGCCCGCACGCACGCGATCGGACAGATCGTGCCCGGCAAGGTCACCAAGCTGGTGCCGTTCGGCGCGTTCGTTCGCGTCGAGGAGGGCATCGAGGGCCTTGTGCACATCTCCGAGCTCTCGGAGCGCCACGTCGAGGTTCCGGACCAGGTGGTGCAGGTCGGCGACGACGCGATGGTCAAGGTCATCGACATCGACCTGGAGCGTCGCCGCATCTCGCTGAGCCTCAAGCAGGCCAACGAGGACTACACCGAGGAGTTCGACCCGTCGAAGTACGGCATGGCCGACAGCTACGACGAGCAGGGCAACTACATCTTCCCCGAGGGCTTCGACTCCGAGACCAACGAATGGCTAGAGGGCTTCGAGAAGCAGCGCGAGGAGTGGGAGTCCCGCTACGCCGAGGCGGAGCGCCGGCACAAGATGCACACCGCGCAGATGGAGAAGTTCGCCGCTGCCGAAGCCGAAGAAGCGGCGCGGCCTACGTCGTCCAACGGCGCGTCGCGCTCTGATGACTCGCAGGCCGGCGGGTCGCTGGCCAGCGACGCCCAGCTTGCAGCTCTGCGGGAGAAGCTCGCCGGCAACGCATAACCGGCCTGCATGCTGCGCATAGGTCTGACCGGCGGCATTGGCGCCGGTAAGTCGACGGTGTCCGCCACATTCTCTGAGTGTGGCGGCATCATCGTCGATGGGGACGTCATCGCCCGCGAGGTCGTCGAGCCGGGCACTGAGGGGCTCACGCGGCTGGTCGAGGCGTTCGGCGAGGACATCCTGCTGCCCGACGGTGCGTTGAACCGGCCAGCGTTGGCGGCCAAGGCGTTCGTCGATGATGAGCGGCGCGCCAAGCTCAATCAGATCGTGCACCCGCTCGTCGGTAAGCGGCGCCTGGAGATCATCGAATCCGTGCCCGACGACGCCGTCGTGGTCGAAGACATTCCTCTGCTTGTCGAGACGGGGATGGCGCCGACGTTCCCGCTTGTGGTGGTGGTGACCGCAGATCCGGAGACGCGGGTCGAGCGGCTGATCAAGCGGGGGATGGACGAGGCCGACGCCAGGGCGCGCATTGCGGCTCAGGCGCCCGAGGAGGCTCGCCGGGCCATTGCCGATGTGCTGCTGGACAATTCGGGCTCGCAGGGTGAGCTCGTCAAGAAGGCCCGCGATCTCTGGTACAACCGGGTGCTTCCGCTGGCGCATAACACCCGCACGCGACAGATCGCTGAACACAAGCTGGAGTTGGTCCCGTACAACGCGGCATGGCCCGACGATGCGCGCCGCATCATCTCGCGTGTCCAAATGGCATGCGGCGAAAAGGCATTACGCGTCGACCACCTCGGCTCGACCGCGGTACCCGGATTTGAGGCCAAGGACGTCATCGACATCCAGGTCACCGTCGCCTCGCTGGACGTCGCCGACGAGATTGCTGACGCACTCGCGAACGTCGGCTATCCCCGAATTGAGGGGATCACCGCCGACATGCCTCACTCCGACGACCCGGCGTTGTGGCAGAAGCGGATTCACGGCGCTGCCGATCCGGGGCGGCCGGCCCGTATCCACCTCCGTGTCGACGGCTGGCCGAATCAGCAATTCGCACTGCAGTTCCGCGATTGGTTGATCGCCAATCCCGCTGTGCGCGAGGAATACCTGGCGGTCAAGCGGAAAGCGCTGGCTGAACCGCATTACACCGACGCCAAGGAGCCTTGGTTCGCCGATGCTTACCAGCGCACCCGGGAATGGGCCGAGTCCACCGGGTGGCAGTCCTAGGCAGCAGGCGCGGGAGCATCCGCGGGCGGCTCGACCGGCGGGGTCTCGCCGGTGCCAGCAGTGTCCAGCGGGGCGCCGCATTGCAGCACGCCGTAGAGCGGGTCGTCTTTGGGCCTGAGCAATCTCGGCGCGATGAACTGGTCGGCCTGCGCGACGATCTGGTCATCGACCAGGATCTCGCAGTGCAGGTTCGATCCATACG
Organism: Mycobacterium sp.; assembly: GCF_035697385.1. Lineage (GTDB taxonomy): Bacteria > Actinomycetota > Actinomycetes > Mycobacteriales > Mycobacteriaceae > Mycobacterium. Next base: position 873 of record NZ_DASSCY010000343.1, on the reverse strand, counting down.
GCCACTGGATGGACAGTGTCATGCCGGCCTGCTTGGGGTCGGCGAGGACGGTATTGACCTCGAATGTGCTTCCAGGCAGCAGTGTCGGCTGTTCGCTGTTGACGTTCGTATCGTCGATCTTGTACGCAACCACCGCTCCCCGCGATGTCCCGTCCGCGCGCGCCCGGTAGATGACGTTGTGCAGCACCTGTTCTTCGGGCGGCTGTACTTCGGTCTGCGGTCCTGGGTCTGGCTGGGCAATCGCGGTCGCTGGACTTAACTGGGAGCCGAACGCGACGACGGTCACAGCCGCCATCACCGACCATCCGCGCTTGGTGGAGCTCATGACGCCCGACATTACAGCCCTCGCCGAGTGACGGTCATATCGTTGCCGACCGCTGACCGGTGACTGTTGTGATTCCGCCTGAGCATCGCCGCACGTTGTTGCCATCACCTGGAAATCGAGCAATGGCGGTCAACCGTTACGCCAGCAGGACCTCGAGTGGAACCAGCGAAAGCGCTCGCGCAACTTTAGGCGCTTGCTGATCGACGGCCGCGGCTTGCGGCCGCCGTTCTATATAGCAACTCCGACATAACGCTTGACAGCTGATCTAACTATGCGGCATCAGCCTTTGCGTGGATGCGACGCAATTGGCGCGCTCGGCTTGACCGCCCAACTAATCATGTGCTATTAGCTACCGCTGCTATTAACACTAGCGTTGATTAAAGACGTCCGAACACATCGAAACACCCTAGTCCACAGCCTCTTACGTCCGAATGTGGGCCTGGCCGACAATGGCTGCGGGGTTTGTGGCAACTATTTGCGCGACGCGTTTACCACAGCGGTCCGGTTCTACACAAGGTTTGCGCGCCGTCTTTTCGGTGAACTAGTTG
>NZ_DASSCY010000342.1:0-4444 GCF_035697385.1 Mycobacterium sp. | reverse complement strand
CCCCCCAGCCCGATGAAGGCGCGCACGGTGAGCGCACTCTAGCCGAACGGCCAGTAAGCGGCTGATAATCGGCGGGGCGCTACAGTTCGGCACCGCACCCGAGTGCTCAGGACCGCATCGGTGCCGATTTCGCGGAGAGCCGTCGATTGTCGGACATCAAGTACGCCTATCCCCTCATTCTCAACAAGGTCGCGTCGCCGCACTACGCGACGCCGACGCTACGCCGGGCCAGGCTGATCGACTGGCTCAACGATGCCGCCACCTGCCGCGCCGCGGTCATTGCCGCCGATGCCGGCTACGGCAAGACGACCCTCCTGTGGCAATGGGAGCGCGAGGTGCCGTTCCCCTGCTACTGGTACAAGCTCGATCGCAACGACCGGGACTGGACCTTCCACATCAGCTACCTGATCGAGTCGATCAGCAAGCGCCACGCTGGCTTCGGTCGGCGCGCGCACTCGATGCTCCAGCAGATGGGCGGTCCGGGATCGTCCCGGCCGGGCGTGGCGGCGTACCTCCTGGCCGAGATGCACGAGCGGCTGACCGAGCCGTGCACCTTCATCATCGACGACTGGCAGTACGTCAACGCGGTCACCGAGGTCCGCGGCCTCTGGAACCAGATCCTGCGCGACGCACCGCCGACCTGCCGGTTCGTCTTCGCCTCGCGGGTCAAGCCCCGTCTCCAGTTCGCCCGCTTCAAGACGCACGGCGGCTATGCCGAGCTCAGGACCGATGCGCTGCGCTTCACCGAGTCGGAGATCGGCGAGCTGTTCCGCGATATCTACAACGATCCGCTGGAGCCTGCCGAGGTCGCGGAGCTCGAGCGACGCACCGAGGGCTGGGCCGCGTCACTGCAGCTGGTCGAGGTGTCGCTGCGCGAACGCCCCTCTCCCGAGGAGCGGCGACAGTTCATCCACTCCATCACCGCCACCAAGGACAGCGATCTCTTCGACTTCCTGGCCGAGGAGGTGCTCGACCAGCAGCCCGATGAGACCCGCAACTTCCTCCTGTGCACCTCGATCCTCCAGCAGATCACGCCCGAGGTCGCCGAGCGCCTGGCGGGCGTCCACGACGGCGTCCGCGAGCTGACCGATCTGGAGCAGCGCGGTCTCTTCACCAACCGCCTCGATGAGGTCCGCTTCCGCTACCACAACCTGTTCCGCGAGTTCCTCGAGCGTCGCCTCATCGCCGAGCGGTCGGAGGCCGAGGTCGTCGGGCTTCACATCCACGCCGCCTCGTACTTCGAGACCACCGAGCAGTGGCCGGAGGCGATCCACCACTACCTTCGCGCTGGCCTCCAGCGCCAGGCCGCGCGCCTCATCGCCAAGTACGGCGAAGACGTGGTCGCCGAGGGCCGCCTCGGTCTCGTCGACGAGTGGCTGCAGCAGCTGCCCGAGGAGACGATCAAGCAGAACGCGCGGCTCAGCCTCCTGTTCGGCGAGGCGTGCGGCATCCGCGGCGACTGGGATCGTGCCCTCGAGGCGCTCGAGCGTGCCCGAGCCTACTTCGCCCGCAAGGGCGATCGTCGTCTGGAAGCCCTCGCGTGCCTGAAGCTCAGCTCCGTCTACTCGAACTACGGTGATACGGATCGGGCGGCGCAGGCCGCCGAGGCTGGCGTCGACCTTGTACCACCCGATGCCGTTGCCACGAAGCTTCGGCTTGAAGGCAACCTCGCGATCACCCGGACTTGGCTGAGTGAACCGCTCGGCGCCGTCGTCCGCGAGTGCCAACGCATCGCGGTCGAGGCCAGTACTCGAGGCTTGGAACACTTTGCCGCGATCGCTCTGCACAACGCCGGCGGCGTACTGATGCAAATGGGCAGACTGCCGGAGGCGATCACCCACCTTCAGCGTGCGGCGCACTTTTGGCGTAACCCGCCTACGAGTCCATTCGCAGACAACACCGATTTAGTGCTTGCGCTGCTCGCCTCCGGACAGCCTGATCGCGCTCGCGTCGTCGCTAACGATGCGATTCGACGCACCGCGCCGTGGCCACGACCACTAGCCCATGCACGCTACGGACTCGCGGCTGTACACGCGTTCGACGGGCGATTCCAGACCGCCATAACTGAGCTCAGCGAAGCGCAAGCCAGCGGGGCGGTGACAGGTGGAATGCACGGGATCATCGCCGCACGCTTAGTTGAGGCGATGTACCTAGCAAATTGGTCGAGGGCCGACATCGAGGCGGCTGCGCACGACCTAGATACCCCACCCCAAGACAAGCGCTATCTGCCGGAGTCCGTCGCCGCACGGGCCATAGCGACGCACGTCCAGGAGGGGTGCCGAGGCAAGTGCTTTGAACACCTCGGCGCTCTCGCCGAAGCTACTGCGCGCGGTGAACGACTGATTGTCTTGCTCGCCCGATTGAAGGTTGGCGCAGTCGCGCTGGATCACGGCAACCAACGAATGGCGACCATTAGTTGGGCCACTGCCCGCGAGGTCGTTGAGGCGGGGCTTGCGCCAGCTATGCGGTGGTGGCTTCGTCGCTATGCAGTTTCGAAGACCGCTCGAAAGGTCGCAGCCACCGACAACGGTGCCGCCCTCGTTGCGCAGCTCGCTGAGATGGACCCGGAAGGCTGGCGGATACCTCTTGTCGACTTACTCGGCTTTGCTTCGGGACATGGTCGACAAGCTCTGCTCAATGCAGTCGTACGCCACGCCAATCGAGAGACGACGGAACGCCTGAGATCAATCCCAGGCCCGGACGTTGCCGACGCCCACCGAAAGCTGCAGTACATCCAGGCGACTCGACTGTTCGTCCGCACCTTCGGCAATGTAGCGGTCCACCGCTCTAACTGGAATGGCCCAGAGATACGCATAGACAAGAAGCGAGTGCGCGCCCTCCTCGGACTACTGGCGGCGCATTGTCGCCAGCCCCTGTCCCGGGATGCAGCCATTGACCTCTTGTGGCCCGACGCCGACGGCGATTCGGCGATCAACAGTCTCAACCAGACGGTGTTTCAGCTGCGCCGTTACCTTGACCCGGCTTACCGGGGCGGTGATAGCCCGGAATACATCATCAGCACCGCCGACCAAGTCGCCCTTAACGACGACCTAGTCCATACAGACATTGCCGAGATCCACCGGCTACCGGAGCGACTGTCCGGTGCTGACTGGCAGCATCGTCACGTGGCGGTTAACCGTGTCCTCGATCTTGTTCGCGGCGAGTTCCTCGCCGATTTGCGGTACGAGGATTGGGCTTCACGCCTCCAACTTGCTACGCATACGGACGTCCGCCGCTTTCTGCTCCCGATCGCGGAGTCTGGGCCGGATGCATATTCGACGGACGTCGCCATTCGAGCAGCATCAACACTTCTCGAACTAGATGCCTATGACGAGGCAGCGGTGCTAGCCATGGCCAGCGCTGTAGCGCGGTCCGGCAAGCGCGTGGCTGCTCGCCAAACCATCGTCAACTACGTCGAGCGATTGCGGAACGAGTTTTCAGACGAACCTTCGTCGCATTTCGTGAGCGCCGTGGGCCAACTCGGCGCAGCATCGTCGATCAAGGATGTGTTGACTGACGATCACGGAAGTCCGTCAAGGGCTTGACTACTGCCTAGCGGTCACTCTACAGTACCGCTTGTGACTGGTACTTTCGTACCTTCACTCAACAAGGGACGCCTTGATCCGACGGCCGAATTTGGGCACTTGGGCACGTCGGGGAGCTGGTAGTGCAACCGACCGTTCCGTCACGGAGTGTGTCGGTTGTATGTGGTTAGGTTCAGAAGAGGGCACCTTCTGATGGCAAGAGAGCTCATCAAGGGCTGGTAAAGCCAGCCCAGAGGAGATCGGCATGCGGGCGCAATTGATGCGTATCGGCGCGCTGATATCGGCACTGTCAACGCTCGTTGCGCTTGCACTAGCGGGTGGAGCGGGAGTTCAGGGCTGGTAGGAGGTCGTGGTAGACTCCGGCCGGGCACGACCCATAAACAACGCCGGTGAACACCAACGTTATCCGCCTCATCCTCGCAACCGTAGCCGCCGCAGTTCTCGTAATTGCGGCGGCTACTTTGCTTTTCCCGATTCGGCCGGAGATTGGCGGTGTCCCAGGCCTGGTCTTCTGGACGCTGGCAACACTGGTAGCTAGCGCCCTACCGGTCCGCCTTCCTCGTGGCAGCGTGGTGTCTGTCGGCTCGGCGCCGATCCTCGCTTCCATGATTCTCGGTGGCCCTACCGCAGCGGCCGTCGTGGCGTTCATCGGCACGACGGATGAACGTGAGGTTCGTGGGCAAGTTCCGTGGTACGGGACCCTCTACAACCACTCCGCCGCCGCCGCGTCGGTCGCTGCTGCCGGGATGCTTTACGAAGTACTGGCCGCCGCCCTTGGACGATCGGATCGGATCGTCGAATTTCTGTTCGCGCTCCTAGCCAGCGCCGTGTTTCTCGCTCTCACCTGGGTATTGGCTGTCCTTGCTGTCACGGCCCGCACCGGCGTTCCAACACGAACC
>NZ_DASSCY010000341.1:0-10507 GCF_035697385.1 Mycobacterium sp. | reverse complement strand
GGTCGCGGGCACCCTCGATGGGTTCAAGCTCGCCGACCTCGATCTCAAGGAGCGCAAAGAGGGAGATGTGTTGGGGCTCAGCCAATCCGGCCTGCCCATCACGCTGAGGTTCTTGTCGCTGTCCGACCACCTCGACATCATCTTGGCGGCTCGTGAGTTCTGCGAATCGCGTTACGAGAAGGAGCCCAACCATCCCGGGATGGCGCTGCTGGCAGCGCACTTCACCGATACCGACCGCGTCGAATACCTGGAAAAATCATGAGCCGCAGCCGGTTGGTGTGGCTGGCGGTCGCGGTGGCGCTCGCGGTGATCGTCGCGTACCAGGTCGTCGCGTCGGCGGGTGATCGCGCGTCGCAGTTCGTCGCAGGCGCCGAAATGCCCACCGTCGCGCCGGGTGTTGACGTGCTTGCCGGCGTGGCGGTCCTACCCGTTCGCATCCGCAGCTTTGACTATCGCAGGGATGCATTCGGCGACAGTTGGACCGACGACAACACCGCCCCTGGTGGGCATAACGGCTGCGATACCCGCAACGACATCCTCAATCGCGACCTCGTCGAGAAAACCTACGTGTCAATCAAGCGCTGCCCCAACGCCGTTGCCACCGGGACATTGCACGACCCGTACACCAGCACCACCATCGCCTTCGTCCGTGGCAACCAGACCGGTGCGGCCGTACAGATCGAGCACATCGTCCCGCTGGCGTACGCATGGGACTTCGGCGCGCGGGAATGGACGGACGAGAAGCGGATTCGGTTCGCCAACGATCCGGCGAACCTGCTCGCCGTGCAAGGCCAAGTCAATCAGGACAAGGGCGACAAGCAGCCCGCTGACTGGATGCCGCCCAACCGGGCCTTCTGGTGCCAGTACGCGGTGCAGTTCGCCGAGGTGCTCCGCGGCTACGGGCTGCCGGTCGACGCGCCGTCGGCGACGGTGCTACGCGATGCCGCGGCTACCTGCCCGGCAGCCTGAACCGGCCTCGCCGCAACGATATTCACGTGATGACGCGACATCAGCACCAGGCTTGACTGAGGTTATTGCGGCGGCGCGCCGAAAGACTGCCACAGTAGCCCGGCTGCACGGCGCCAACAATCACCCAGCGAATAGGAAACTCTTCCCTTTCTTGTAGTCGAATCTACCTGCTGGGCAATTACCGAAGGGCCGCGTAAGCCGCACTATTTCAATCAGCAACAAAGCATCCCGGAACCAATCACAGGAGCAGCCATGAAATCGCTTACCCGCACCGCCCCCGCTGCCGTGTTCGTCGCAGCATCCGTTGCGCTCGCATTCCCCGCCGTCGCAACCGCGGTGCCGGAATGGGACATCGGCAGCTATGACAGCTGCATGGCCAAGGTTGAAGATAATTGGCAGAGAGGCAAGATCGCCAACTTGGTCGACGCTTATCGCGAATGCTGCCTGAAGAGCGGCGGAGTATGGACCAACGAAGGGTCAAACAGCCATTGCGTGGCTCCCCCGAAAGAGGCGCAGGTGTCAAGGCTGCCCAGCCATGTGCTGACGCCAGTCCAACCCCTAATCCCCGAGACAATCACGCTCACACCCACCCCGTAACCGCGAAATGGACGCCACGGTCATGTAAGCGTGAATTTCACGACTCGGAATTCTGTTTCGACGCGCTAGATCTCGATGACCGTTGGCACGATCATCGGCTGGCGACCGTAGGTCCCCTGCGCCACTGCCAGTGCCGTTAGGAGTGCAGACATTTCAGTGTGATGATGACGCCGTCGTAATTCCTTCAGTTGCACCGAAGGGCACAACAGGAGCGGACTCGGCCGGGCGTCCCACCGTCTGAGTCGAGACTGTTGACGTTCCGGGCGTTTGGAGTGCGCATCTGTTGGATACGTTGGGCGCAACTCGGGCTGGCGGTAGAGGAAAATCGCTGGAGACGTCGGCTTCGTGGGCGACGCTGACGAAGCTGATCGCCACCCCAGTCGCCGAGAGCCGTGCCAGCGCGGTCGGTGACGTCGGTGACGAACTTGGCACAAGTTTGGCAAGCGTTCCCCTTGTTGCACAACTGTTTCGGTGGAAGCGTGCAGCAGCCGTTGGGGGAGTGCACAGTCAGCGCGCTTGTCGAGTTGGATCAGGTCGTAGAGGTCGGTGTCGTCGATCTCGGCGGTGCACGCTCTTGGATTACTGCCACGCGATGCCTCAGCGCTCATCGGGGCCTGCCCCAAGCCAACCAGGACAAGGGCGACAAACAGCCAGCTGGCTGGATGCCGCCCAACCGGGCCTTCTGGTGCCAGTACGCGGTGCGGTTCGCCGAGGTACTCCGCGGCTACGGACTGCCGGTCGACGCGCCGTCGGCGACGGTGTTACGCGACGCCGCCGCCACGTGTCCGGCAGCCTGACTCCCTCGGCGAGGAACTAGGTGCCGGTGTAGGAGTCGGGGTCGGGACGAAAGCGCGTTCCGTCATCGAGCCCGTTGAGCGTGGCCATCTCGTCATCAGTCAACTCGAAGTCGAACACGTCGAGGTTCGATTTGATCCGCTCCGGAGATGATGAGCGCGGAATGACGACATTGCCCAGCTGGATGCTCCACCGGATCAGCACCTGCGCAGGAGTTTTCCCGTGCGCCTCGGCGACAGCCGCGATGGTCGGGTCTTCGAGCAGCTTGCCGACGCCGAGCGGGCCGTAGGCCTCGGTGACGATGCCGTATTCGGCGTTAACCGCCCTCAGCTCGGCCTGATTCAGCAGCGGGTGCAGTTCGATCTGGTTGATGGCAGGTGTGAAGAACGACAGGTCGATGACGTTCGACAAGTGCTCGGCGTGGAAGTTGGCCACCCCGATCGACTTGGCATCGCCGTCCTCCTTGCGCTTCATCAAGCCGCCCCAGCTGTCCACGTACTTGCCGTGGTCGCCGCCAGGCCAATGGATGAGATACAGATCGACATAGTCGAGCCCGAGCCGCTGCAGGCTGGCCTTGATGGCGTCCTGCGACGCTTGGAAGCCCTGGTCTTCAGTGGCCAGCTTCGTGGTGACGAACAGCTCTTCCCGCGGTATGCCCGACGACGCGATCGCGCGGCCGACGGCGGCCTCGTTGCCGTACGCCGCTGCCGTGTCGATCAGCCGGTAACCGACCTCCAGCGCAGCCGAGACGGACTGCTCCGTTTCGGATTCCGACAGCTCGCCAACGCCGAGGCCGATCACCGGAATCGTGTTCCCGTCGTTGAGAGTGACCGTGGGAATCGCAGCCGCCGACGTCATAACACCTATCCTGTGAAGTTGAATGTTCGTGGATCGGGTCCCAGCCGTGTTCCATCGCCGAGCGAGGAAATGGACGCCATGTCCTTCTCGCTCAATTCGAAATCGAACACGTCGAAGTTGCTCACAATTCGCTCAGGGGTCACCGACTTGGGGATGACGATATTACCGAGTTGGATATGCCACCTAATCAGCGCCTGGGCAGGGGTTTTTCCGTGCGCCTGCGCGACGGCGGTGACGGCCGGGTTGGACAGCAACGAACCCTGGCCGAGCGGACTCCACGCCTCAGTGGCGATTCCCAACTGAGCGTGGGCTTCTCGCAATTCCTGTTGCTGCAAAAGGGGATGCAACTCGACCTGGTTGACCGCGGGCACGATCCCGGTGGCGTCCACCAGAATCCTCAAGTGCTCGGGCTCGAAGTTGCTGACCCCGATAGACCGGATGCGGCCCTGGTTGCGCAGGTGCGCGAAGGCCCTGAAGGTGTCGACAAACGCGTTCTTGGCCGGCAACGGCCAATGAATGAGGTACAGGTCGAGGTAGTCGACACCAAGGCGGGCAACGCTGGCGTCGAACGCCGCGAGCGTGGTGTCGTAACCCTGGTCTGAATTCCACAGCTTCGTGACCAGGAACACGTCTTCTCTGGCCACGCCGGAATTCGCAGCTATTTTCAAGCCTCTGCCCACCTCGCGTTCGTTCTCGTACGCTGCGGCCGTATCGATATGCCGGTAGCCAGCCTCCAGGGCGGTCGCGACCGCACGTTCGGTGGCGTCCGGCGGAGTCTGCCAAACGCCAAGTCCCACCTGGGGTATCGAATTACCGTCATTGAGCGTGATCGAAGGAGCTGCCATGCCTCAGAGTCTGCCAGGACAGGCGCCACCCGTCGGGCCACCAACCGACGACCCGGCGCCGCGCGGTCAAAGTCGCGGCAAGGATGCGATTGTCAACGCCACGGCAGGGGTGACGTTGCGGGCCCTCCCGCACATTCCTTACGCCGTCAAACGGCTGCTGTTGGGCGGTCGATCGGTCACGGTCGACGGCAACACTCTGGACACCACGCTGCAGCTGATGCTTGCCGGTCAGCGCGCTACTGGAATGGACGGCCTGGTGTCCAGCGACGACGTCGCGGTCGCGCGATCCCAGCTGCGAACGCTGGCCGCCAGCTTCAGGCAGGACATCCCGGTGGCCAGGGTGACGAACCTCTCGATCCCCGGACCGGCCGGCGCGATCCCTGCCCGGCACTACCGTCCGGCCGAACCGGATGCGCCTCTGCTGGTCTTCTACCACGGCGGCGGCTGGGTCATCGGCGACCTCGACACCCACGATGACGTGTGCCGGAAGATCTGCCGCGATGGCGGCGTCCACGTACTCTCCGTCGACTACCGGCTGGCGCCCGAGAACAAGGCGCCGGCCGCGGCCGACGACGCGTTCACGGCGTACCAGTGGGCGTTGGAGAACGCGGCCGGCCTGGGTGCCGACCCGGCACGAGTGGCGGTCGGCGGCGACAGCGCGGGCGGGAATCTCGCCGCCGTGGTGTCGCAGCTGGCGCGCAACGAGCATGTGAGACCGCCGGCCCTTCAGGTACTCATCTACCCGCGCACCAACTTCGTCGGCGAGACGCGCTCGCAGACGTTGTTCGCCGAGGGGTATTTCCTGACCAAGCGGGATATTGGCTGGTTCACCGGCAAGTACCTCGACGGCGCACACGTCGACCGGTCCGATCCACGGGTGTCGCCGCTGCTTGCCGACGACCTTTCTGGTCTGCCGCCCGCGCTGGTGCTCACCGGCGGCTTCGATCCGCTGCGCGACGAGGGCAACCAGTACGCCGAGGCCATGCGAGCCGCGGGCGTACCCGTCGACCTGCGCGAATTCGGCTCGATGGTGCACGGCTTCGCCAATTTCTTCGCGCTCGGTGGCGGCGCCGCTGTCGCCACCACCGAGATGATCTCGGCGATGCGGGCCCATCTCAGCCGAGGCTGAAAAGCCGCAAATCACCGCCGGTACTCTTGACCCGTGGCCACGAACTCCAAGAAGACCGCGAAGTACGACCTGAAGGCAGCCGACCGCAAGCGAAACCTGGCGGTACAGATCGGGCTGACATCGATCGTGGTGATCTTCGCCGTCGCGTTGGTGCTCTACATCGTGATGTCCGCCGACGAAAAGCCGACCGCCGGTGAAGCCAAGTCCGTTCGGGTCACGTCGAGCAAGCTGGTCACCAAGGAGGGCGGCGAGCCCAAGGCCGTGCTGTCGATGTACGAGGACTTCCTGTGCCCGCACTGCGCCGCGTTCGAGAAGGAATTCGGGCCCACGGTACGCAAGCTCATCGACACCGGGGCCGTGGCCGCCGACTACTACCTGGTCGCCATCCTCGACCGGCCGCAGAATCAGAACTACTCCTCGCGTGCTGGCGGGGCGGCCTACTGTGTGGCCGACGAATCGATCCAAGCCTTCCAGGTCTTCCACGACGGGCTTTTCACGAATCAGCCGAGCGAGACCGCGGCCGTCTACCCCGACAACACGCGCCTGATCGAGATGGCGCGCTTGGCGGGTGCCGCCGGCACCGTCCCCGACTGCATCAACAAGGGGACCTATGAAGAGATGGTTGGTGGGATGGCTGAGGCCACCGGTATCCAGTCCACCCCGACCGTCCGGATCAACGGCGAAGAGTACAAATACACCACGCCCGACGCGCTGATCGCCAAGATCAAGGAGATCGTCGGCGATGTGCCGGGCCTGGACGCGATGGCACCGGCTCCTGCGCCTGCGCCTGCGCCTGCGCCGGCTCCCGCTCCTGCACCATGACCGTTACCGAGAGCACCCCAGTCGAACCGGGCGAAGCCACGGCAGACAAGCCGTCGGGCGTGTCGGTCGGCAGGGCCAGCGCGGTATGGGTGCTCATCGCGGGCCTCGTCGGGTTGGCTGCCGCGCTGACGCTGACGGTCGAGAAGATCGAGATTCTGATCAACCCCGACTACGTGCCGTCGTGCAGCATCAACCCGGTGCTGTCGTGCGGGTCGGTGATGATCACCCCGCAGGCCTCGGCGTTCGGCTTCCCCAATCCGCTGATCGGCATCGTCTCGTTCGCCGTCGTGGTGGTGACCGGTGTGCTGGCCGTTGCGCAGGTGAGACTGCCGCGGTGGTACTGGGCCGGTCTCGCCGCCGGCACGCTGCTCGGCACGGCGTTCGTGCACTGGCTGATCTTCCAGAGCCTCTACCGCATCGGCGCGCTGTGCCCGTATTGCATGGTGGTGTGGGCGGTCACCATTCCGCTGCTGGTCGTGGTGGCCTCCATCGCACTGCGACCGCTGGGCTCTAACGCGGCCGCGCGAGTCCTCTACACCTGGCGGTGGTCGCTGGTGGCCCTGTGGTTCACCGGCTTGATCCTGCTGATCCTCGTGCGCTTCTGGAACTACTGGTCGACTCTTATCTAGTGATTTCCAAAGTCCTGGTCGCCAATCGCGGCGAGATCGCTATCCGCGCGTTCCGAGCGGCCTATGAGATGGGGATCGCCACCGTCGCGGTGTACCCATACGAAGACCGCAACTCGCTGCATCGGCTGAAAGCCGATGAGTCCTATCAGATCGGTGATACCGGCCACCCGGTGCGGGCCTATCTGTCCGTCGACGAGATCATCCGCGTCGCCAGACAAGCCGGCGCCGACGCCATCTATCCCGGATATGGCTTCTTGTCGGAGAACCCCGATCTGGCTGCCGCGTGTGCGGAGGCGGGCATCACGTTCATCGGGCCGGGCGCCGAAATTCTCGAGCTGGCGGGCAACAAGTCGCGGGCGATCGCGGCGGCGCGCGCCGCCGGGTTGCCGGTGCTGAACTCGTCTGCGCCCTCGGCGTCGGCCGACGAACTGATCGCCGCGGCCGCGTCGATGGAGTTCCCGTTGTTCGTCAAGGCGGTCTCCGGCGGCGGTGGGCGCGGTATGCGCCGTGTCACCGATGCCGCCGCGCTGCCTGAAGCGATCGAGGCCGCCGGCCGCGAGGCCGAGTCGGCGTTCGGTGACCCGACGCTGTATCTGGAGCAGGCGGTGCTGCGCCCGCGCCATATCGAGGTGCAGATCCTTGCCGACACGCACGGCAACGTGATGCATCTGTTCGAGCGGGACTGCAGCGTGCAGCGGCGCCATCAGAAGGTCATCGAGCTGGCCCCTGCGCCGAACCTGCCTGAGGACCTGCGAGCCAAGATCTGCGCCGACGCGGTGGCGTTCGCCCGCCAGATCAACTACACCTACGCGGGCACGGTCGAGTTCCTTCTCGACGAGCGCGGCCACTACGTCTTCATCGAGATGAATCCGCGCATCCAGGTCGAGCACACCGTGACCGAGGAGATCACCGACGTCGACCTGGTCGCCAGCCAGATGCGCATCGCCGACGGGGAGAGCCTGGAAGATCTTGGGCTGAGCCAGGATTCGCTGCAGGTGCATGGAGCGGCGATGCAGTGCCGGATCACCACCGAGGACCCGGCCAACGGTTTCCGCCCTGACACCGGCCGCATCACCGGCTATCGTTCGCCCGGCGGTGCGGGCATCCGGTTGGACGGCGGCTCGCATCTTGGCGCGGAGATCAGCGCCCACTTCGACTCGATGCTGGTCAAGCTGACCTGTCGGGGACGCGACTTCTCCGCAGCGGTCGCGCGGGCCCGCCGCGCGCTCGCTGAGTTCCGGGTGCGTGGGGTGTCGACCAACATCCCGTTCTTGATGGCTGTCGTCAACGATCCGGACTTTCGCGCTGGGCGGGTGACCACGTCGTTCATCGACGAGCGGCCGTATCTGCTGACCGCGCGCACCCCGGCCGACCGGGGCACCAAGATCCTGAACTATTTGGCCGATGTCACGGTGAACCAGCCGCATGGGCCGCGGACGTCGACGGTGTATCCGCAGGACAAGCTGCCCGAGATCGACCTGGACATCGCACCCCCACGCGGGTCCAAGCATCTGCTGACCGAGGTGGGGCCGCAAGGGTTCGCCCGATGGCTGCGTGAATCCAAGTCCGTCGGTGTCACGGACACGACGTTCCGCGATGCGCATCAGTCACTGCTGGCCACTCGAGTACGCACCACTGGCCTGTTGATGGTGGCGCCCTACATCGCGCGGATGACCCCGCAGCTGCTGTCCATCGAGTGCTGGGGCGGAGCGACTTACGATGTGGCGCTTCGGTTTTTGAAGGAAGATCCGTGGGAGCGGCTGGCGGCGCTGCGTGAGGCCGTGCCCAACATCTGCCTGCAGATGCTGTTGCGGGGCCGCAACACCGTTGGCTACACGCCGTACCCGGAGAGCGTGACGAAGGCGTTCGTCGAGGAGGCCACGGCCACCGGCATCGACATCTACCGGATTTTCGACGCGCTCAACAACGTCGAGTCGATGCGTCCCGCGATCGACGCGGTGCGCGAAACCGGCACGGCGGTCGCCGAAGTCGCGATGAGCTACACCGGAGATCTGTCAAACCCGGGCGAAAGCCTTTACACGCTGGACTATTACCTCAGGTTGGCCGAGCAGATCGTCGAGGCCGGGGCACACGTGCTCGCGATCAAGGACATGGCCGGATTGCTGCGTCCGCAAGCCGCGCATGCATTGATCACTGCACTGCGCAGCAGGTTCGACCTGCCCGTTCATGTCCATACCCACGACACGCCAGGCGGGCAGCTGGCCACCTATCTGGCGGCCTGGCAGGCCGGCGCGAGCGCGGTCGACGGCGCTTCGGCACCGTTGGCGGGCACCACCAGCCAGCCCGCGCTGTCCTCCATCGTCGCCGCGACCGCGCACACCGCCTACGACACCGGCTTGTCGCTGTCGGCGGTGTGTGACCTCGAGCCTTACTGGGAGGCGCTGCGAAAGGTCTACTCGCCGTTTGAATCTGGGCTACCGGCGCCGACGGGCCGGGTGTATCACCACGAGATCCCCGGTGGCCAGCTGTCGAATCTGCGCCAGCAGGCCATCGCGCTCGGCTTCGGTGACCGGTTCGAGGAGATCGAAACCAACTACGCCGCTGCAGACCGGGTGTTGGGCAGGCTGGTGAAGGTGACGCCGTCGTCCAAAGTGGTCGGCGATCTCGCCCTGGCCCTTGTCGGTGCGGGCGTGTCCGCTGACGAGTTCGCCGCCGACCCAGCGAAATTCGACATTCCCGACTCGGTGATCGGCTTCCTGCGTGGTGAACTCGGCGACCCTCCGGGCGGCTGGCCAGAACCGTTGCGCAGCAAGGCACTTGCCGGGCGTCCGCCGGCCAAACCCACCCAAGAGCTAAGCGCGGAGGACGAGGCCGTGCTCGCCCAGCCAGGCCCGAAACGTCAAGCCGTCCTGAATCAGCTGCTATTCCCCGGCCCGACAAAGGAATTCGACGCACACCGCGAGCAGTATGGCGACACCTCGAGCCTGTCTGCCAACCAGTTCTTCTACGGGCTGAGGCCCGGTGAGGAACACCGAGTACGGCTGGAGCGCGGCGTCGAGCTGCTGATCGGGCTGGAGGCGATCTCCGATCCCGACGAGCGGGGCATGCGAACGGTGATGTGCATCCTCAACGGCCAGCTGAGGCCGGTGGTCGTGCGTGACCGCAGCATCGCCAGCGACATCCCGACCGCCGAGAAGGCCGACCGGTCCAACCCCGACCACGTGGCCGCACCGTTCGCAGGCGTCGTCACCGTCAGCGTCGAGGCAGGCGACGAGGTCGAGGCCGGCCAAACCATCGCCACCATCGAAGCCATGAAAATGGAAGCCGCGATCACCGCACCCAAAGCCGGAAAGGTCGACCGCGTCGCCGTGTCGGCAACCGCGCAGGTCGAAGGTGGCGATCTGCTGGTGGTGGTCAGCTGACCCGCATCGTCGCCGGCGCATTTGGCGGCAGGCGAATCGCGGTGCCGCGCACCGGAACCCGCCCAACAACCGATCGCGTGCGCGAGTCATTGTTCAACGTGCTGGCCGCGCGGATCGATTTCACCGGGGCGACGGTGCTCGACCTCTACGCGGGGTCAGGTGCGCTCGGCCTCGAGGCGCTGTCGAGGGGAGCGGCATCGGCGGTTTTCGTCGAATCCGATCAGCGGGCCGCCGCCGTCATCGCCGGCAACATCGCGTCGCTCGGCGTGGTTGGCGCGACGGTGCGGCGCGGGCGCGTGGCTACGGTGCTGGCCGACGGTGCCGGCGGGCCGGTGGACCTGGTGCTGGCCGACCCGCCCTACGACGTGGATATCGCCGAGGTCGAGGCCGTGCTCACCGCGTTGACCACAGGCGGCTGGACGAAGACCGGTACCGTCGCCGTCATCGAGCGCGGAAAGAGCAGCGCGGCGTTGGCGTGGC
>NZ_DASSCY010000340.1:0-31546 GCF_035697385.1 Mycobacterium sp. | reverse complement strand
CACACCGACATCACCGACGAAACCCTGGCGTGTGGAAAAGACAACCGCCGCGTCAAACCCGGCGGCTGGACAACCCGAAAACGCAAAGACGGCCGCACCGAATGGATCCCACCGCCACACCTGGACACCGGCCAAACCCGGGTCAACAACTACCACCACCCAGAGAAATACCTACTACCCGACGACGAAGACGACGATCCTTAGCGCTCGATCTGACTGGGTAGTTGGGGTGCGAGCGCGGAAGTGATTGTGCTGGCGACAATTTCGCCTGCCATGGTCGGCTTCGTGCGCCCGGCGGTGACATCGTCGCGGTGTACCTGTGCGCAACTGACGACACCTTCGGTTGGCAGCCACCTTCCCGACCGCCAACTCGTCACGATCCCCACCGGGTCAATGGCTTTATCGAATCTTCATCGAACGACTAGCCGCTCCATATCGGCAGTCGGAAAGCTCGACGTGGGCGGACCGCAGTGGGTAGCCGCTGTGCGAGGCACGACGACGAAGGGATCTCTCATGTGGACACGAACGATTCTGATCGGTGCGGGCGCGGTTGTGGCGCTTGTTGTCGCGGCGGGCTGTAGCAATAGCGCTACCAGCACTGAGCACACCGGGGGTCACACCACGTCGGCCGGTGCAACGGCAGCTGCAACCACTGCGCCCGCCGGCCAGGAACACAATGACGCGGACGTCATGTTCTCCCAGCACATGATTCCGCACCATGAGCAGGCGATCGAGATGAGCGACATGCTGTTGGCCAAGCAGGGCGTTGATCCGCGCGTGACGGAGTTGGCCCAACAGATCAAGGCCGCTCAGGGCCCCGAGATTGCGGAGATGCAGCGTTGGCTCGATGGGTGGGGCAATCCGCCGATGGCACCGATGCCTTCGGCAGATATGGATATGCCTGGACACGGTGACATGCCGGGGATGTCAGGCGGTAGCGGCATGATGTCCGAGCAGGACATGACCGCCTTGCAGAATGCTCAGGGTGTCGACGCCAGCAAGTTGTTCCTCACGCAGATGATCAAGCATCACGAGGGCGCAATCACCATGGCCCAGAATGAAATCCGTGACGGTAAGTATCCTGCCGCGGTTGAGATGGCCCGCAACATCGTTGACTCTCAGCAGAAGGAGATCGACACCATGAACGGCATCCTCACATCGCTATAGCCGCAACTGCGGGTCCGGTGCGCCGGTCGGCAACGTCACGATGAATGTTGTACCGGTGCCCGGGCCACGGCTGCTGGCGGTGATAGTGCCGCGATGGGCTTCCACCAATGCCTTGGCGATCGCCAGGCCGATGCCGGCTCCGCCGTGGTCACGATCGCGGGCGACATCCGCTCGATAGAACCGCTCGAATATATGCGGCAGATGTTCTGCCACGACGCCGTCACCGTCGTCGGTCACGGTAATGGTGACCGCGTCGTGGTCGCTGCGCGCGGCAACGTCGACCCGTCCACCTCGCTGAGTATGGCGCAGGGCGTTATCAAGCAGGTTGGTCAGCACCTGCGCCAGCCGGTGCTGGTCAGCCCACAGCCGTGGCATACCTTCGCCGGCTTGCGAGGTGAGCGTTACGCCTTTGGCCGCGAAGAGGTCTGCGACGGCTGCGACCGCGGTGGCCACCAAGTCGGCGGGAGCTACCGAGATAGGAGTGATTGACGCGTGTGATTCTTCGGCCTGCGCCAGCGCTGCGACGTCATCGGAAAACCGCACCAGCCTTCGGGTTTGATCACGCAGCATGGCGATCGTCTCGCGGTCAAGGGTTTTCACGCCATCCTCAACCGCCTCGACATAAGCCTCGAGAACCGAGACCGGTGTGCGGATCTCGTGGGCGAGGTCGCCGAATAGTCGCCGGCGGGTGGACTCGACAGATTCGAGCCTGCCCGCCATCTGGTTGAAAGCCATTGCCAGCGCATCGAAGTCGTCTCCGAGATGCGGTGGCGAGACCCGGGAGTCGTAGTGCCCGTCCGCAACGGCGGCGGCGGCCGTCGACACATCGGTGACGGAACGCTGCAGACGTCGACTGAAGTACCACGTCACTGCGAGTGCCGCCAACGCCGATACACCCAGCGCCACTCCGATCGAGATGACCGTGGCATAGGTATACGCCTCCTCGGCGTGAGCCTGCTCGCTGGATTCGGCAGGCACCCCAGCGCGGTGCAGGTGTTCGCGGAACAGGGGCGGGCCGACGATGGTGGCGACGATCCACGTGGTTGCGGCGCCGGCGAGCAAGACCATCGTCTGCGCGAGGAGAAGTCGCACGCCGATCCCGCGACCTCGTAGAAATCTCACTGTCCGCTTCCCATCCGGTATCCGACACCACGCACCGTGATCACATATCGAGGTGCCGCGGGGTCGTCGCCCAGCTTGCGCCGCAGATGGCCGATGTGGACATCGACGAGATGTTCGTTGCCGACATATGTTTGCGCCCAAACCGTTTCGAGGAGTTGGCGCCGGCTGAAGACAACGCCGGGCCGTGACGACAGCGCCGCCAGCACGTCGAATTCGGTGCGGGTCAACGTGACTGGCTCGTCGCCGATGAAGACCTGGCGTCCGGCGACGTCAATTTTCAGGTCGCCGAACATCCGTGGTGGGGGTTCGTCCAACCCCGCGTCGGAGGTGCTGCTGGCCGAGGCCGTTCGCGGCCGCCGCAGCATGGCACGGATCCGCGCGACCAACTCGCGCGGACTGAACGGTTTGGTCACGTAGTCGTCGGCGCCGACCGACAAGCCGATGATCGTGTCGACTTCGGTGTCGCGGGCGGTCAACATCACGACGTAGGCGTCGGAGAATGTACGCAGCTGACGGCATGCCTCGAGGCCATCGATGCCAGGCAATGCCAGATCAAGCACCACGACATCGGGGTTGATCTCGCGTGCGACCGCGAGGGCGTCATGCCCGTTGTGGGCGACGCTGACCTCGAAGTGGTCGCGTTCGAGGTAACTGGCAATGACCCTCGTCAACGCCACTTCGTCGTCGACCACCAATGCCCGATATCCCTGCCGTGGGTCCGGCATGCGCTCCATGCCCCTCATCGTGCCCGGCCGCCCACTGATTCGTCGCCGGGCTGATCGCAACGGCTCAGGATTGAGCAAATCTTCACAAAACGTAGACCGATTCACGTTTCGTGGTGTGTCATCCTGCCATACGGGTACCCGGGTAGGGTATACGAGTACAGCGGTCCGAGCCGGAAGGAGAAGCAATGAGCATTCAGTCCGACAACCAGGACCACCACGCCCATGACGGGGGTCATCACGGTGACCGCCACCCCGGGGCGCACGACAATCACGGCATGAAAGGCAACGTCAACGCGATGGCCTTGAGCGCGACGCTGCACTGCCTCACTGGCTGCGCCATCGGTGAAATCGTTGGCCTGATGATCGGCACGGCCATCGGGCTGACCAATATCGCGACGATCGCTTTGGCTGTCGCCCTGGCCTTTCTGTTCGGATATTCACTTTCCACACTGCCGTTGCTCAAGGCCGGGCTGGCGATTGGCACTGCGTTGAGCGTCGTTTTGGCGGCCGACACGCTGTCGATCTTGACGATGGAGATCGTCGACAACGTCGTTATGGCAGTAATCCCCGGCGCCATGAACGCCGGCCTGGTCAATCCAATCTTCTGGATTGGCATGATGATTGCGCTTACCGCTGCCTTCTTCGCGGCCTATCCGGTGAACCGCTACCTGTTGCAGAAGGGCAAGGGTCACGCGCTGACGCACGAATACCATGGCAGTGGCGAATCGAGCGGTGCTCGTCGGTACATTCCGTCGCTGAGCACCGGGGGGCTCATTGCGGCGATCATTGCGTTCATGCTCGGCGGACTGGTGGTGTCTATCGCCGACGGACTAAGTGCGCCCGACGCGCCTACCGGCCACGCGCAGCCGCTGATGTCGATCGCCCAGCGCGCCGATGCTTGATTCGGGGCGATACGGTACCCCACTACGGTATGACCGCAGAATGCCGATCAAGACGTAGCGATATAATACCCTAGGGGGGTATGATATGAAGGTGGTGTGCGGATACGACCAACGACTCGAGAAAGGTCTGACATGAGCTCCATGACCGTGAATGTCACCGGGATGACCTGCGGCCATTGCGTGACCTCCGTCCGCGAAGAGGTCGAGAACATTTCGGGCGTGACCGGGGTCAACGTCGATTTGGCGAGCGGCAAGGTGACCATCGACAGCGAGGCACCGATCCAGGCCGATGCCATCAAAGACGCGATCGAAGAGGCCGGCTATCAGCTGGCCAGCTGACAAGCGACCAAGACGAGGGGGAGGACGCCCATGACTGCACCGAAGAAGTTCGCAGGCTTCATCCTCGGCCTCGTCGTGGTGTTCGCTGCCGCTATCGGGATCGGCGCATTCCTCGGCCCCGATGGCGGCGGCGCCACCGAATCGACCCAAGCCCATGACGAGATGTCGACTGCTGCGGACGATGCGGCCACCGACGAACTTCCCGGGGGTCTGATGTCGATCGACAAGGGCTACACGCTCGAGCTGGCGCAGACCCGCGTCAACGCGGGAAATAATGTGCCGCTGCGCTTCCGGATCACCGACTCCACTGGCGCTGCGGTGACGCGGTATACGGAGAGCCACGAGAAGCTATTGCATTTGATCGTCGTCCGCCGCGACATGGTCGGTTTTCAGCATGTGCATCCGGTACTCGATGCAAGCGGAACATGGAGCGTCCCAATCGATCTGAGCAGAGCCGGTGACTACCGTGTATTCGCTGACTTCGTGCCCGCCGGTGGTGAGGCGTTGACGCTCGGCACGGACTTGCACGTCGCCGGCAATTACGATCCTCGGCCGTTGCCAGTAGGCAAGGACACCGCCGTCGTCGACGGATACACCGTCACGCTGAGCGGGACGCCCACGGCCAATGAGGCCTCAATGCTCACCCTGTCCGTCAGCCGCAACGGCAAGCCGGTGACCGATCTGCAGCCCTATTTGGGCGCTTACGGACACCTGGTGGCGTTGCGGACATCCGACCTTGCCTATCTGCACGTGCACCCGATGGGTGAGCCGGGCGACGGCAAGACACCCGCGGGGCCTGAGATCGGCTTCCACACAACCGTTCCGAGCAATGGCGATTACCGGCTCTTCTTGGACTTCAAGCACGACGGCGTAGTGCGAACCGCTGAATTCACGGTGTCAGTCGGCTCGACCGAATCCGTCCAGCTGACAGCGCCGACACCAAGCCAGGCGCCAGCGACGGCCGGACACGGCCACTGACTACATGACCGCTGAGGACGACACGATGACTTCCGTGACCGACACCCCATCAACCGGGCAGATCGAACTGCAGATCGGCGGAATGACGTGTGCCTCCTGCGCGGCCCGCATCGAGAAGAAGCTGAACAAGATCGACGGAGTCATCGCGACAGTCAATTTCGCGACCGAGAAGGCGCACGTCAACTACGTCGGTGATGTGTCACCAGATCAGCTCGTAACGGTGGTCGAGGACGCCGGATACACCGCAGAGTTGCCGACGCCCGATGTCGCCGAGGCCGACGATCGCATGGTCCTTCGGGGCGAACAGGACCCCACGGCGTCGCTGCGCCAGAGACTGCTCATTTCGCTGGTGCTCACCGTGCCGGTCATCGCGATGGCCATGGTTCCCACCCTGCAGTTCACCAACTGGCAGTGGCTGTCGCTCACACTGGCCGCGCCGGTGGTGGTGTGGGGTGCGCTGCCTTTCCACAGGGCGGCCTGGTCCAACTTGCGCCACGGCACTGCCACCATGGACACGCTGATCTCGATGGGCACGCTCGCCGCCTTCGGCTGGTCGATCTACGCACTGTTTTGGGGCACCGCCGGGATGGCCGGCATGACGCACCCGTTCGAGCTCACCATCGCCCGTACCGACGGCACCGGGAATATCTATCTCGAGGCGGCCGCAGGCGTGACGACGTTCATCCTCGCGGGGCGATATTTCGAGGCCCGCTCCAAGCGGCGAGCCGGCGCCGCGCTGCGGGCGCTGCTCGAGCTCGGCGCCAAGGACGTCGCGGTGCGCAAGAACGGTGCGGAACAACGAATTCCGATCGACCAACTCTCGGTAGGCGACGAATTCGTGGTGCGGCCCGGTGAGAAGATCGCCACCGACGGTGTGGTGATCGAAGGCTCGTCGGCTGTGGACGCGTCGATGCTCACCGGGGAGTCGGTGCCGGTGGAGGTCGGCCCGGACGACCAGGTGGTCGGGGCGACCGTCAATGTCGGCGGGCGGCTTGTAGTGCGCGCCAACCGGATTGGTTCTGATACCCAGCTGGCGCAGATGGCCAAGCTTGTCGAGGACGCACAAACCGGTAAGGCGCAGGCGCAGCGGCTGGCGGACAGGATTTCGGGGATCTTCGTGCCCATCGTCATCGCCCTGTCGGTGGCAACGCTTGGCTTCTGGATCGGTACCGGCGGGTCGATAGCCGCCGCGTTCACCGCTGCCGTCGCGGTGCTGATCATCGCCTGCCCGTGTGCCCTGGGGCTGGCGACACCTACCGCGTTGATGGTGGGCACCGGACGTGGTGCGCAGCTCGGAATCCTCATCAAAGGGCCCGAAGTGCTGGAGTCGACCCGGCGGATCGACACGATCGTGCTCGACAAGACCGGCACGATCACGACGGGAACGATGACGCTTCTCGACGTGCTCACCGCCGACGGAGAGCAGCCGGACGAGGTACTGCGACTGGCTGGTGCTCTCGAGGACGCCTCCGAGCACCCCATCGCAAGAGCGGTCGCCAACGGAGCCCGCGAAAAAGTCGGCGACCTGCCGTCGGTCGAGGGGTTCACCAACCTCGAAGGTCTAGGTGTGCAGGGCGTCGTCGACGGCCGTGCTGTGGTGGTCGGCAGGCAACGACTTCTCGCAGACTGGTCGCAACACCTTCCGGAGTCGGTGGCACAGTCGATGCATCAAGCCGAAGCCGAGGGCAAGACGGCGGTCGCTGTCGGATGGGACGGCAAGGCCCGCGGTGTCCTCGTCGTAGCGGATGCGGTGAAGCCGACGTCGGCCGAGGCGGTGCGACAGCTTCGCGCGCTTGGATTGACGCCGATCATGCTCACCGGCGATAACGAGGCTGCCGCTCGAACGATTGCCGAGCAGGTCGGCATCGACGATGTGGTCGCCGAAGTACTGCCCAAAGACAAGGTGGAAACCGTCAAGCGGCTGCAGGCCAAAGGCAAGGTGGTGGCCATGGTCGGCGATGGCGTCAACGACGCGGCAGCGCTGGCCCAGGCCGATCTCGGCCTCGCCATGGGAACCGGCACCGACGTCGCGATCGAGGCCAGCGACCTCACGCTGGTGCGGGGAGATCTGCTAGCGGTTCCCGACGCAATCCGGCTGTCGCGCAGGACGTTAGCCACGATCAAGGGCAACTTGTTCTGGGCGTTCGCGTACAACGTCGCGGCATTGCCGCTCGCGGCCGCGGGCCTGCTCAACCCGATGCTGGCCGGTGCCGCAATGGCGTTCTCGTCGGTGTTCGTGGTCAGCAACAGCCTGCGGCTCAGGCGGTTCAAGTCGGCGATCGCGAACTGAAGTCCCGTCGCCGCGCCATGGATCTCAGGTCTTGCGCGCCGCGCCGACAAACACCATCCCGCCGAGATGGCTTTCGATCCGCCCGGTGCCGTGCAGTCCATGCCGGGCCAGTTCGGCGCCGAATTCGGCTGCCTCGAACCGGTTCTCACGCGGATGTACGGTGAAGGTGCGGAACGCCCAGGTGTCGAGCAGATGGCGGGGGACTTCCTCGAACAGCAGCAAGCCGCCGGGCTTAAGCACGCGAGCAATCTCTGCTATCGACTGCTGCCAGTCTGGAATGTGATGGATGATGCCGAAGTCCACGACGGTGTCGACGGCGCCGGCCGGCTCGGCTATGGCGCATGCGTCGCCGACCGAGAGTGACACCGGTCGGGCATGCAGCCGCTTTCGCGCCATCTCCACCATGGAGTCGTCGAGATCGAAGGCCGTCACTTTTGCCGCACCGAGGCGGTCGAGGATCACTTCCGCGCCCACCCCGCGGCCGCAGCCCACTTCGAGCACATGCTGTCCCGACAACGCGCCGCCTGCCAGCCGCCGAAACCATGCCGCTTCTCGATGGTGCTGGTGCGCAGCGCGAACCGGGTTGTTCATCGCCGCACGTTCGATCGCATTGAGTTTCATGGCCCGACGATACCCCCGCAGGGTATCAACACGGGGGTCTACGGTCCTGCTACGTGCAACGAAATCAGAGGCTTGCGTTGCCCGCTCGCCATTGCTCCCATGGAATGTTCCAGTCGCCGAGACCATCGGTGCCAGGCAGTGTCGAGCCCACGGTGTTGACGACTTCCACGATGTCGCCGCGTTTGGTGTTGTTGTAGAACCAGAGTGCATTGGTGGGGTTGACGTTCAGGCAGCCGTGGCTGACATTGCTACGGCCCTGGCTGCCGACTGACCACGGCGCAGAGTGCACGTAGATGCCGCTGTACGACATCTGAGTCGCCCACTCGACCTCCGTGCGATACCCGTCCGGCGAGTTGACCGGCACACCATATGTCGATGAGTCCATGACCAGAAATGAGTAGCGATCGCCGACGATGTACTTGCCGTTGCTCGTCGGGGTGCTGTTCTTACCCATGGAGATTGGCATGGTCTTGACGACTTGGCCGTTGATCCGCACGGTCATCGTCTTGGTGGCATCGTCGGCGGTCGCGATCACCTCGTCGCCGATGGTGAACCGCGTCGTGACGTCCTCCTGGCCAAAAAGGCCGTCGCCCATGTCGACGCCGTACGTCTTGACCTGGACGTCCACGGTCGTGCCGGGCTTCCAGTAATTCTCTGGGCGCCAACGGACTTCGCGGTCGTTCAGCCAGTAGAACGCTCCGTCCGCCGGAGGGTTGGTTGTCACCTTGATGGCTCGCTGAGCTGCCAGGCGATCAGGGATGTTCTCGTCGAACCGAACCGCGATCGGCTGGCCGACGCCGACCACCTCGCCGTCGTTCGGCAAGACGTACGGCATTGTCAGGTTTTCGGGGGAATGGGTCTGGAACGTCATGCGATTACGCGCCACGCCGCCCAACCCGAGTGTCTCTGCGGTGAGCGTGTATTCCTTGTTGTAGCCCAGCGGTTCGGCGGACGCCCATGTCAGGCCGTCCGGGCTGAGCTTCCCGTTCACGGGTTGGCCCTCTTCGTTGATCAAGCTGACCGCGCCGAGTACGCCGTCGCCGGCGTTGACGGTGACAGGAGAGTCCACGGGGACACCGATGGCTCCGTCCGTCACTGATGCCTGCAGTTTGGGGACGAGCAGATCGCCGAACGGCGTGCCCTTGTCGCTTATCACCTGGGGCTCAGGCGGCGCGGCGGTGCCACTGCATGCAGTGAGTACCAGCGCCGCGGCGCCGACTACCGCAGTAGCGGCGAACCAATAGCGCTTCCGTCGCCGATCGCTCACCAGCCGCCCTCCGTTCTCGTGCCGCAGTACATTTCCCAGTTTTCCCAGCGCCGATAAGGCTTAACTAGGCCTTCGATGAAGATTTGATAAAGCCCCTAGCGCGAGGCTGTGCGTAGCATCGGCGACCATGCGCGTTCTGGTGCAACGAGTCACGTCAGCGGCGGTGACCGTCGACGGGCAGGTGGTCGGTGCTGTGCGCCCGGACGGCCAAGGGCTGCTCGCCCTCGTCGGCGTCACGCACACCGACGACACTGACAAGGCGCAGCGCCTTGCCGAAAAGCTTTGGCAACTAAGGATTCTCGACGACGAGAAATCGGCAAGCGATGTCAACGCCCCGATCCTGGTCGTCAGTCAGTTCACCTTGTACGCCAACACTGCCAAGGGGCGGCGTCCGACCTGGAACGCCGCGGCGCGCGGCGCGGTCGCCGAACCCCTGGTGTCCGCGTTCGCCGACGCGCTGCGGCGGCTGGGCGCACACGTGGAAACCGGCGTGTTCGGTGCTCATATGCACGTCGAACTCGTCAACGACGGGCCGGTGACGGTGCTCCTCGAGTTGTGACCTACTGGGTCGCGACCTGGGGCATGCCCTCCGACGGCTGCACGATGACGAAGCCCTGGCCGTAGAACGACACCTGAACCGCTTCGCCTGACCCGCGGCCGATCAGCGCTCCCGCCTTGAAACTCGTCTTCAGTTGCGTCTGCAGGTTCGCCGACCATGCCACCACCGCGTTGGTGTCGGCGAAGGTCGGTGCTTCCGCCGCATTGAGGACCACCGGCGGGCCGTCGGTCGTCAGCGCCACCCACCCCGTGCCGCGCAGGGTTGTGTTGAACAAACCTCCGGTCGCGATGCTGCCGCCCTTCACCCGCTCGATGTTCCAGTCCAGGCTCGACGAGAACGCAAGCACGTTCTTGCCGCTGATCGACAGGCCGGAGTTCGTGAGATTCAGCAGATGCACGTCGTTGGCTCGCTCGGCGAGGAACACGTCACCCTGTCCTTGGCACCGCATCAACGGCAGACCCTCGCCGGTTAGCGCCTTCTTGAGGAACTTCCCCGCGCCACCACCTTCGAACGCGAAGTCCACATTGCCTTGGTAGGCCACCATCGACCCCTGCCGTGCCATGAACGGTTCGCCGAGGCGAACGCGCAGCAGCTTGGCATTCTGGTTCGCGATCGGCTTGGCTTCCTTTTCGCTGAACCGCCCGTCGACGAGATCGCCGGTGATTCCGGCGAAACCGTCACCGGAAGGCTGCCCCATCGCAGTCGCCTGGTGCTGGGGCGCACCGCCTTGGGGCTGGGGTGGACCGCCTTGTGCCTGTGGCCCCTGCGGTTGCCCGCCCATCGGAGCACGGCCGGCCTGGCCTTGATGGGAGATCTGATCGGTCCAATGCTGCCCGTCCCACCAGCGGTAGTCGTAACGGCCTTCGGGATCGGGTTGCCAGCTTCCAGGTCCTGTTCCTGTCATGGGAACCAAACTAGGGCAACCACTGGCATTCTTGTGGCATGGCAAAGGAAATCGACCGGGTCCGGGCGCAAAGCGCCCTCGCGGTCATCAAGCAGCACCCGGGCATGGTGCTCTTCGTTGCGTCGCCGGCGATCATCGCGCTCGGCCTCGTGTGGTGGTTCGTCAGCCCGGCCCTGGCTGTGCTGCTGCTGATCGGGATGGTCGTCGGCGGCGGCGCCGTCCTGCTCATGAAGAAGAAGTAGGCCGCGCGAACCTTCCTCACGCGGTCTCGTTTTCGGGCTCGGGATCCGGCCGGCTCCAGCCCAGGATCATGGCTGGCGTGCTGCCCCCGATCAGCAGCACCGTCGTTGCCATCAAACCGCCCGCGTATGCCATGTTGGTATCGGTGCCGTGCGTGATCACCGCGCCGAAAATCAAATAAAAGATCGGGACCAACATCAGGTACTGGGTGATCGTCAAACCGATCGATCGCGCGCTGTTGCGTTGCTGCATCTCGAACTCGTCCAGCGTCGCCGAAGGCGCGTCGCCCTGCCTGCCCGACACCACCTGCAAGGTGAACCACAACGGGTAGAAGATCAGGCTGGCCGGGAACCACAGCAGTGGCGCCCACTCAATACCGAAGGCGCACACAACGCTGACGCCGAACATGAACGCAAATGTGACGGCAAGGCCAACGACCAAGGCTCGCCGGCGCGCTTGGGTCCGCCAACTTGGCAGAGCCTTCGCCCACATGCGCTCGTGCTTGAGGAAGCGTCGAGCGCGGTAATGCTGGTATCTGTCAATCAGATTGCGCTCGCTGTGCATTGTCGGATCAGTCACGGGTCCAACCTCCTTCGTCGCGTGGATTCCGTCGATAGAGCTCGGTGGACAGTGGGGTGAACTCGCTGCGCGAAAACACGGCCTCGACGGGCAGCCCGAAGACATCGCAGATGCGAAACGCCAAGTCGAGGCTCGGGTAATGGTCGCCGCGTTCCAATGCGCCGACCGTCTGCGGGTTGACGTCGATGGCGGCGGCAAGCTCTGCCCGACTCATCCGCCGCTCGGCGCGCAGCACGCCGATGCGGTTGTGGATAGGGAGTGTGTTCCCTCGCCGTACTGGACTCATACATCTAATTGTTGGGAAAACCCAACAACAAGTCAAGTTCCACTATCAACGTGCTGGGAAGATCCGATGGCTTCGCGTGCTTCTTCGCTTCGAGTGAACACGGTTACATCAGTTGTGTAACGGTGTAATCATGTAAGCATGAGACATCATCTCCATGGCCGACGGTCAGGCCGCCCCGGCGGTTGGCAACAGGCACAGCAACCCGACGCGAGCGACGCAGCCGACTGGTTCGCCGGTCGCCTGCCCGACGGATGGTTCGCCGGCGACCCGAAGGTCGTCGTCGACCGCGAAGAAATCACTGTCATCGGCCGTTTGCCGGAAGCCGAGGGCTCAGAGACACCCGAAAGCGAAGCCCACGCCTCTGGACGCGTCGCCCGCTTCCGCGAGGAAACGCGCTCCGAGCGCATGCGCATCGCCGACGAAGCCGAGGACCGCTACGGCCGCAAGGTGGCGTGGGGCGTCGAAATCGGCGCGGTGGGTGACGACAACTACGAACGAATCCTGTTCACCCACATCGCCGTACCGGTCATGACGCGGTTGCGCCAGCCCGAGCGTCAGGTCCTCGACACCCTTGTCGACGCCGGGGTGGCGCGGTCCCGGTCCGACGCGCTGGCCTGGTCGGTCAGGCTCGTCGGGGAGCACGCCGACGAATGGCTGGGCAAGCTGCGCGACGCGATGCGCAGCGTGGACGACCTACGCGCCGAAGGCCCGCAGCTCTAGTTTCTTCCGGCGAGCAGCAGCCAGGGGAGCTTCGCTCCGAGGTCCAGGAAGAAAATCGCACCGAGAGTAGGAAAGATGACGGGATCGGGTGCGGATTCCGTCATATTCCCTACTCTCGCGATGCCCTGCTACCGCACAGACGTTCACCCAGGGCATATCGCCTAGCCGGCCGCGCGACTGTGCGGTTTCATACGCCGCTACGGCGTGTCGCGTACGAAACCGCACAGTCGACGGCCGCTAGGCCTGCGTCATCGCCCAATATTCGCCGTGACGGGCCAACAGCTCGGCATGGCTGCCGCGCTCGACGATCCTGCCTGCCTCCATCACCAAGATGACATCGGCATCGCGGATCGTCGAAAGCCGGTGCGCGATGATGAAACTCGTTCGATCGCGGCGTAATTCACCCATCGCGTGCTGGATCAGCAGCTCGGTGCGGGTGTCAACGGAACTGGTGGCCTCGTCGAGGACCAGCAATTGCGGGCGGGCCAGGACCGCGCGGGCGATTGTAATGAGCTGCTTTTCTCCTGCGCTGATGTTGCCGCCGTCGTCGCTGACCCGGGTCTGGTAGCCGTCGGGCAAGGTGTGCACGAACCGGTCGACGAACGCCGCCTTGGCGGCTTCGATCACCTCGTCCTCGCTGGCATCCGGCCGGCCGTAGGCGATGTTCTCGTAGATCGTGCCGCCGAAGAGCCAGGTGTCTTGCAACACCATGCCGATTCGCGAGCGCAGCGACCGCCGGCTCACCGATGAGATGTCCACCCCGTCGACCAGGATGCGGCCCGAATCCACCTCGTAGAACCGCATCAGCAGGTTCACCAGCGTGGTTTTGCCCGCGCCGGTCGGCCCGACGATCGCGACCGTGCTGCCGGGTTCGGCGACTAGTGACAGGTCCTCGATCACCGGAGTGCCGGGCCGATAGCTGAAGTTGACGTTCTCGAACTCCACCCTGCCGCGTGTGCCGTCCGGCGATGCCAGCGCAGCCGGCGGTTCCGGTGTCTGCTCGTCGGCGTCGAGCAGCTCGAAAACCCGCTCTGCGCTGGCGATCCCGGACTGCAGCGTGTTGTACATCCCGGCGACCTGGGTAAGTGGCTGGTTGAACTGGCGCACGTACTGGATGAAGGCCTGGATGCTGCCGAGCGTGATCTGCCCCGTCGCCACCTGGATACCGCCGACCACCGCGACGGCGACGTAGCTGAGGTTGCCGATGAACGTCGTGGCAGGCGAGACCAGACCCGAAAAGAACTGCGCCCCAAAGCTGGCTTGGTAGACGTTGTCGTTGTGCTCGCGGAACTGCTCCTGCGCGTGGGCGCGGTGGCCGAAGGTCTTGACGATGGTGAAACCGCTGTAGGTCTCCTCGATGTGCGCGTTGAGCCGGCCGGTGTTGGCCCACTGCGCCACGAACAGCTTTTGCGATCGCCGCGCGATGGCCCGCGTCACCCACAGGGACAGCGGCACGGTCAGCACGGTGAGCAATGTCAGCAGCGGTGAGATGGTCAACATCGCGACCAGCACCGCCACCACCGTCAGGACCGAGGTGAGCAGCTGGCTGATCGTCATCGACAAGGACGTCTGGATGTTGTCGACATCGTTGGTGACCCTGCTCAGCACCTCGCCGCGCTGACGGGAGTCAAAGTAGGACAAGGGCATTCTGTGCACCTTGTCCTCGACATCCGAACGCAGCGAAACCATGGTGCGCTGCACCGCAACGTTCAGCAGCCGGGCTTGAAGCCAAATAAGGAGCGCGGCAACCAGATACAAGCCAAGCGCGAGCAACAGCGTGCGCGCGATGGCGCCGAAGTCGACACCGCTTCCCGGCACCACGTTCATGCCCGACAGCAGATCGGCGAACGTGTTGTCGCCACGTGCGCGGGCGGCCTCGATCGCCTGCTCCTTGGTAAGTCCCGCTGGCAGTTGCCGCCCGATGACGCCGTTGAACAGCAAGTCGGTGGCGTGCCCGAGGATTCGCGGGCCGATCACGCTGATCGCAATCCCACCGATCCCCAGCAGAATCACCATCGTCGTCAGGCCGCGCTGCGGTGTCAGCTGCTTCACCAACCGGATCGCCGAGCCCTTGAAGTCGCGGGAACGCTGCGTGGGCGCCTGCACGACGCCGCGGATGGGCCGTCCCATCGGCCCGGTCAATGTTGGCCCCCGACTCCGGCGCCGACCGATTGCGAGTCGGCTAACTCGGCGTAGGGGGCACAGCTCGTCAGGAGCTGCTCGTGCGTTCCGATTCCCACCACGCGGCCGTCGTCCACGACGACGATCTGGTCTGCCTGCGCGACCGTCGAAATTCGCTGCGAGACAATCATCACCGTCGACCCGACGGATACCTCGCGCAATGCGGCGCGGACTCGGACGTCGGTGTGCACATCCAGGGCCGAGAAGGAGTCGTCGAACAAATAGATGGCCGGTCGGCGGATGACGGCGCGCGCGATCGCTAGCCGCTGACGCTGCCCGCCGGAGAAGTTGATGCCGCCCTGCGCGACGGGCATGCCCAATCCGTCGGCGTGGGCCCGCACGAAGTCGTCGGCGGCCGCCACCCGCAGCGCCTCCCACATCTCGTCGTCGGTCGCATCGGCCTTGCCGTAGCGCAGATTGTCGGCCACCGTCCCGGAGAACAGGTAGCCGCGCTGCGGCACCAGGCCGATCGCCGACCAGAGCTGCTCGGTGTCGTAGTCGCGAACATCGATGCCGTCGATGAGTGCGGACCCGGCCGTCACGTCGTAGAGCCGGCAGATGAGCGACACCAGCGTCGACTTGCCCGAACCGGTGGACCCGACGATGGCGGTTGTGGTGCCTGGCCGGGCCGTCAGCGAAACATCTTGCAGCACAGGCCGGTCAGCGCCGGGATAGCTGAATGTCGCGGCGTCCAGCCGGATCTCGCCTTCGATGGCGTCCGGTCGCGCCGGATTGTCGGGGCTGGCGATCGCGGGCGTGGTCGACAGCACCTCGGTGATCCGCTCGGCGCACACCGACGCGCGCGGAAAAATCACCAGCATGAATGTCGCTAGCAGGACGGCCATCAGGATCTGCATGAAATAGGACAGGAACGCGATCAGCGAGCCGACCTGCATCTGGCCGTTGTCGATCCGCATGCCGCCGAACCAGATCAGCGCGACGCTGGAGACGTTGATCACCAACGTGGTCACCGGCAGCATCAGCGCCTGCCATCGGCCTGCATCCAGCGCGGTGTCCGCCAGCGCCTGATTGGCTTGGGCGAATCGGTTGCGCTCGAACGGTTCTGAGGCGAACGCTCGGATGACGCGGATACCCGAAAGTTGTTCGCGCATCACCCGGTTGATGTTGTCGATGTGCCTCTGCATGCGACGGAAGATCGGTAGCAGGTGCGACACGATCCAGTAGTTGGCCGCGGCCAGCACCGGCACGCTGACCAGCAGCAGCCACGACAGGCCCGCATCCTGATGCACCGCCATGAAGATGCCGCCGACCGACATGATCGGCGCGGTGATCAGCATCGTGCAGGTCAGCTGCACCAGCACCTGGATCTGCTGGACGTCGTTGGTGGTGCGGGTCAACAGCGACGGGGCGCCGAACCGCGCCGTCTCCTGGGCCGAGAAGCCGGTGACGTGGTGAAACATCGCCGAGCGCAGATCGCGGCCGACCCCCATGCCGGCACGCGATCCGAAGTACACCGCGCCCACCGCGCACACCACCTGCAGCGCCGTGACGGCCAGCATCACCCCGCCCAGCTCGATGATCCTTCGCAGGTCGCCGGTGGCCACACCGTCGTCGATGATCGCGGCGTTGACGGTCGGCAGGTAGAGCGACGCCAGTGTGCTGATGGTCTGAAGCACCGCAACGATCGAGAGCAGCCCTCGGTACGGCCGCACGTACTGTCGCAGCAGCGCCCAGAGCATCCCGTTACTGTCGCACATGACCCGGCCCGAGTTGTGTACGGCCGCAACAGCTGTGAATTAGATAAAACGGCAGGTCAATCGGCATGTCGGTGGTTGAGGTACCGGGCTGCCGCTACAGTGCATGGCGTGACCCCGAGGATGTGCGCGACCGGTAGGAGCCGGAAAGCGAAGGCCCTGGCCGTGGCGGCCGCCGCGATGATTCCGGTGTTTGCCGCATGCTCCGATCCCGAGCCGACCTCTCCCGAGGTTCCCCAGACGTCCGCGCCGCAGCAGAACGCGTCGCACGGGCCGTTCTTTCCGCAGTGCGGAGGCATCAGCGACCAGACGATGGGCGAACTGACCCGTGTCACGGGCCTGGTGAACACGGCGACCACCTCGGTGGGCTGCCAGTGGTTGGTGGGCGGCGGCATCTCGGGCCCGCATTTCTCGTTCACCTGGTATCGCGGCAGCCCGATCGGTCGGGAACGCAAGACCGAGGAACTCTCGCGCGCGAGTGTCGAGGACATCAACATCGAGGGCCACGACGGCTTCATCGCTGTCGGTGAGACCCCCGATATCAGCAATCCGTCGAGGGTCTTGGTCAACCTGTGCGAGATCGGCATCCAGTTCGGCGACGACTTCATCGAATGGTCGATCAGCTTCGCCGAAGAGCCGTTCCCCGATCCTTGTGACGTCGCCAAGGAACTGACCCGCCAGTCGATTGTGAACTCCAAATGAGCCGGGCCGTTATTCGCCGCGCCGCTGCCGGTCTGATGGTCGCGCTGAGCTCGTTTGTGCTGCTGACCGGCTGCACGCAGACGGTCGAGGGCACTGCGGCCAAGTCGGGATCCGGCGATGTGCCGCGCAATGACAATTCGGAGAAGACGTACCCGAACCTGCTCAAAGAATGTGAAGTGCTGACCGAGGACATCCTCGCCAAGACCGTCGGCGCCGATCCGTTGGACATTCAGAGCACGTTCGTCGGGGCGGTGTGCCGCTGGCAGGCCGCCAACCCGGCGGGCCTGATCGACATCACCCGGTTCTGGTTCGAGCAGGGCAGCCTGGACAACGAACGCCAGACGGCAGAGGGACTCGAGTATCGGATCGAGGACCGGACCATTGCTGGTGTTCGGTCGATCGTGATGCGTCCCAACGACCCGAACGGCGCATGCGGGGTGGCCAGTGACGCCGGCGGCGTCGTCGGCTGGTGGGTGAACCCTCAGACACCCGGCATCGACGGTTGCGCGATGGCAATCAAGCTGATGGAGCTCACGCTCGCGACCAATGCCTAGCGACTAACGAGGCACGTGGAACGTGACCAGCGCGGCGCCGCTGAGCGTCAGCTGGTCCCACGGCTCGCTGGTGCGTAACACCGCGATGGCCGAGGTCGGGAACTTCGTCGAAATGCTCTCCGCGGCAGTGGTGTTGCTGCCGTCGGGGGCGGCCAATCCGAGCGCGACCGCCGACATTGCCGGCTCGTGGCCGATGACCAGCAGCGTCTCGACGTCGGCGCCGACACCGTTGATCTCCTCGATCACCGCGCCGGGCGTCGCGTCGTAGAGCCGGTCGACGTAGTTCACCGGCGCCTCGATGCGGGTTCGCGCCAGCGTCTCGCGCGTGCGGGTCGCCGTCGAGCAGAGCACTGCGTCGATGGCGGGTGCATGCGCGCGTAGCCAGTCGCCGGCCAGCCCTGCTTCCCGGACACCGCGGGGGGCAAGGGGACGTTCGTGATCGGCGACGCCCGCCGGGTAGTCCGACTTGGCGTGCCGAAGCAACATCAGCGTGCGGTAGGAGTTGCTCACCGACTAACCGTAGGGCATGCCGATGCACGTCCCGAGACTTGTCGGGGCCCAGACCTACACTCGCCTTGCCCAGGAAATGAAGCGAACACGACGAGACGGGAAGGCGGGCCGAGATGCGGTTTATCCACACCGCCGACTGGCAACTCGGCATGACCCGTTACTTCCTGAACGGTGAGGCGCAGCCGCGGTATTCGGCCGCGCGGCGCGACGTCGTGGCGGGTCTGGGGTTGCTGGCCGCCGAAGAGGGCGCCGAGTTCGTCGTGGTGGCCGGCGACGTCTTCGAGGACAACCAACTCGCGCCGCGGGTCGTCAGTCAGTCCCTGGAAGCGATGCGTGCCATCGGCGTCCCGGTGTACCTGCTGCCCGGAAACCACGATCCGCTTGACGCGTCATCGGTGTACACCAGTGCGCTGTTCACCTCCGAATGCCCGGACAACGTCACGGTGCTCGACCGGCCCGGTGTGCACGAGGTGCGGCCAGGCCTGGAAATCGTCGCCGCGCCATGGCGATCCAAGGCGCCGACGGCCGACCCGGTCGCCGACGTGCTCAACGGACTGACGGCCGACGGGGTCACCCGCGTCCTTGTCGGGCACGGCGCCGTCGACATCTTCGTCCCCGACAAGGACAGGCCGTCGCTCATCCGGCTTGCGGCGCTGGAGGCGGCCATCGCTCGCGGCACCGTGCACTATATAGCGTTGGGCGACAAGCACTCTCGCATGCAGGTGGGCGCCACCGGTCGGATCTGGTACTCCGGCTCGCCGGAGGTCACCAACTACGACGACATCGAAACCGATCCCGGCAACGTGCTGGTCGTCGACATCGATGAGGACCATCCGGAGCGGCCGGTGCACGTCAATGCACGGCAGGTCGGCAGCTGGCGGTTCGTGACGCTGCGCCGCTCCGTGGACAGCGGCCGTGATGTGGCCGATCTTGACATCAACCTCGATCTGATGCCGGACAAGGAGCGCACGGTGGTGCGGGTTGGCCTGACGGGCTCACTGACCGTGACTGACAAGGCCGCGCTCGATGCATGCCTGGACCGCTACGCCCGGCTGTTCGCCTCGCTCGTGCTGTGGGAGAAGCAAACCGACATCGCGGTGATTCCCGCCGACGGCGAGTTCGACGATCTTGGCATCGGTGGTTTCGCGGCGGCGGCGGTCGACGAGTTGGTCACCACCGCCCGGTCTGAGGCTGACGACGCCGACGATGCCCGTGCCGCGCTGGCGCTGCTGCTGCGCCTCGTCGACAGGGGCGTCGCGTGAAGCTGCACCGGCTGGTCTTGACCAACTACCGCGGAATCACTCACCGCGAGATCGAATTTCCTGACCACGGTGTCGTGGTGGTCAGCGGCGCGAACGAGATCGGCAAGTCGTCGATGATCGAGGCGCTCGACCTGCTCTTGCACTCCAAGGATCGGTCGAACAAGAAGGACGTCAAGCAGGTCAAGCCGACCCATGCCGACGTCGGCGCCGAAATCACCGCCGAAATCTCTACTGGCCCTTACCGATTCGTCTACCACAAGCGCTTCCACAAGCGCTGCGAGACGCAACTGACGGTTCTGACGCCTCGCCGCGAGCAGCTCACCGGCGACGAGGCGCACGAACGCGTATTGGCGCTGCTTGACGAAACCGTCGACATGGATCTGTGGCAGGCGCAGCGCGTGTTGCAGGCCGCGTCGACCGCCCCGGTGGACCTGTCGGGATGCGACGCACTGTCGCGTGCGCTCGACGTGGCCGCGGGTGAGGCCGTGCAGCTTTCGGGCGCCGAACCGCTGCTCATCGACCGTATCGACGCCGAATACCAGCGCTACTTCACGCCAACGGGCCGCCCGACGGGGGAGTGGGCGACGGCGACCAACCGGCTGCGCGCCGCCGACGACGAGGTGGCCCGTTGCGCGGCGGCCGTCGCCGAGGTCGACGACGCGGTGCGCAGGCATGCGGCACTGACGCACGACCTTGCCCAGCTCACTGATGAGCGTGGCGACACGGCGAAGCGGCTCGCCGCCGCGCAGGCCGCGGCGGAGGAGGTCGCGGCGCTGACCCAGCAGCTCAAAGAGGCCGAGGTGGTGGCTGCGGCGGCGGATGCCACTCACACCGCCTCGACGGCGGCGCTCACCGAGCGGCGGCGGTTGCGGGTCGACATCGATGAGCGGGCCGCGACGATCACGCAACTGGAGGCGGCGGCCGCCGAGGCCGCCGCCGAACAGGCGACCGCCGCCGAGGTTCAGGAGGCGGCCGAGGCCGCGGCAGACGAGGCGCGAAAGGCGGTGGAGACCAGCCGGACCCGTGTCGACGCGGCTCGCCGAGCGGTCGAACAGCTCTCGGACCGCGACGAGGCGGACCGGCTCGCCGCCAAGCTCGCCAAGATCGACGTGTCCAAGCGCGAACTCGACCGCATCGACCGCGGACTCGCGGGCATTCCGTTGACCGACGCGCTGATGCGGACCATCGAGGAGGCTGCCGCCGCGGTCGAATTGGCCGCCGGTCAGGTTGAGCTGATGTCCGCGCGGATCGAACTCGTCGCGGTGTCGGACGTCGAGCTGGTTCTCGACGGCGAACCGGTTGCTCTCGACGCCGGCGCCACCTGGTCCACCAGCGCAAGTGCGCCGACCGACATCGAACTGCCGGGCTTGCTGACTGCGCGTGTGGTGCCGGGGACACCGGCGTCGACCACCAAGGCCAAACTCGATGCGGCCCAAGAGGTTCTGGCGACGGCGCTGGCTAAGGCTCAGGTCGAAGACGTCGCGGCGGCACGTGTCCTCGATGGGCAGCGGCGCGAGCTGGTGGCAGCCCGCGACCGCTTTTGCGCCAGGCTGGAGGCGCTGACAACCGACGAGGCCGCCGAGGATCTGCGGGCCCGGCTGGCGCAGTTGCATGACCGCGTGCCGTCCGACGCGGGCCTGTTCGACCTGGAAGCCGATGTCGCGACCGTTCGAGCCGAGCTGGATGCCGCCGTGGCTGCCCACCAAAAGGCGATGGCGGATTGCGAGACCCATCGCAAGGTTGCCGAAGCGGCAGCGAAACGGCTGGGGGAAAGGGCGACGCACGCCAGCGTGCTGCGCGAGAAGCTGACCGCCGCGCAGGCCGAACTGACCGTTGCGCGCGAGCGCTTGACCCTGCAGCGGACGGCGGTCGGCGACGACGAGTTGGCCGTGAAGTCCGAGGCCGACGCGGAGAAGACGCGACACTTCACCGGCCTTGTTGGGCAACTGCGCACCGAGCTGGCCCTGACCGCGCCGGACACGGTCAGCGCCGCGCTCGACGATGCCCGGCGCAGTGCCGAATCGCTGCAACACCGTCACGATGAGGTCGCCGAGGCGTTGCGCGAAGTCAGCGCGCAACTGAAGGTTTTCGGCACCCAGGGCCGCAAGGGGCAACTGGATGCGGCGGGCACCGAACGCGAACACGCGGAAGCGGAGTACCTGCGCGTGCACCGTCGCGCCCGCGCCGCGCAGCTTTTGCGTGCGGTGATGGTGCGCCATCGTGACGCCACGCGGTTGCGCTACGTCGACCCGTACCGCAGTCAGGTGGAACGGTTAGGCCGCATCGTCTTCGGCGAGACATTCGAAGTCGAGATCGACAGCGCGCTGCAGATCTGTAGCCGCACACTGTCGGGGCGCACCGTGCCGTATGAGTCGTTGTCCGGCGGGGCGAAGGAACAGCTGGGCATCGTCGCTCGACTGGCGGGCGCTGCGCTGGTCGCCAAGGAAGACGCGGTTCCGGTGGTCATCGACGATGCGCTGGGATTCACCGACGCCGAGCGGCTGGCCAAGATGGGTGCGGTGTTCGACGCCGTCGGTGGGGACGGGCAGGTCATCGTGCTGACCTGCAGCCCGCAGCGGTATGCCAGCGTCGGCGGCGCCCATCACATCGCGCTGACCGCGTAGCCGGCAAATTCCCGGACTTAGCGTCCGAACGGTGCCATAGTTCTTGTCAGGGGTGGTGGCTGTCTTGAGCGCTAGCGACGTTCGTGGGGTTTCCGGTAGGACCGACATTTGGCTGCCGGTAGCGCTGCTGGTCCTGGCGGGTGTCGGCTGGTGGTGGTCAGCCGTCAGTGCCGGGGACATGAGCGGCGACGCCATGGCGATGGAACATCATCCAGGCATGGCGATGGAGCCCCAGGCGGCCATGTCGTTCGTCGCCTTCATCGTCGCGTGGGTGGCGATGATGACGGCGATGATGTTCCCGGCGGTCCTGCCGGTCGTTCGGCTCTACAACCGGGCAGCCGCCAATGGGCAGGCGGCTCCAACCGTGTTCTTCGTCGGCGGGTACATCGCGCTGTGGAGCGTCGTCGGCATTCCCGCGTTCTTCGCCTGGAGCCGACTCAACGAGCCGCTCATGAATGGCAGCCCGTGGGCGGGACGCGTTGCAGGCGCAGTGGCGGTGGCCGCGGGCATATATCAACTGACGCCGCTGAAGTCGGTGTGCTTGCGGCATTGCCGATCGCCGCTGTCGTTCTTTCTGCGGCACGGCAAGCACCTCGACCGCCCGACCGGAGCGATTGTCGCGGGCACTCGGCACGGGGTGTTCTGTGTCGGCTGCTGCTGGATGTTGATGGCTCTGCTAATTGCTTTCGGCGCAATGCAATTGGCGTGGATGCTGATTTTGGCCGTGCTGATTCTGCTGGAGAAGGCGGCCCCGTTCGGTGAACAGCTCGCCCGGGTGACCGGGGTGGCGCTGTTGGCTCTGGGTGTTGCGCTGTTGGTGCACCCGGCGTTCGTTACCAATCTCGTCTGATCGAAAGGCACGGCCATGACAACAACCGAACAACGCACTCGCTGGCACATCCAAGGTCGGGGGTATGAGTTCTGCAATTGCAATCCGGGTTGCACATGCAACTTTTCCGGCTTCCCCAGCTCGTCGGATGGCAGCTGCAAGGCGATGGTGGGCAACGACATTGCCGAGGGCTCATGCGGTGACGTCGATCTGTCCGGTGTCAAGGCGATCGCGGTCATCGACTGGCCGCACGCGATTCACGACGGCAACGGCAAGGCGGTGTTCATCGTCGCGCCCGAGACGACGGATGAGCAGATCGAGTGCCTGTCACAGATCTACACGGGCCAACTCGGCGGCGACCCCTGGGCAATACTGGGCACCACCTACGAAGTAGTCGGCTTGGCGAAGGCGCCGATCACCTTCGAGGGCACCGGCGTCAAGGCCACGATGACGGCCGAAGGCCTCGGGCACGCCTCGGGTGACACGTTGAAGAATCCGGTGACTGGTGAGCCCCACCAGGCGCAGATCGTTTTGCCCGACGGGTTCATCTGGAAGAAGGGTGAATGCGGGGTCGGGACATTTCAGGTGGATGCCGAGGGCGTTCGTCTCGACTACACCGATACCAACTGGATCTACTACGAATTCGAATGGTCGAACGATTGACTTGTGAAGATTGCCCGGGTTATCCGGCGAGCTGGGCCCACGCGAAAGCTGGGGAACGCAAAGTTCCCAATTTGACCGGCGTGTCGGGTGATTTTGCGTCTGCTCGCGCGGCGGGCTCTTAGACTCCGGCAAATGGACGCCGACTACATCGTCGTAGGAACAGGCTCGGCCGGATCCGTGGTGGCCAATCGACTCAGCGCGGACCCCTCCGTCGAAGTCGTGGTGCTGGAGGCTGGGCCGCGGGACAAGGACAAGTTCGTCCATATTCCCGCGGCTTTTTCCAAGCTTTTCCGAACCGAAATGGACTGGGATTACCTGACCGAGCCGCAGAAGGAGCTCGACGGGCGCGAAATCTATTGGCCGCGAGGCAAAGTGCTCGGCGGTTCGTCGTCGATGAACGCGATGATGTGGGTACGTGGATTTGCCGCTGACTACGACGAATGGGCCGAGCACGCCGGCGAAGAGTGGGACTACGCGCACGTCGAAAAGTATTACAACAGGATCGAAAACGGTCCGCTTGTCATCTCCGCGCAGCGCAGCCCCAGGAGTTCGACCGCGCTCTGGCTGACCGCCGTGCAGGAATGCATCGATGCCCCGGAAGGGTTCTGCGAAACCCGCGTCACTCAACGCAGGGGAGCGCGCTGGAGCACCGCCGACGCGTACCTCAAACCGGTGCTGCGGCGGCGGAATCTGACACTTCACACTGAGGCCACCGCCACCAGGGTGATCTTCGACGGAAAGCGCGCGGTCGGTGTGGAATTCGAACAACTCGGCGCCCGCCGGGTCGTGAAGGCCCGTCGCGAAGTGGTGTTGTGCGGCGGCGCGATCAACAGCCCGCAGTTGTTGATGCTCTCCGGCGTCGGGGATCGTGACCAGCTCACCGGGCACGGCATCGACGTGGTGCACGACGCTCCCGATGTCGGTACCAACCTGCTCGATCACCTGGTGATCCCGATGGGTTTCGACGTCCCGAGCGACACCTTGTTCGGCGCGGAGAAGCCGCTGCAGCTGATCAACTACCTGGTGCGACGGCGCGGCATGCTCACGTCCAACGTGGGGGAGGCGTACGGCTTCGTGAAGAGTCGTCCGGACCTCGACCTGCCCGATCTGGAGCTGATCCTTGCAACCGCACCCTTTTTCGACGAGGGCATCCGCGATCCCTACCCGGGCCACGCCGTCGGGATCGGACCGATTCTGCTTAAGCCCCGCAGCAGAGGCACCATCACGCTGCGCTCGTCTGACCCGAAGGACAAGCCGATCATCGATCCGCGTTATCTCACCGACGATGCGGGTGAGGACCGTGCCGCGCTGATGTCGGGCCTGCGGATGTGCGCGAAGATCGTCCAGTCAGCGGCCCTTCGTGGCTTGATCACGGGTATCGCGCGGCCGAGCGGAGCTACCAGCCTCGACGACGAAACCCTTGAGAAGGCGCTGAACACGTTGTCGCACACGCTTTATCACCCTGTCGGCACCTGCCGGATGGGCAGCGACGACGCCAGCGTCGTCGACCCACAACTGCGGGTTCGCGGCGTCGACGGCTTGCGCGTCGCCGACGCTTCGGTGATGCCGACGATCATCCGCGGGCACACGCACGCGCCGAGCGTGCTGATCGGCGAGAGGGCCGCAGATCTGATTCGCGAGTCATGATGGATAAATGACCGAGCGTGGTCGCGACGAATCGGGACGGCCCCGAAACCCCCGTCCGCGTGACGCGCTTGGCCGCCCGCTTCCCCAGGGCAGCCAGGGCGTTCCGCGGATCCCCGACGACTTGGAGCTGCCTCCTGGCGAAACCCTCGCCTACGCACAGGACCTGCTGGACAGGGGCCTGGCGTTCAACGCGCATGAGGTACTCGAAGCCGCCTGGAAGAACGCCCCTGATGATGAGCGGATGCTGTGGCAGGGCCTGGCGCAACTCGCGGTCGGAATCACCCACGTCCAGCGCGGCAACGTCACAGGTGCGCTCACCGTGCTGCGCCGTGCCTCAGGGCGTATCACTCACGACGACCGGCCGGCTCCGCACGCGATAGACGCCGCCGGACTGATCAGCTATGCCGACAAGTTGATCAACGACCTTGTTGCGGGCAATGAGATCACGCCAGAGCGCCTGCGACCCCGCCTGGTTGCCGGCTAGCTCGGTTATCCGAACTACGCAGTGTCGGGCGTTGATCGCGCAGATTCGCGAGCGGCCCGTGCAAGGACCTGAGGGCCGGTCGTCAGCGCCTTCCGCCATGGCGCAACACCGTCGACCTCGATCTCGATGGTGATACTCAGCACCGTCCGGATGAGCACGATCATGCCAAGCACGGCCGCGTCGGTCAGCGACGGCGTGGAGGTGACGGTCTTGACGATGTCCGCGGCAACGAGCAACTCCAAGCCGAGCAGAATCGCGCCACCCAAAGAATCTCGCAACGTCTTGAATGCACGAGCACCGTCACCGGTTCGCTTCCACGTGACCACGGCGAGGGCGAATGCGAACACAAAGCCCACCACCATCGACGAAACGCCCAACACTTCAAACGCTTGCGTCGCCCGCTCGAAAAACTGTTCCAGGCGCATCGTTCCGCGACTCTAACGCCCGCGAAACGATCACCGACATCTTTTGACAGGCACAATGAGCGGTAATGACGATGAACGCCAGACGTCGCCGGGCTCACGACAAATTGGCCGCGCTGCCGGGAGTGCGTCCCATCCGCAGGCCGGTGACACCCGGAGGCGACGAGTTCGACCTGTATTACGAGCGCACCGGACGTAAATCGGCGCATCCGCTGGTGATCATCCCCGGCGGTCCCGGCGCCGCCTCGGTGGCGCTCTACCGGGGGTTTCGGCGGCGGGCCGCGGCCGAGGGGCTCGACGTGATCATGGTCGAGCATCGCGGCGTCGGGATGTCCCGGCACGACGACAACGGGAACGACCTGCCAGCCGACGCGCTGACCATCGACCAGGTCGTCGACGACTTGGCCGCCGTCCTTGACGACGCACAGGTCGACAGGGCCGTCATCTACGGCACCTCGTACGGTTCATATGTCGCCGCCGGTGTCGGTGTGCGCCACCCGGGCCGGGTGCACGCCATGGTTCTCGATTCACCGGTGCTGTCGGCACACGACATCGATGACGTTCGCGAGGCGACGCGTCGCCTGCTGTGGGACGGCGACGACCCGGAGACCGCACTCCTTGCGCCCAAGGTCCGACAACTCGTCGGCGATGAGGCGCTGTCACCGGCTGCCGCCCAGCTCGCCGCTGCGGTCTACGGCTTCGCCGGGCCCGCGGTACTGCAGCGCCAACTCGATCTGTTGCTGGCACGACGGCGGTGGTTATGGTCGGCTCTGGGTCGGGCGGCCCGGCTTGTGTTCGAGCGCAAGGCGCCGTACCGCAACGAGCCCGACCTCGTCGGCAGGATCGCCTATCGCGAACTCAACTACGGTGCCGTTCCTGACGGCAAGCCCCTCGATCCCGCCGTCGTGTATCGCGAGTCCGCCACCGGCACAACGGAGTTCGAGGCCGAACCATACGATCTGGCCGCTGAGATGCCAAAGTTCGCCTGGCCGACGGTGGTCATCTCGGGTGGCCGCGATCTGATCACCCCACCGTCGGTGGCGCAACGGGCCGCATCGCAGCTCCCTGGTGCGGTTCTGGTCAATCTCGCGACGGCGGGACACAGCGCCATCGATCTTCGTGAGCGGGCGGCGCTGGACATCATCAAAGCTGTTTATGACGGTTCGATCGACGGTTTGCCTGCACGCGCGGCGACGCTGGATTCGACGCCTGGCGGACTCGGGATTCGTCTGCTGGTGTGGGGAGTCGCCGCTGCGGGCGCCGTGGAACAGGCGTTGCCCGCCGCGGTTCCCCGTGCGGTGCAACGGGTTACGGCCTCATGAAGCCGATCTTGGTGTAGTCGAGGTCACCGAGGCCGGCGGGACCGAAGTTCGCGATGTTGCTGCGAACCGCCACGTTGCCGGCCGACTGATACAGGGGCAGGCTGAATCCCTCCGCCCAGATGAGCTTGTCGAACTCATTGGCCAGCACCCTCGCTTTATTGGCGTCGAGTTCGTCGTAAATCTCCTCGGCTTTGGCGTCGATTTCCGGGCTGCTGATCTTGCCGAAGTTGCTTTCGGCTCCCGTCGTGTAGATCTGGGTCAGGCAGCACAGCGCGTCGGGGTCTCCCAGCCAGGCGAACTGTGCGATGTCGAAGTTGCCGACCGTCACGAAATCTGTGAACAGACTTCCGCCGGGCGCCGTGACCAGGTCCAGCTTGACCCCGATTTGAGCCAGGCTGTTCTGCGCGATCTGACCGATCTGTCTCGTGCCCA
Organism: Mycobacterium sp.; assembly: GCF_035697385.1. Taxonomy (GTDB): domain Bacteria; phylum Actinomycetota; class Actinomycetes; order Mycobacteriales; family Mycobacteriaceae; genus Mycobacterium. Next base: position 3,500 of record NZ_DASSCY010000340.1, on the reverse strand, counting down.
GCGAGTCATACATGACGTCGCGAATCACCAGTTGTTTGCCGTCCTTTTCGCGGAACTGGCCGTTCAGTGTCCAGCCAAGCGCGTCGAGTTCCTGCTTGGCCTTCTCGGGGTCGTACGCCACGATCCCGCTGTTGTCCTGGTAGCCCTCCTGGCCTGCGAGATAGATGTGGTTGTTGAGCGTGGCCGGCTTGTCGACCAGACCGCGCTGGGTGATGTCGGCGATGGCTTGCCTGTCGATGCCCTTGGCGATCGCCAGACGAAGGTCTTTGTTTTCCAGGATCGATCCTGGCGCGCCGTTGAAAGTGAAGTGGTACCAACTATTCGACGGCGCACGCCGGATCGAGATGCCTGGGGTGCCGCGGGCGATGGTGAGCTCGTCGAGCGAGGTGAGGCCGGTGGCATCGATGGTGTTGTTCTGCAGCGCGGGTATGCGCGCGGCGTCGTCGAGCACCAGGTAGGTGATGCTGTCGAGCAACGGCGGTGTGCCCCACCATTTCGGGTTGCGGGTCAACACGATTCGCTGCGCGGTACGGTCCAGGTTCGAGACGATGAACGGCCCGGCCGACGGTCCGGGCCCGTTGAGCTGACCCTTGTTGAACACTTCCGGATTCTCGGTCATGCGCTTGGGATAGAGCATGGTGTTCCCGGCGAGCATGCCCTTCCACGCGCCGTAGGGCTCGGCGAACGTCATGACGGCTTGCCGGTCGTCGACACCGCGGGTGACCGACGCGACCCGGTCGTAGCCCGCTGAGCTGGAAATCGCGTATGCCTTGTCTTTTCCACTTGTCGCATTGATCTGCGACGCAATGTCCTCCCACGTGATCGGCGTGCCGTCGGACCACACCGCCTTGGGGTTGATCGTGTACGTCACCACCTGGGGGTCGGTACTCGTCAGCTCGACGCTGGTGAAGTAGTCGGTGTTCACCGTCATCGAACCGTCAGGAGCGGTGCGAAACGCGCGGGGCAGCGTCGAGCGCATCGCTGCAGCCCCGAAGCCCTCGCTGTCGATGTGCAGGCTGTTGAAGTTGGAAGGGAACGACGGCAGCGTCAGCCGCAGATTGCCCCCTTGCTGCAGGGTGGCCGGGTCTTGGGGATTGATGTCGTTGGTGGTACCCACTTCGGCGTTACCGCCAGCCGACGGCACCTCCTTGTCACCGCCCGAACACGCGGTGAGCGTGAGGCCCACAACGAGCGCGGCCACAGCGATGCGTCGGATCTTCATGCGGACAGACTCTAGCTGCGCCGAGGGTCTGGTTGCGGGACTGCGGCGAGCAATCGCCGGGTGTATTCGTGGCGCGGATCGCCGAAGACCTGGTCACTGTCGCCCTGCTCGACGATCTTGCCCTGGTGCATCACCACCACGCGGTGGGCCAGATGTCGGACGACCGACAGGTCGTGTGAGACAAACAGGTAGGACAGCCCGAACTGCTGCTGCAGATCCAGCAGCAGGTTGATGATGCCGGCCTGGATGGACACGTCGAGTGCCGACACCGGTTCGTCGAGCGCGAGGATCTTCGGTTGCGTTGCGAGCGCCCGCGCGATGCCGATGCGCTGCTTCTGCCCGCCGGAGAACTCGGCAGGATAACGGCTGGCATCCTCACGGCGAAGCCCAACAATTCCCAGGAGTTCGGCTATGCGGTCGTCCGTGTGGGTCTTGTCAAAGCCATTGGCTCGCAACGGTTCTGCCAGCACTTCAAAGACCGGCAGCCGTGGGTCCAGCGACGCAACCGGATCCTGGAACACCACCTGCAGATCGGACCGCAGCGCCCTTCGGGCACTGCGGTCCAGCGCCGCGACATCGGCGCCGAGTACCTCGATCGAACCCGACTGTGGCGCGGTCAGATCGAGGATCTGGTGCAGGGTGGTCGACTTGCCGGATCCCGATTCCCCGACGATGCCCAGCGTTTGGCCTTGCTGCAGCTCGAAGCTCACGCCGTCGACCGCTCGCACCTCGCCGACCTGGCGGCGAAAAACCACTCCCTTGGTCAGCTTGTAGGTCTTGACCAGATCACGCACCCGCAGTACGACGGGCGCGTCGGCGGCCGCGGGGGCGCCGGCCGGTTCGGTGGAAATGCCGTAGATGTCGGCCGCGCTGCGCCCGGCGACGTGTTCGGTCCGAATACACGCAGCCGAATGGCTTGTGCCCCCAGTCGCCGGCCCAGCGGCTCCGGGACCGACTTCGATCAACTCCGGTTCGGCGGCGCGGCAGTCGTCGATGGCCAGCGGGCATCGCGGCGTGAACGGACATCCGGGCGGCAGCGCCGCCAGCGACGGCGGAGCGCCGGGGATGGGCACCAACCGAGCGCCCTGGGCGGCATCCAGGCGGGGCACCGAGCCGAGCAAGCCGACGGTATAGGGCATCCGGCGGTCGCGATACAGCACGTCGACGGTGGCGATTTCGACGGCACGCCCCGCGTACATCACCAGTGCGCGGTCGGCGAACTCGGCGACCACCCCGAGGTCGTGGGTGATTATCAGCACGCCCGCGCCGGTGACGTCACGCGCGGTCTTGAGCACGTCGAGGATCTGCGCCTGGACCGTCACGTCGAGCGCGGTGGTGGGCTCGTCGCAGATCAACAGATCAGGGTCGTTGGCGATCGCGATCGCGATGACGACGCGCTGACGCTCGCCGCCGGAGAGTTCATGGGGAAAGGACCGGGCCCGTCGTTCAGGTTGGGCGATTCCTACCAACTCGAGCAGTTCGACTGCGCGCTGGCCGGCGGCGCGTCGGCCGACGTCGGGATGGTGGACTTCGATGGCTTCGGCGATCTGATCCCCGACCGTGTAGACCGGCGTCAACGCTGACATCGGATCCTGGAACACCGTGCCGATGGTCTTGCCGCGGATCCGTGACATCCGCTGATCGGACAGTCCGAGCAGTTCGTCTCCGTGCAGCCGGACCGATCCGGACACCTCGGCGTATTCGGGCAGCAGACCGACGACGGCCATGGCGCTTGCGGACTTCCCAGCCCCGGATTCGCCGACGAGAGCGACGACCTCCCCGGGATCGACGTGAAAGTTCATGCCGCGCACGGCCGCAACCCGCTCAGTGTCGGTCGGGAACGCGACCGACAAGTCCGTCACTTGCAGAAGGCTCACTTGCGACGCCTCGTCCGCAGCGCGCGGCTGCCAGGATCGATCGCGTCGCGCAGGCCGTCGCCGACAAGGTTGGCGCACAACACGATCAGCACCAACACGCCGGCCGGGAACAAGAACACCCACGGGAATGTCGTCGCCGATTTCGTGCCGTCGGCGATCAGTGTGCCCAGTGACACGTCCGGCGGTTGGATGCCGAAACCCAAGAAGCTGAGCCCGGTTTCGGCGAGGATCGCGATGCCGACGTTGAGCGCGGTGTCGATGATCAGAATCGAGGCCACATTCGGCAAGATGTGACGCACGATGATGCGCCAGTTGCTTACGCCCATATACCGTGCCGCAACGACGAATTCGCGCTCGCGCAGACTCATCGTCATGCCGCGCACGATGCGTGAGCTGATCAT
>NZ_DASSCY010000339.1:0-25419 GCF_035697385.1 Mycobacterium sp. | reverse complement strand
CCGGAAACGCAACGCCGGAAATAAGCATGGCAAGGCCAATGACAAAGAGCGCGGCGCCCTGCAGACGGCGTCTGGCCGAGGGAGCGCGCAGGGTCCCACCGCGTACGCTCGACGCGAACTTGGGATCCTCGGCATAGAGCGCGCTCTCGATCTGATCGAGCATGCGCTGCTCATGATCGGAGAGTGGCATTCGTCCCTCCCTTGCCGCCGCGGGCCGCTGTTCAAACTCGGGTATGCCCGCATTTACGAGCACATAACAGTCATGATACGAGGTCAATCTGAGCCGTACCACCTAGTTCACCGTCGATTGTATGACGTTGGGCACCGCTGCCTGCCAGCAACATGCTCACTCGATAATGGTGGGGACGACACCGCTCGATCTGGAAAGAAGGACGGCTGAAGTTGGCGACATTTCTGATCGAACTGTCGCCTGGCGATATGCAGCGCCGGCTCGCCGACGCGCTGGCTATTTACGTCGACGCCATGCGCTATCCCCGTGGCACCGAAGATCAGCGCGCGTCCATGTGGTTGGAGCACACCCGCAGGGAGGGCTGGAAGGCCGTCGCTGCGGTGGAAGTGCGCGACGACACGGCCGATCGTTCGGCGGCGACCCTGGCCGCGGCGCCCATGTTGGGGGTCGCCTACGGGTATTGCGGCGCGCCCGATCAGTGGTGGCAGCAGCAGGTCGTACAGGGTCTGCACCGGGTCGGGGCGGACCGCACCCAGATCAGCGAGCTGATGACCAGCTACTTCGAGCTGACGGAGCTGCACATCGCGCCGCGTGCGCAGGGCCGCGGCCTGGGTGAGGCGCTGGCCCGCAGGCTGCTCGCCGATCGCGACGAAGCCTATGTGTTGCTGTCGACACCGGAAATCAACGGCGAGGCCAACAGGGCATGGCGGCTCTACCGGCGGCTGGGATTCGGTGACATCATCCGCGGCTACCACTTCGCCGGCGATCCGCGAGCTTTCGCGATCCTGGGCCGGGCGCTGCCGCTTTAGCACGTGCGATCTGGCACGATGACCACGTGAGCGTCCGCCAGCCAAGACGCAGCAGCCGAATCCGCCTGCTCACCGTCGTGTTGCTGCTGCTGCTCGTCGTCCCGTTGGCGGCCGGTTGCGTGCGGATCAGGGCGTCGATCACGGTGTCGCCGGACGACAGGGTGTCCGGGCAGATCGTTGCGGCGGCAAAGCCCCGCGACGCCGATGACAAGGGCCCCCAGCTGCTCAACAGCTTGCCGTTCGCCCAGAAGGTGGCGGTGTCCGAATACAGCCGTGACGATTACGTCGGCTCGCAGGCCGTGTTCTCCGACCTCACATTCGCAGAGCTGCCGCAGCTGGCGAACATGAACCGAGACGCCGCTGGTGTCGACATCTCGCTGCGCCGCGCGGGCGATCTGGTGATCCTCGAGGGCCGTGCCGACCTCACGTCGCTGGCCGATCCCGAGGCCGACGTCTCGCTGTCCGTGGCCTTCCCCGGCGAGGTGACGTCGACCAACGGAGACCAGGTTTCGGCCGAGGTCGTCGAATGGAAGTTGCGTCCCGGCGTCGTCAGCACGATGAACGCCCAGGCGCGGTATACCGATCCCAGCGCCCGCTCGTTCACCGGCGCGGCGATCTGGCTTGGGGTGGCGTCGCTGTTGGTGGCCGGGATCATCGGCGGGCTGGCTTACACGAGCCGCGACCGCTCCCCACGCGTCGATGACCCGCAGAACCCGGCCTGACTTGCTCCGAGGCCCGGCCGACGCTCTACTCTGAGTGCACTCGGGGGCGAGTAACCGAACGTCGAGAAAGGGGCGCCCGCTGAGCGTGGATGCAGCGGCACCGTCAGCCGTCGAGTTGGCCAGCGCCGTCACCGATCAATTGCGGCGTTATCTGGCCGAACGTCGCCGCGACTGTGCCTATATGGGCACCGACTACGGCAAGCTGACCGCTGCCCTTGAAGAGTTCGTCCTGCGGGGCGGCAAGCGGTTGCGGCCGGCCTTCGCGTACTGGGGCTGGCGCGCGGTAACCGACAACCCCGACCCATTTGAGCCCTCGATACTTCGGCTGATCTCCGCACTCGAGCTGCTGCAGGCGTGCGCGCTGGTACACGACGACGTCATCGATGCCTCCGCAACGCGGCGCGGGCTTCCAACCGTGCATCGCCAGTTCGCCGACCACCACCGCGTCAACACCTGGCACGGCTCGTCGGAACAGTTCGGCATTTCGGCGGCCATCCTGTTGGGCGACCTCGCGCTCGTGTGGGCCGACGACATCGTGGCGACCGCGGATCTCCCCGTCGATGCGCACCGGCGGGTGCAGCGGGTCTGGGCCGCCATCCGCACAGAGGTGCTCGGCGGGCAGTACCTCGACATCGTCGCCGAATCCAGCGGTGCCGAGACGGTGGCGTCGGCGATGACCGTCAACATCTACAAGACCGCGTCGTACACGATCTCTCGACCGTTGCAGATCGGAGTGGCTGCCGCCGCCGACCGTCCTGACCTATTGGCCGCCTTCCATGAGCTGGGCACAAGTTTGGGAGTGGCGTTCCAGCTGCGTGACGACGTGCTCGGCGTGTTCGGCGATCCCGCGGTGACGGGCAAGCCGTCCGGCGACGACCTGCGGTCCGGCAAGCGCACGGTGCTGCTGGCCGAGGCGGTCGAGCGGGCCGAGAAAATGGATCCGATGGCCGCCAAGCTGTTGCGCACCTCCATCGGCACCGAACTGTCCGACGCGCATGTCAAGGAGCTGTGCCTGGTCATCGAGTCGGTCGGCGCGCTGGCCGCCGTGGAGGACCGCATCGACGTGCTCACCCGTCGCTCGCTCGAGATTCTGAACGCCGCACCGATCGACGCGCGGGCGAAAGTAGGGCTGTCCGAGCTCGCCAGAATGGTCGCGAACCGGTCCGCGTAGGAGCATGACAACCGACACGCCGACGCAGGCCCCGAAAAGCAGCCTGGCGCAGCATCTCTCACGACTGATAGCGTTTGCGACTTCGCCGCAGGCGCGGCAGGCACGGTTGGGCTTCCTCGGCGCCGTATTGATCACCGGAGGCGGGCTGGGTGCGGGCAGCACCCGCTTGCATGATCCGCTGCTGGAGTCGCTGCATCTGTCATGGTTGCGATTCGGGCACGGATTGGTGCTGTCGTCGGTGCTGCTATGGGGCGGGGTCGCACTGATGCTGATCGCCTGGCTGTGGCTGGGCCGTCGGGTGATCGACCGCACGGCAACCGAATACACGATGGTCGCGACGACGGGCTTCTGGCTGGCGCCGCTGCTGTTGAGTGTGCCGGTGTTCAGCCGCGACACCTATTCGTATCTGGCGCAGGGCGCTCTGCTGCGCGACGGTTTCGACCCGTACGCCGTCGGCCCCATCGACAACCCGAACTCGTTGCTGGACAACGTGAGTCCGATCTGGACGACGACGACCGCCCCGTACGGACCGGCGTTCATCCTGGTCGCCAAGTTCGTCACGATGCTGGTCGGCAACGACGTCGTCACCGGAACCATGTTGTTGCGACTGTGCATGCTGCCCGGGCTGGCGCTGTTGATCTGGGCGGCTCCGCGCGTGGCGCGCCATGTCGGCGCCAACGGGGCGGCCGCACTGTGGATCTGCGTGCTGAACCCGCTGGTGATCATCCATCTGATGGGTGGCGTGCACAACGAGATGTTGATGGTCGGGCTGATGATGGCCGCGATCGCGCTGACGTTTTCGGGCAGACATGTCGCCGGCACCAGCCTGATAGCGGTCGCAGTGGCGGTGAAAGCCACGGCGGGACTGGCTCTTCCGTTCATGGTGTGGGTTTGGACCCGCGACCTTCGCGACCGGCGTGGGTACTCGCCGGTGAAAGCTTTCGCGGTGGCCACTGCGGCATCGGCGCTGATCTTCGTTGCGGTGTTCGCGGTGTTGTCATTGATGGCCGGCGTCGGCCTCGGCTGGCTGACCGCGTTGGCAGGGTCGGTGAAGATCATCAACTGGCTGACGGTGCCGACCGCGGCGGCCAACGTGATCAATGTCTTCGGCGGCCTGTTCCTGCCGGTGAACTTCTACGCCGTGCTAGATGTCACGCGAATCGTCGGCATTGCGATCATCGCGATCTCACTTCCGTTGCTGTGGTGGCGGTTTCGCCACACCGACCGGGAAGCTCTGATGGGCATCGCGTTGGTGATGGGCGTCGTGGTGCTGTTCGTGCCGGCCGCACTGCCGTGGTATTACACCTGGCCGCTGGCGGTGGTCGCCGCGCTGGCGCAGTCGCGTCAGGCGGTCGCGGTGATCGCCGGGCTGTCCACCTGGATCGCGGTGATCTGGAAACCCGACGGCGCCCACGGTATGTACTCCTGGGCGCACGTGCTGCTGGCCTCGGCGTGCGCTGCGGCGGCGTGGTATTCGCTTTACAAGGCGCCCGAACTCACTGCGCCCGACCGCTCCGCGGTCAATACGCCATAGCCTGGGCGCGGCGCACCACCTCGCGAGCTTGGTGCGAATGCAGGGCGTCGACGGGCCGGGCATTGGCCTGTGGTTCGTTGTCGCCGTCGCGGCTGATGGTCAGCGACGGATCGGGCGTGAAAAGCCAGCGCACGATCTCGGTGTCGCGGTATCCGCCGTCGTGGAGCACAACCAGCAGACCGGCCAGGCTTTTCACCACGTGTCCGGTGTCGTCGAAGAACGCCTTTGGCACCACGATGGCGCCGTTGCGGCGGACCCCGAGGAGGTGGCCTTCGCGGAGCTGCTGTTGCACCTTGGTCACTGGCACGCCGAGCAAAGTGGCGACGGTGGGCAGGTCATAGACCGCCTCAGTTGGATCAAGGACGTCATCGGAGGCCGGAATGCTGCTCACCGCATTGAGTCTAAGTCGCAACGGCCGCGTCGTTAACATGTCTTCGGTGGATGCCTACCAGCAATCGGACCCGCTCGTCGGGATTGTTCTTGATGGCAGGTATCGCGTCGACACGATGATCGCCACCGGCGGCATGTCAGCGGTGTACCGCGGACTCGATCTCCGGCTGGACCGGCCGGTGGCGCTGAAGGTCATGGATTCGCGCTATGCCGGAGATCAGCAGTTCCTCACCCGCTTCCAGCGCGAGGCCCGCGCGGTCGCCCGGCTGAAGGATCCTGGCCTGGTAGCCGTCTACGACCAGGGCATCGACGGCCAGCATCCCTTTCTGGTGATGGAGCTCATCGAGGGCGGGACACTGCGGGAGCTGCTGCGCGAGCGTGGCCCGATGCCGCCGCACGCCGTTGCTGCCGTCCTGCGCCCGGTGCTGAGCGGTCTCGCGGTGGCACACGCCGCCGGGCTGGTGCACCGCGACATCAAGCCGGAGAACGTGCTCATCTCCGACGACGGGGACGTGAAGATCGCCGACTTCGGATTGGTTCGCGCGGTGGCCGAAGCCAAGATCACCTCGACGAGCGTGATTCTCGGCACCGCCGCCTATCTGTCGCCGGAGCAGGTCGCGACCGGCGACGCCTCTCCGCGCAGCGATGTCTACTCCGTCGGCATCCTCGCCTACGAGCTGCTGACCGGCGCCACCCCGTTCACCGGAGACAGCGCGCTGGCGGTGGCATATCAGCGAATGGACAACGACGTCGCACCGCCCAGCCGCGTGATCGCCGGGGTGCCACCGCTATTCGACGATCTGGTGCGCCAAGCCACCGCCCGCGACCCTGCCGAACGATTCGCCGACGCGATGGACATGGGCACCGAACTCGACGCGATCGTCGACGAGCTGGGCCTGCCCGACTTCCGGGTGCCCGCGCCGCGCAATTCGGCCCAGCATCTGTCGGCGTCGCTTCACCGCAGCGCGATCACCCAGCAGCGTGCCGTCGCGCCGGCCGCCCCGGCGCGTCAGCACACCCGCGAGCTCACTCGCGATGATATGCAGCCGGTCCCGCCGGACGACGATCTCGAATATCAAGGCGTGTCAGGGCAATTCGCCGGTATCGATATCGACGAGTTCTATTGGGCCCGCCAGCGCGCCAAGCGGGTACTGCTGTTCTGGGTGGTCGCGGTGCTGACGCTGACCGGGCTGGTCGCCGCCGCCGCATGGACTGTCGGCAGCAATATCGTCAACCTGATCTGAGCGGCCTACCGGCGCGGTGGGACCTCCAGCTTGGGCACGGCGTTGCCCGGCCCCGCGGGCATCAATACCTTTCCGTTCACGTCGACGATGGCGGAGTCGGTGACTATGGGCGACGGCGTTTCAAGCGAGAAGAACTCCGAATCGATCTCACTCGACTGCGCCAGCGCATCGACGGTGCATTTGTCGGCTTCGCCGTCATCCGGCGGCGCTGTCGGCTCCCAGCTCAGGTGGGCGCTGACCGTCACCGGGTTCGTTTTGCGACTTTCACCCACCCGAGTGACGCAATTGAACCAGCCCTTCTCGGCGCCAAAGTTCTTGATATCTGCCGGGTACACGTCCGGCGGTTGCAGAAAGAACACCTCGTAGGTCTGCCGTCCGTTTTGCTGCGGCGTCACGACGTATCCGATGACGGGCAACTGGCCGCGGTTCTCCGGTTTCGGTGCCACATACTCGTCGATGGCCTTCTGCTCGGCCGCCTCCACCTGGCGCCTGTCCTCGGCGGCCCGTTGGTCCTTTTCCGTCGACCATGCCACCCAGGCCAGGATGATCGCCGCCACGATGACGCCGCCACCACTCAGCGCGGACAGCCCGTACGCGGTCTCACTGGGCTCGTTGGCCTCCGGATTCTTGTACTTCCACGACTCGAAGGTCCACCAGACATGCTTGGGCCGCAACAGCATGTACAGCCCGATCGGAATGCCAATGACCAGAACGACAATCGCAAGACCCACGTAGAGGATCGTATTGTCGTCGGGCACACCGCTGGCGCGGCAATTTCAGTCGCGCAGCATCTCCGCGACGAGGAATGCCAGCTCGAGGCTCTGCTGGGTGTTCAGCCGGGGATCGCACGCAGTCTCATAGCGGCCGGCCAGGTCGGAGTCCGAGATGTCCTGCGCACCGCCGAGGCACTCGGTGACGTTCTCGCCGGTGATCTCGACGTGGATACCGCCCGGATGGGTGCCAAGCGCGCGGTGCACCTCGAAGAACCCCTGCACCTCATCAACGATGCGGTCGAAGTGGCGGGTCTTGTAGCCGGTCGAGCTCTCGTGGGTGTTGCCGTGCATCGGGTCGCACTGCCAAATGACCTGATGGCCGGTGGCCTGCACCTTCTCGATGATCGGCGGCAGCAGATCGCGCACCTTGTTGTTGCCGAGCCTGCTGACGATCGTGAGCCGCCCCGGCTGGTTGTGCGGATCGAGCCGTTCGACGTATTCGACGGCCAGCTCCGGGGTCATCGTCGGCCCGATCTTCACCCCGATCGGGTTGGCGATCACCTCGGCGAACGCGACGTGCGCGCCGTCGAGCTGGCGGGTGCGCTCCCCGATCCACACGTAGTGCGCGGAGAGGTCATACAGCTTGGGCTCGCCACTCGCATCGTCGGACAGCCGCAGCATCGCGCGCTCGTAGTCGAGCACCAAAGCCTCATGGCTGGCGTAGATTTCGGCGGTTTGCAAGTTCGGGTCGTTGACGCCGCACGCGTTCATGAACCGCAGGCCGCGGTCGATCTCGCCGGCCAGCGCCTCATAGCGGGCACCTGCAGGCGACGTCCTGACGAACTCCCGGTTCCAGTCGTGCACGAGATCCAGCGACGCAAGGCCACCGGAGGTGAGTGCACGCACCAGGTTCATCGCGGCGCTGGCGTTGGCGTACGCGCGCACCAGCCGCGACGCGTCGTGCTCGCGCATCGCGGCGTCGGGGGCGAAGCCGTTGATCATGTCGCCGCGGTAGGACCTCAGGCCCAGCGCGTCGATGTCGGCCGATCGCGGCTTGGCGTACTGCCCGGCGATGCGGGCCACCTTGATCACCGGCATGCTGGCGCCATAGGTGAGCACCACCGCCATTTGCAGCAGAGTGCGGATGTTGGCCCGGATGTGCGGCTCGGTGTTATCGGCGAACGTCTCGGCGCAGTCGCCCCCCTGCAGCAAGAACGCCTCGCCGCGGGCCACGTCGGCAAGCAGTCCCTTGAGCCGCTCGATCTCCGACGGCACGGTCACCGGGGGAACGCTCTCCAATACCGTGCGCATGACCTTGGCCGCATCGGCGTCCCAGCTGGGCTGCTGGGCCGCCGGCTTGGCCAGGGCAGCGTCCAGCCGGTGCCGCAGTTCGTCGGGCAATGGCGGCAGCGGAGGCAGCTGGTCGATGGGTACGTCGACGGTCCAGTTCACCCGTTCATGGTAGCTGGGCGCCGATACCGCTTTTTTCATGCCTGCGCAGGTAGGACGCCCGTGGTCATCAGCCGGAATCGAAGCAGATTGTGCCGTGCGTCGACCAGCGCGTCGTGCGCGTCGCGTGGGCGTGGAGGCATTCGCGGCGAGCCGCGCTCCTCCCAGAACTGGCGCAGCTCACGGGTGAACCGCGGAATCGCGGGCGGCAGATCGGTCATCGGCCCCCACAGCTGGCACAGCACCACGTGGTCATAGGCGCCGACCCAGGCCCACAGCTCGATCGGCTCGTCGCCGTCGACGCCGAAGAAGTCCTCCAATTCCGCGCGGATCTGCCTGCGCGAGCGCCACAGTTGCGACGCCGGCGACGGGAGCTTGGGCAGCACATGTTTGCGCACCCAGCTGCCGGCCCGATCCGGATCGAATTCGGTTGAGATCGCGTAATATTCGCGGCCGTCCTCGGCGGCGACACCGATCGAGATCAACTCGATGGTGCGGCCGTTGTCGATGAACTCGGTGTCGTAGAAGTACCTCACACTCCTGCCTTATCCCGCGCGGCTTGCGGACGTTCGGCAGGAGCGGGCGCGGCATGGATCTCGCGGTCCAGCTGCTCGTTGACTTCCTTGTCGTCGGGGAAGTGTGGCTCCCCCGCGACCACGTGCTGAAGCCAGAGCTTCGCCTGAACCACGGGCCGGCGCTGCCTGCGTTCCCGCTCAAGAGCTTTGTGCATCCTGCGGGGCCGATTGCTGTATCGCCAGCGCGCCCACGGTGCGTGCGGGCGGGACAGCCGCAGTGCGCCGATCACGAGCAGCGGGGTGATGAACATGCCGACCAGCCCGGTCCACACCTTGCCCTTGAGCAGGACGATCACCGCGAGCATCAGTGTCAGGATCGCGCCGCCAACCACCGCGGCGCGCGCCGCCAGCGAGTGATCATCGCGCCACAGGCTGACATCGAAGAATGCCAGCGGGTTGAGGCCTACTATCAGCAGCCCTGCCACTGCCACCGCAGCGAATACCGCGTCCACGGATGTCCGGCCATCCTCTGCCCAGTACACATCCTGCAAGTGCAGGATCAGGGCGAACTCGTCAAGGACCAGCGCGGCGCCGATACCGAAAAAGATTGCGGCTGCCGTAAATTCGGGTACTCCACCGTCGACCGCCAATGTCACCATCGTCACCCCGGAGACCATGACCAGCACTACGCCTATCACCACATGGTGGATGTGCACCGAGCCATGGCCCAAATTGCGCGGCTGCCACCACTTGCGCGGCGCATCGCTGTCGGCGTGCGCGCGGATGTACCGGACGATAGTGCGCGTCACCAAGAACGTCAGGAGGAAGGCGATCAGGCACCACATCAGCGGTAACCGCTCCGGTGGGATGGCGAAGTCGAAGCTGAAGTCGATCTTTTGTGCGTCGAACACGCAGAAAACTTACGCCGACCTGCGCGCGTCGGGGCCGGGATACCGGTCGACGCGCCGCTGCGCCCCGATAGTGTGGTCTGCGACATGAGTATTTGGCGGTCGCCCGGCGGGGCTGGTTGGGGGCCAACGCTCGCCTGGCGGCTGTTCCAGCTGCTCACCGTTGCGGCGTTGGCCTGGGCCGGCTGGCGCCTGCTTGGCCACACGCCGTACCGCATCGACGTCGACGTCTACCGGATGGGCGGTCAGGCCTGGCTCGACGGCAGGCCGCTGTACGCCGACGGCACCATGTTCCACACCCGCGGCGGCCTGGACCTGCCGTTTACCTATCCGCCGCTGGCGGCAGTCGCCTTCGCTCCGTTTGCCTGGCTGCCGCTTCCTGTGGCCAGCGCCGCGATCACATCGACCACGTTGGTGCTGCTGATCGCGTCGACCGTGCTGGTGCTGACCCGGCTGAACGTGTGGCCGGAGACATCCTTGACCGGCGAGCCGGCCTGGCTGCGCCGGTGCTGGCTGGCCGCGGCCGTCGTGGCGCCCGCGGTGATCTACCTGGAACCGATCCGGTCGAACTTCGACTTCGGGCAGATCAACGTGGTGTTGATGACGCTGGTGATCGCCGATTGTGTGCCGCGTAAGACGCCATGGCCGCGGGGCATGCTGCTGGGCCTGGCGATCGCCCTGAAGCTCACCCCTGCGGTGTTCCTGCTGTACTTCCTGCTGCGACGCGACACACGGGCTCTGCTCGTGACGGTGGCGTCGGCAGTGGTGGCCACACTCGCCGGCTTCGCGTTCGCGTGGCGCGACTCCTGGGAGTACTGGACCGAAACCGTGAGCAACACCGACCGGATCGGCACCGTCACTCTGAACACCAACCAGAACATCGCGGGCGCGCTGGCCCGGCTGGGCCTCGGCGAAGGTGAGCGGTTCGTGGTGTGGACGCTGGCCTGCTTCGCTGTGCTGGGGCTGACGGTGTGGGCCGCCCGGCGCGCGTTCAAAGCCGACGAACCGGTGATGGCACTGATCTGCGTGGCGATGTTCGGTCTGGTGGTCTCGCCGGTGTCGTGGTCGCACCACTGGGTGTGGGCGTTGCCTGCCGTGCTCGTGTGCACGGTGCTGGCCTATCGCCACCGGCATGTCGCGCTCGGCCTGGTGACCCTGGCCGGTATCGCGCTGATGGTGTGGACACCGATCCCGCTGATGCGCGAGCACGAGGAGACGGCCGCGTCGTTGTGGCGTCAGCTCGCCGGCGGCTCGTACGTCTGGTGGGCGCTGGCGGTGATCGTCGTGGCAGGCACGATTTCGTCGCGCACCGCCGAGCGCAATCGGCAGGCGGTCGACGCCGCGCCGGTGCCCGCGGTCAACTAAGCGGCGATCTGGGCCTTGGGTTCTTTGCCCTCTTTGACGTCCGCAGCGTAGAGGTCCACATACTCCTGCCCGGACAGCCGCATCAGCTCGTACATCACCTCGTCGATGACGGCACGCTCGATGAACCGGTTGCCGGCAAGGCCTTCGAACCTGCTGAAGTCCATCGGCTTGCCGAACTTGACCTTCACGCGGCCGAACCGCCACATCTTGCTGCCAGGAGGGTTGACGATGTCGGTTCCGATCATCGCGACGGGAATCACCGGCACACCGGTCTGCAGCGCCAGCCGGGCGAGTCCGGTCTTGCCCTTGTACAGCCGGCCGTCGGGCGAGCGGGTGCCTTCGGGATACATGCCGAGCAGCTTGCCCTCCCGCAGAATCCGCCCACCGGTGTTCAGCGCGCTCTGCGCAGCGTCTGCATCGGTGCGGTCGATCGGCACCTGACCGGCCGAAGTGAAGAACCAGCGCTTGAACCAGCCCTTGAGCCCGGTGCCAGTGAAGTACTCGGCCTTGGCCAGGTAGGTGATCCGGCGCCGCACCACCAGGCACAGATAGAAGCTGTCCGCGACGGCAAGGTGGTTACTGGCCAAGATCACCGGGCCGGAATGCGGAACATATTCCAACCCTTCGACTTTCGGGCGACCCAGCAGCGACAGCAGGGGACCCATGAAGATGTACTTAAACAGCCAATACCACATGGACCCTCCCCAGGACCGAGCGCCGGACGGTGCTCTGCGACAACTTTACCCACGCAGTGTGGATGCGACCACATTGCCGACGCGCGAGGTCACTCTTCGACACTCACCGGGATGTGCTGATAGCGGCCCGGACCCTGCGGCGGCGGTTCGTCACCGTCCGGACCGCCAGGCGACGACGGTGGCTGCGGCGATTCGGGCGGTCCTTTGCCATCGGTTGTGTCTGCAGTGTCTTCTATGAGCGCCCTGATCACGGTCAGCAGCGCCACGCTGTGTTCGGCGACCACGCTCAGTAGCGGATGCTGCTCACCGGACACCAACGCGGCGAGCGCACAGACGGGGCACCACACCTGCTGGCACTTGGGGGGCCCCTGGGAGGATCCCGCGCTGCTCGCCGCGCGGGCTGCGGCCATTCGCACCGCCGGATCGAGTCTGTCCAGAATGGTCTGCGCCAACTGCCGCAGTTCGGGACCGAGATCTGGGTGAGCCCCACTCACGCTGGCCACACCTCCGGATTCGGTCGAAAACGCACCGTCAACTCGCTGCCTCGCAACTGGGCGTCCATCACAATGCACCGCCGCAGGACGGACGCCAGCCGAACGCGGCGCCGCATCCCGCCGGCGCCGATGATCAAGTCGTCGTCGACCCGGCCCAACGTCAACGCGGCGGAGTCGACCTGCGGCAACTCTAGCCGCAATCGGTAGACGGCTTCGAGGCCAGATCCGGATTCGCGGTCGACGATCGGGCGCACCGGTCCCGGCGGCGGCGAACCGTCGCGGCGACGCGCGCCGTCCAGCAGTTCGCCGAGCGCCTTGGGGCCGATTGGTTCGCCTGCCACGTGCGGCACGAGCACCAGCGCAGCGTCACCGATCTTCGTGTCCAGTTCGGCCAGCACCGTCTGCTGTTCGCCGATGCGCTCGGAATACCAGTCGAACGCCGGATGCTCGGGCAGATTGCGATATTCGTACGAATCATCCTGCAGCAGAACCTGATTGACGATCAGCTCGTCGATCCGCACGCCCATCAACGCCAGCGACCCCATGGTGCGCACCGCTTCCGCGGCCACCACGCGTTCGGCCGTCAGCACCAGAAATGCGCTGACCCGCTCCCCGTCGGTGAGCAGCGAGCTCAGTTGTTCGGTGCCGGCTCCGATGCGTTCGAGCAGTCCGACGATGGCGGCCGAGCGCGCGTCCTCGGAAGCGCCGGAAAGGCGACGGTGCCGCGGCCATGCCCGCTCGACATAGAGGCCGAACGTCGCGGGCAGCGTCAGCATGCGCAGCGCATCGGCCGTCGAGGCGCAGTCGACCACGACGTGGTCCCACTCCCCCGAAGACGCCAATTCGCCGACCTCGTGAAGGCCAAGCACCTCCTGGATACCCGGCAGCGCCGAAAGTTCCTCTGGCGCAACGGCACCCAGATCAGATTCCGGAAATCTGCTGGACAGCAGGCCGGCGATATCGCGCCATCGCCCCTCTAGCAGCGCCAGGGTGTCCAGCGCCAGCGCGTCGAGGAACCCGCCGTTGCCGGCATCTCCCCCAACATCCAAGTCGGCGAGCACCCGCGTCGGCTCGCGCAGGCCGGTCGGCGTGACCGTCACGCCCAGCACGTCACCGATCGAGTGGGCCTGGTCGGTGGACACGATCAGCACTCGCAGTCCTGCGCGCGCGTCGCGCACGGCGGTGGCTGTCGCCAACGTCGACTTACCTACGCCGCCCTTACCGACGAAGAGACTGATACGGGCGGCGGCTGCCGATTCACTCAGCCTCGACTCGTTTCTTGAGGTCCTTCAATGCGGTATCCGTGAGGCGACGTTCAGCCTTGCGTTTCAGTAGCCCGATCATCGGGATGATCAGGTCGACCGAGAGCTCATAGGTAACATCTGTTCCAGATCCCTTGGGCGTCAATCGATATGCGCCATCGAGCGCCTTGAGCAGCGAGCTCGACACCAATGTCCACCGTACCGAGCCGTGGTCGGGCGGCCAATCGTAGGACAGCACCATGGTGTCCTTGAGGACGGCGGCGTCGAGCACGAGCCGGGCCGTCTTCGGGTAGCCCGCGTCGTCGGCCTCGAGTACCTCGGTCTCCTTGTACTCGGCGACCCACTCCGGATAGGAGCCGATATCGGCGATGACGTCCATCACCGTTCCCGGATCGGCATCGATGTAGATGGTCTGCGCCGTCTTGTCCGCCACTGAATTCTTCCCCGCTAGGTCTGCTTAATGGCAGAAAATCTACCTTCCCCCGAATGCTCTGGCCGAACTATCAGGCCAGCGGCGGTAACCCCACTGGCCGCGAAGCCTCCAGCCGCTGCTTGACCTCGAACGCCATCCTCTTGCCGGCCACCCGGCGCTGATGGTTGCACTTGGCCAGGTTCATCTTGGCCAGCTGCCACGCCGCCACACCGGACGGTTCGGCGTGAAGAAAATAGTGCAAGATGACGCCGTCAAGGACGGGTTCGCACCAGATCTCCATTGTCCCGGTCAGGGCGCCGGTCACGGTCCAGCGGTGCCCGGCCGCTGCGCGGTCCTCGACCACCGTTAATCGCAGGTCGGGCCACCACCGTCGCCAGCTCGCGGGATCCCCGATAGCCCTGCCGACCTCGGCGGGGTCGGCGGCGACGAAGGTTTCGTCCGCGATTTGGATGCTGTTCATCGGGTACAAGCTTCACATATGCGCCTGACCTGGCCGATGGCGGCCGACTAGGCTGGGAAAGGCAAAGCCGCTGGATGTCGAGAGGCCAATATCGTGCGCGAGTTCAGTGTTCCTGCATCATTCACCGTCGGCGAGCACGACAACGTCGTGTCGTCCGTGTTCGCCCACGAACGCGACGATCCCGACCACGTGATCTTCCAGCGCCTGGTCGACGGGGCATGGACCAATGTCTCGTGTAAGCAGGCAGCCGACCAGATCCGTTCGACCGCTTTGGGTTTGATCGCCGAGGGCGTCAAGCCCGGCGATCGGGTGGCGGTGCTGTCGGCGACGCGCTACGAATGGCCCATTCTCGACTTCGCCATTCTGGCCGCGGGTGCGGTCACCGTACCCATCTACGAGACGAGCTCGGCCGAGCAGGTGAAGTTCGTGCTGGCCGATTCCGGCGCGGTGCTGATCTTCGCCGAGACCGACGCGCACGCCGACAAGATCGAGCACCTCAAGGGCGAGCTGCCCGAGCTGCGCAAGGTGCTGCGCATCGAGGGTTCTGGCACCGCTGCACTTGACGAGCTCGCCGAGGCGGCCTCCTCGGTCGACCCTAAGCAGCTCGATGACCGGCTGGCTGCGATCAAGGCCGCGGATCCGGCCACGCTGATCTACACCTCGGGCACCACCGGGAGGCCCAAGGGTTGCCAGCTGACCCACTCCAACCTCAGCTACGAAATCCGCGGAGCCAAGGACTGTTTCCCGACCCTGCTGGACAAGGGCGAGAAGATGTTGGTCTTCCTTCCCCTTGCGCACGTGCTGGCCCGCGCGATCACCGTGGCGGCGTTCGCCAACAAGGTGACGCTCGGATTCACCAGCGACATCAAGAACCTGGTCCCGACGTTCGGTGTGTTCAAGCCGACGCTGGTGGTCTCGGTGCCGCGGGTGTTCGAAAAGGTGTACAACACCGCGGAACAGAACGCGCGCAACGACGGCAAGGGCCGGATCTTCGAGATGGCCGCCAACACCGCGATCGAATTCAGCCAGGCGCAGGACTCCGGCGGCGCGGGCCTGCTACTGCGGGCGAAGCATGCACTGTTCGACCGGCTGGTCTACGGAAAGCTTCGCGCCGCGCTCGGCGGCGACTGCCGCGGCGCGATCTCGGGCGGCGCACCGCTGGGCGCCCGGCTGGGCCACTTCTACCGCGGCGTCGGCCTGACCATCTACGAGGGGTACGGCCTGACCGAGACCAGTGCCGCCATCACCGTCAACCGCGTCGACGACGTCAAGGTCGGCACCGTCGGAAAGTTGTTGCCCGGCAACAGTATGCGCCTTGGCGACGACGATGAGCTGCTGGTCAAGGGCGGCGTCGTGTTCAGCGGCTACTGGCACAACGACGAGGAGACCAAGGCCGTCTTCTCCGACGGCTGGTTCCACACCGGCGACCTCGGCGCGATCGACGAGGACGGCTTCCTGACGATCATCGGCCGCAAGAAGGAAATCATCGTCACCGCGGGCGGCAAGAACGTCGCACCGGCCATTCTCGAGGACCGGCTGCGCGCGCACCCGCTGATCAGCCAGGCGATGGCCGTCGGCGACGCCAAGCCATTCATCGCCGCACTCATCACGATCGACCCCGAGGCCTTCGACGGCTGGAAGCAACGCAATAGCAAGGACGCCGGCACATCCGTCGGTGACCTGGTAGGCGACCCCGACCTCGTCTCCGAGATCGACCTCGCTGTCAAGGAAGCCAACCAGGCGGTGTCCAAGGCGGAGGCGATCCGCAAATTCCGCATATTGGCCGTCGACTTCACCGAGGACACCGGCGAGCTGACGCCGACGATGAAGGTCAAGCGCAAAGTGGTGGCTCAGAAGTTCGCCACCGACATCGAAGCGCTCTACGACAAGGATTAGTGTCCTGAGTCACTAAATCGGCGACAGTAGTTGCCGACTGGAGGATCTGATCGGCTGACCTCGTCTAGACGCAGGACGCGGTCCCGCTCACACCGAACGTGCATGTACGGCGAAAGAATCGGCGAAATTTCGCAGCCAGCGCACGTTGGGCGATGCCAGTCCGGGCCGACGCCCACCCTTGCTCGTGAACTAATGACTCACGACACTAAAGCAGCGCGGCAAGCCGCTGCGCCTGAGTGCGCCATTGCCAGTTGTCGACCACCCAGCGCCGTCCTGCCGCGCCCATCCGGGCCGCCCGATCCGGGTCGGCGAGCAGGTCGCTGACTGACGATGCGATCGCGCCGACGTCCCAGCCGTCGACCACCAGACCGGTCTCACCGTCGAGCACCGTTTCCGGTGCGCCGCCGGAGCGCCCGGCGACCACCGGGACTCCCGTCGCGGACGCCTCCAGGTAGACGATGCCCAACCCCTCGACGTCCATGCCCCCACCACGGGTGCGGCACGGCATCGCGAACACATCGGCCATCGCGTGGTGCCCAGGAAGTTCGTCACCGGGCACCCCATCGGTGAACACCACGTGCTCGGCAACCCCGAAGCTGTGCGCGAGCCGGCGAAGAGTCGTCCGGTACGGCCCGCCGCCAACGATGACCAGCGCGGCACCGCGGACGCGCTGCCGGATCGACGGCAGTGCGCGGATCAACATGTCCTGGCCCTTGCGGGGAACCAGGCGCGACAGACACACCACCACCGGCCTCTCCCCCAGCCGATACCGGGCGCGCAGCTCGGCGCGCGCGACTTCGTCGGGTACGAACCGATCGGTGTCCACGCCGGGCGGCACGTGCTCGAGTGCGGCGTCCGCTCCGAATGCCGACGCGAACCGTCCGCGCGTGTACTGGCTCACGTAGGTCACCACGTCGGTGCCGTTTCCGATGCGGCGCAAGGCCGTTCGGGCCAGCGGCAACATCGACCAGCCAACCTCGTGACCATGGGTGCTGGCGATGACGCGGCCGACGCCGGCGTCGCGGGCCAGCGGCGCCATCAGTGCCAGCGGCGCGGCCGCTCCAAACCAGACGGTTTCGATGTCGTGTCGCTTGATGAGCCGCCGCATCCGGGTGGCCACCGACGGCACCGGCAGCATCAGCGTGCCCGGATGACGTACCACCTCGTACGCCGCGGCTCGATCGAAGTCGTCGGAGCCCTTCCACTTCGGCGCATACACCGTCAGTGTGTGTGAGCCGGTGTGCACGAGCTGGCCCACCAGTTCCTCGAGGTAGGACTGGATGCCGCCACGTCGCGGCGGAAAGTCATTGGTAACCAGCAGAAGTCGGGTCATCCGGGCCAGATTAGCCCGTGATCCATTGCTGCCAGCGGGTCAGGACCGTGTCGAGGTCGGCACCCAGGGTTTCGCGCACAGCTGTCGCCACATCGGGGTGGCCGTGTCCGCAGGCCCGCACATACAGCGCCCGCAGCGTCGAACTGCCGTACTTGTCGGCGACGAACCGGCTGAACCACCATGCCCGGTCGTATGCCAATGACCGAGCACTTCCCGCGGTGTCCAGGTCGGCGTCGGTCGGTAGTTGCGCCATCTCGACGGCGTTCGAGGGAGGCGGCGTCTGTGGACGCCCGACGTAATCAGCGACACCTTCGGTCAGCCAGCGTGGCGAGTCGGCGGCAGTGTCGGCACGCGCGGCGTAATGGAAAAGCTCATGGCGCAACACGATTCGCAGCGCGCTATCGCTCATCGACGCCGCGCCAGGGGCGAACATGATGCGCTGCGCGGTGGTGGTGGCGGCGATGTCCGCACCGCCGGCCGCAAGGTTGGCGAACTGCGCATCCGAGCCCGCAGCAACGATGAGCACCTCACGCGGCCAATCGGGGCCCCAGAACGCGGTGACGGCCTGCGCCGCGTCATCCATCTGCGCCGCGATCCGCGCGAGCAGCGGAGCCGTGTGCGACCCGCCCAAGCCGACGAGGCGGACGATGCGACCGTCGCTCAGCGTCTGGCTGGTCGACGCCGCGGCAGGCGTGGTGAGCGACGCAGGCGTGGCGATCGCCGGACCGGTCGGAGCGGAGTCGGGCCGACCGACAACAAGCACGGCGCAGATCAACTCAGCGACGAGGAGGGCACCGAGCCGTCGACGGTCAGTACCGGCGGACGTTGTGGATCGGCGCATTGTTCACCGGGGCGACTCGCACCGGCGTGCCGTAGGTCGACGCGTGCACCATCATCCCGTCGCCGATGTAGATGCCCACATGCGATGCGTCGGAGTAATAGGTGACCAGGTCGCCCGGCTGCATCTGTGATGTATCCACCGGTTGCCCGCCGCTGGCCAGCGCCTGGCTGGAGTGCGGCAGCGAAATGCCCTGCTGCTGGAACGCCCACATCACCAGTCCGGAGCAGTCGAAGGCGCTCGGGCCGGATCCGCCCCACGAATACGGCGAACCGATCCGGCTCAGCGCGGCCTGAATTGCGACGGCGCGATCGCCGCCACCGGGCGCGCCGGGAAGGGCCTCGTCAGGCGGTGCGATGTCACCGGGTGGGATGGCGCCAGGCGGGGCGGCCAGGATTGCCGGGTCACCAGGAGGTGGCGGTGCGGGAGGCGCGGGCGGCGCGGGTGGCATGGCCGCCAGTGCCTCGCGCTGGTTGGGGGTCAGGGCGTTGTATTGCGACTTGACCACGGCAATCTGCAACTGCAGTTGACTTTGCTTGGATTGCAGGTCGGCGCGCACCGCGGCGGCCTGTTCGGCGGCGGTCTTGGCGTCCGCGGCCGACTTCGCGGACGCCTGCTCGGCCAGAGCGGCCTGTTCGCCGATCTCGCGATAGCTCTTCATCTGAGCCGACATCTCGGCGGCCATCACCCGCTGCACGGAGAGTTGATCGATGAGCCCCTGCGGCGACGTAGCCGTCAGGATTGCGTCGAGGCTGTCGGTCCTGCCGCCCATATATTGCGCCGCAGCTAACTTGTCGACGGAGGTCTGGAATGTTGCCAATTTCGACTTCGCCGATTCGACGACGGAAACGTCTGTGGCATGTTTTGCGTCAGCGGCCTGCTGCACAGCCAGCTTGTTATTCAGATCCAGCTGTGCCGAATGCATCGCCTCGGTGGTCTGCTCGGCTTGCCGCGACAATTCGTTGAGCTTTGCCAAAGCATCGTCAGCGGGATCAGCCTGCACATTTGCGGCGAGAAAGCTTCCGAAGACCGTTAAACCGGCAATCACACCTATGACGGGTCGTCTAAACCAACGCGTGCTCCAGTGCGTGCGGTCAAATCTCAAGATTTGCGTCCTTCAACTGCCGTGACGAATCCGCGTCGGACTGCTCTTAGGTCTCAGATAGGTTACGAAACGGCATCGGCCTTGTCCAACAGAGGACGCAAATTTAACAGCTGTCTCAGAGTTCGTCTCCACGCCCCTGTTAGCGCGTGTCGTTCTAGGCAACTCCGGAATCGCCGTGGCGATGGATCGGAACCAGCCGCAGCCGCGGCGCCAATCCTACGTCGGCGAGCACTTCCAGCGCCCGGCGCTCGTCGTCCAGCAACGCGTCGGGCACCCCGAGCAAGACGCTGACGACGCAGTCGCTACACCCAGGTCCGCGTACTGCGCAGTCGTCGCAGTCGATCTTCACCGTGCCCGTATCGGGCCGCTCATCGTGTGCCATGTGGCAGTCCTCTCGGTTCGGTGTTGTCCGCACGGTATCGAGGGGTACCGACAGATAACGGCCGCCGGTGTGGCAACCCCGCGCTGTCGGAGGCTTTCCTTACCGTCAGCCCATGGGCCAGCTCAGCTTCGCTGATGTGGATCCACTGTCTGAGGTCTCGTTGCGCGACACCACCTTCGTCGTCGTCGACCTGGAGACCACCGGAGGACGCTCCTCAGGTGACGGCCACGACTCCATCACCGAGATCGGGGCGGTCAAGGTGCGCGGCGGCGCGGTGCTCGGTGAGCTGGCCACGCTGGTCGATCCCGGGCGCAGCATCCCACCCCAGATCGTGGCGCTGACCGGCATCACGACGGCGATGGTGTGCAACGCGCCGACCATCGAGTCGGTGCTTCCGACCTTTCTGGA
The DNA here is from genome assembly GCF_035697385.1 of Mycobacterium sp. Lineage (GTDB taxonomy): Bacteria > Actinomycetota > Actinomycetes > Mycobacteriales > Mycobacteriaceae > Mycobacterium. Next base: position 5,103 of record NZ_DASSCY010000339.1, on the reverse strand, counting down.
GTTCGCCCGGGGCGCGGTACTGGTCGCCCACAATGCAGGATTCGACATCAGCTTCCTCAAGGCCGCCGCCGAGCGCTGTCAGATCGCCTGGCCGAAACCGCCGGTGCTCTGCACGGTGCGGCTCGCCCGCCGCGTACTCACCCGCGACGAGGCACCCAGCGCGCGGCTGGCCGCCCTTGCGCAGCTGTTCGGCGCCGCCACCACTCCGACCCACCGCGCTCTCGACGACGCGCGCGCCACGGTCGACGTGCTGCACGGGCTGATCGAGCGGGTCGGCAACCAAGGCGTGCACACCTACACCGACCTGCGTTCGTATCTGCCCGACGTGACACCGGCCCAGCGCCGCAAGCGGTATCTCGCGGACGCGCTGCCCCATCGGCCCGGTGTCTACCTGTTCCGCGGACCGTCGGCCGAAGTGCTCTACGTCGGCACCGCGGTCGACCTGCGCAGGCGAGTGGGCCAGTACTTCAACGGCGCCGACCCTCGTACCCGCATCAAGGAGATGGCGTCGCTGGCCACCGCGGTCGACCACGTCGAGTGCGCGCACGACCTGGAAGCCGGGGTGCGCGAACTGCGATTGCTAGCCGCGCACGCGCCGCCCTACAACCGCCGGTCGAAGTTTCCGCACCGATGGTGGTGGGTGGTGCTGACAGACGAAGCGTTCCCGCGGTTTTCGATTGTCCGCACCCCCAAGCACGACTGCGCGGTCGGGCCGTTCCGCTCCCGCGCCGATGCAGTCGAAACCGCCGCGCTGCTCGCCCGGTTCACCGGGGTGCGGACGTGCACCAAGCGGCTCGGCCGTTCCGCGCTGCACGCCTGTCCCGAGCGTGAGTTGTCGCCGTGTCCCGCACCGCGTGAGGCCACCGCCGCCGACTACGCGGACGCACCGCAGCGCGCGACCGAACTCATCGAGGGCCACGACAACCGCGGCCTCACAGCGGCGCTGTCGCACATCGCCGACTTGGCCGAGCGCAACCGCTACGAAACCGCGGCCCGCTTGCGCGATCACGCCGCCGCGGCGATCGACGTGTTGTGGCGCGGCCAGCGGCTACGGGCGCTCGCCGCCGTCACCGAAATGGTGGTGGCGCGCCCCGACGGCAACGGCGGATGGCACCTGGCGGTGATCCGGCACGGTCAGCTGGCAGCTGCGGGCAACGCAGGCCGTGGCGTCCCGCCGATGCCGGTCATCGACGCGATTTGCGCTGGGGCACAAGCGATTTTGCCAACATCGGCGCCGCTTGGCGGGGCGCTTGTCGAGGAGACGGCGCTGATCGCGCGCTGGCTCGCGCAGCCAGGGGTGCGCATCGTGCGGGCAGAGCCCGGGTACGCCTCGCCGGTGGGATCGGCGGGACACCTTTCGGCGTGGGCCGCGTCGGCGCGCTCGGCACGGGTGGCCGCCGAGCAGGGCCCACGCGGAAGCTGGGGAGCAATCGCAGGCTCAGACCTTTTGGGTGAACCGCACCCAACGCGCGAGCAGCTTCTCGGCCGCCCCGGAGTCGATCGCCTCGGTGGCGCGGGCAAGCCCGGCCTCCCAGGCAGGCACCCATTTGGCGTCGCTGGCTAGTCCCGCGTGGGCCACCATCGCTCCGGCGGCGTTGAGCACCACCGCATCGCGCACCGGCCCCTTGGCACCGCCGAACACCGAACGAACTTCTGCGGCATTGGCTTCCGCGTCTCCGCCGACCAATTCGGAAAGCTCGGCGCGTTTGAAGCCGAACGCCGCGGGGTCGAACGTGAGCCGCTCCACCGTCCCAGCCTGGACCCGCCAGATGGTGCTGGTGGTCGTGGTGGTCAGCTCGTCGAGACCGTCGTCGCCGTGCACCACCAGCACGCTGGAGCGCCGGGTGGCGAACACCCCTGCCATCACCTCCGCCAGATCTGCCCAGGCGCAGCCAATGAGACCGGCCCGCGGCGAGGCCGGATTCGTCAGTGGCCCAAGCAGATTGAACACCGTCGGCACGCCGATCTCGCGGCGCACGACCCCGGCGTGCCGATACGACGGGTGGAACTGCGGCGCGAACGCAAACCCGATGCCGACCTCTGCGACGCTGCGGGCGACGTCGTCGGGCCCCAGGTCGATGCGCACACCGAGCGCCTCAAGCGTGTCGGCGCCGCCGGACAGCGACGATGCGGCTCGGTTGCCGTGTTTGATCACCGGCACCCCGGCCGCGGCCACCACGATGGCGGCCATCGTCGACAGGTTGACCGTGTTGGAGCCGTCGCCACCCGTACCGACCACGTCGACGGTCTCGTTGCCAATCTCCGCGGTGGGCACCCGGCGCGCGTGCTTGAGCATGGTGTCGGCCAGCTCGGTCACTTCGGCGGGAGTCGGACGCTTCATCTTCATCGACACGCCGAAGGCGGCGATCTGTGCGGGCGTCGCCGAACCCGTCATGATCTGGTCCATCGCCCAGCCCGCTTGACCGGGCGCAAGGGCATGGCCCGTGGTCAACCGGCCGAGGACCTGCGGCCACGTCGGAGAGTCATTGGAACCGGTCGGCTGTGCTTCTTCGGATGCCACCCGCTGATTATGTCGAATTGCTCGACCCGGGTGGAGTTCAACAACTACAAAGCGTCATACTTGCACTGTGACGAGCGCTGTAGGGACCTCGGGAACCGCCATCACGTCGCGAGTACATTCGCTGAACCGACCCAACATGGTCAGTGTCGGCACCATTGTGTGGCTTTCCAGCGAGCTGATGTTCTTTGCTGGACTGTTCGCGATGTACTTCACCGCGCGCGCCCAGGCCGGCGGCGACTGGCCGCCCGCGCCCACGCATTTGAACCTGGTCCAGGCCGTGCCGGTGACGCTGGTGCTGATCGCGTCGTCATTCACCTGCCAGATGGGCGTGTTCGCCGCCGAGCGCGGCGACGTGTTCGGACTGCGTCGCTGGTATGTCGTCACCTTCCTGATGGGCCTGTTCTTCGTCCTCGGCCAGGGCTACGAGTACATCCAGCTGGTCAGCGAGGGCACGTCGATCTCCAGCAGCGCGTACGGCTCGGTGTTCTACCTGGCCACCGGTTTCCACGGCCTGCACGTCATCGGTGGGCTCGTCGCGTTCATCTTCCTGCTCGCCCGAACGAGGATGAGCAAGTTCACGCCCGCCCAGGCCACCGCCGCGATCGTCGTCTCGTACTACTGGCACTTCGTCGACATCGTGTGGATCGCGCTGTTCGCCGTCATTTACTTCGTCCGATGAGAAGGAGTTCGATGACCGACAAGTCCCGCCGTCGGCTGCGCCGGCGCCTGTCGGCAGCGCTGCTGCTGCTGATCGGACTGGCCGTCGCCGGTGGCCTTGCGGCCACACTCACACCGTCGCCACAGGTGGCGGTCGCGGACGAGTCTCAGTCGGCGCTGTTGCGAACAGGCAAGCAGCTGTTCGACACGTCGTGCGTCAGCTGTCACGGCGTCAACTTGCAGGGCGTGCCGGACCGCGGGCCCAGCCTGATCGGTGTCGGCGAAGCCGCAGTCTACTTCCAGGTGTCGACCGGCCGCATGCCGGCGATGCGCGGCGAGGCCCAGGCCGAGAAGAAACCCCCCCAGTTCGACGAGGCGCAGACCGATGCGCTCGGCGCCTACGTGCAGGCAAATGGTGGCGGACCGACGGTCCCGCGCGACGAGAACGGGCACATCGCCCAAGAGTCGCTGCTCGGCGACGACGTGGCCCGCGGCGGCGACCTGTTCCGGTTGAATTGCGCCTCCTGCCACAACTTCACCGGCAAGGGTGGCGCGTTGTCGTCCGGCAAGTACGCACCGGACCTGGGTGACGCCACCCCGCCACAGATCTACACCGCGATGCTCACCGGCCCGCAGAACATGCCGAAGTTCTCCGACCGCCAGCTCGCTCCGGAAGAGAAGCGCGACATCGTCGCCTACGTCCGGGAGGCAGCCGAGACACCCAACCCCGGCGGCTACGGACTAGGTGGCTTCGGCCCTGCCCCAGAAGGCATGGCGATGTGGATTATCGGGATGGTCGCCGTGATCGGTGCGGCGCTGTGGATCGGATCTCGGGCATGAGCGACGGCGACATCAAGGGCACAGACACACCGGGCCAGAAGGGCATCCCCGGTGAGCCCAGCGACGCCGAACTGGCTTCGATGTCGCGCGAGCAGCTACTCGAGCTCGGCGGCAAGCTCGACGGCGTCGAGATCGTCTACAAGGAAGACCGCTGGCCGGTTCCCGACACCAAGGCTGAGAAGCGCACCGAGCGCATGGTGGCGTATTGGCTTCTGCTGGGCGGCCTTTCAGGCCTGGCGCTGCTAGTGGTGTTCCTGTTCTGGCCATGGGAGTACAAGCCCTACGGCTCGGAGGGCGAGTTCATCTACTCGCTAGCCACCCCGCTCTACGGTCTGCTGTTCGGACTGTCGATCCTGGCCATCGGCGCCGGCGCCGTGCTGTTCCAGAAGAGGTTCATCCCTGAAGAGGTCTCGATCCAGGATCGTCACGACGGCCGCTCCCCCGAACTGCAGCGCAAGACGATAGCGGCCAACCTCACCGACGCACTGGAGACCTCAACCCTCAAGCGGCGCAAGCTGATTGGCCTTTCGCTTGGCATCGGCCTCGGCGCGTTCGGCGCCGGAACGCTGGTCGCTTTCATCGGCGGTCTGATCAAGAACCCGTGGAAGCCGGTGGTGCCGACCGCAGACGGCCTCAAGGCCGAGCTGTGGACATCGGGTTGGACCCCGCGTTTCCACGGCGAGACCATCTACCTGGCCCGAGCGACCGGCTTGCCGGGTGAGTCGCCGTTCGTCAAGATGCGCCCGGAAGACCTCGACGCCGGCGGCATGGAAACCGTGTTCCCGTGGCGGGAATCCGACGGCGACGGCACCACCGTCGAGTCTGCCCACCATCTGACCGAGATTGCGATGGGCGTCCGGAACCCCGTCATGCTGATCCGCATCAAGGCCCAGGACATGCCGCGTGTGGTCAAGCGCAAGGGCCAGGAGAGCTTCAACTTCGGCGAGCTGTTCGCGTTCACCAAGGTCTGCTCGCACTTGGGTTGCCCCTCTTCGCTTTACGAGCAACAGAGTTATCGCATCCTCTGCCCTTGCCACCAGTCGCAGTTCGATGCCTTGCACTTCGCGAAACCTATCTTCGGTCCT
>NZ_DASSCY010000338.1:0-13271 GCF_035697385.1 Mycobacterium sp. | reverse complement strand
CCGGTAATCGCCACGTTGGTGGCGTGGGGCGACAAATGGCTGGCCGAGCCGGCGGGACCGCCCGCATTGATCGTGCACAGCGACTGCGGCCAGGTCACCACCGCGAAGACGGTGTGCGCGGAATGCGGTGGAGAACTGAACGCGGCCAATGTAATTGCGGCACCTGGGCCGGGCGCCCATTCCGGTCCGGGCACCGCGGTCATCGGCGACTACATCACGCGTTCTACGCGGTGAACAATGCCGCGAACAGCAACGCGGTGACGCCGAGGAACGACCGCACCGTGATGCTCAAGACGCGCGCCCTGCCTCCTCGCGGAAACGTGAAGGGCAGCGCGAGAGCAAGAACGAAGCCGACCGGAACGGCCATGATGGTGCCGAACATCAGCCCATAGCCGTGAGGATCACTGCCGAACGCCGAGATCCGCGACGTGAGCACCATGGAAACGCACAGCAGCCACCACCCACCGGCCGCGACGCTGACGACGCCGGCAAGAACGCGCACAACGACATTCACCCCTCGAGCGTCGCACGGCCGCAACCCTGCTCCGTGCAGGAATTCTCAGGACGAGAGCGTCGCCCTGATACCTACCGTGACATACGGCAACGCCAAGCCGTTCGTGTTGGCCAGCGCCGGATGTGTGCCCAATAGGTCGCGCACCCGGTCCAGCGTGCGGGTGCGCACCTTCTCTGGCGACGTGATGCAGTAACTGCGGGACGCGACCAGGTCGATAAGCGCTTGCGGCGTCAGGTAATTCGTCCACTCGACCCGGTGATGCTGGACGTCGGTGAATACCTCGGGAAGCGACGTCTTGTCGTTGAAGTGCGCGTCTTCATGACCGATGATGCGGCCCAGATCCTTGACCCAGCCCAGCCGCTCGTCGCGGGCGTTCCAGACCAGACCCAGCCGGCCGCCCGGCCGCAGCACCCGCGCTACCTCCTTGACAGCACGTTCGGTGTCGAACCAATGCCACGCCTGTGCCACCAGAACCGCGTCAACGCTGTCGTCCGGCAACGGAATCTCCTCGGCGGTGCCCAGCAGCGCCGGCGTGTCGGGCAGCGAGTTGGACAGCAGCTCGAGCATCTCAGGAATTGGATCGACCGCTACAACCCCCAGCCCGCGTTCCACCAGACGGGTAGTCAGCTTGCCGGTGCCCGCGCCGAGATCAAGCACATCGCGCGCGTCCGGCGGCAGCAGCCAATCAATCGCCTCAGGAGGATAGGACGGCCGGCCGCGTTCGTAAGCCGCGGCTTCCGCGCCGAACGACAGTGAACGCTGCTGCGACCGGGTCACCGTTCCGCCAACTCCAGCGTCCGTCGAATCAACTTGCCCACGGCCTCGGTCTCCAGAAGAAAGGCGTCGTGGCCGCAAGGGGAGTCGACCACGTCCAATCCGGTACAACCCGGCAGCAGCTCGGCCAATTCCTCCTGCAACCGCAGCGGGTAGAGCCGGTCGGACGTGATGCCGCCGACGACCACGGGTACCGGGCAGCCGCACAGCGCGGCCTCCACACCGCCGCGGCCTCGACCGACGTCATGACTGGACAGGGCGTCGGTGAGTGCCACGTAAGTGCCGGCGTCGAAGCGCGTCAGCAGTTTGCGGCCCTGGTGCTCGAGGTAGCTCTGCACCGCGTAGCGGCCACCGGTCCCCGGGTCCTCGTCACCCTGTGGCTCGTTGGCGAACCGGGCATCCAACTCGGCCTCGCCGCGATACGTCAGATGCGCGAACCGCCGCGCGATCTCCACGCCGAGGTCGGGCGAGCGCCCGGTGCCGTAATAGTCGCCGTTGCACCAGTCCGGGTCCGACTTGATCGCGGCGACTTGGGTGCTCTGGGTGCCGATCTGGTCGGCGGTGGCTCGCGCCCCTACGGCCAGCACCAGCGCCGCCCGCACTTTGTCGGGATGGCTGACCGCCCACTCCAGCGCGCGGGCGCCGCCCATCGAACCGCCGACAACCGCGGCGACCTCGCTGATGCCGAGCGCTGCCAGCGCCGCGACGTCGGCCTCGACCTGGTCGCGAACCGTCACGTTGGGAAACCGTGACCCCCAAGGCTTTCCGTCCGGCGCGGGCGAACTGGGGCCCGTCGACCCGCGGAAGCCGCCAAGCACATTGGTGGCGATCGCACACCATCGGTCGGTGTCGATCGGCGCGCCCGGTCCTGCGACGCCTTCCCACCAGCCTTCTGTTTCGTGACCCGGGCCTGTTGGGCCGGTGACGTGTGAGTCGCCGGTCAATGCGTGCAGCACCACCACCACGTTGTCGCGATTGGGTGAGAGCTCGCCCCACCGCTGCACCGCGATCGACACATCCTCGATCACCGCGCCGTTCTCCAGTGTCAGTGGGCCGATGTCGACGACACCGACTTCACCTTCTGCGGGCAGATCGATCGTTTTCACGTCGAAGGTCGTCATCGCTTCGCCTGCTGGAACGGTTTGGCGGCGGCGAAGCCCTGCTCCAGGTCGGCCAGGATGTCGTCGATGCCCTCGATGCCGACGGAAAGGCGAACCAGTCCAGGCGTCACGCCGCTGGCGAGTTGTTCCTCAGGGGACAGCTGCGCATGGGTCGTCGAAGCGGGATGGATGACCAGCGAGCGCACGTCGCCGATGTTGGCGACATGGCTGTGCAGCGTCAACGCGTTGACGAACGCCTTGCCCGCGTCGACGCCACCGGCCAGCTCGAAGGCCAGCACTGCGCCGGTTCCCTTGGGCGCCAGCTTGCGTCCCAGCTCGTACCACGGCGACGTGGGCAGGCCCGCGTAGTTCACCGAGATCACATCCTCATGGCCGGCCAGATACTGAGCGACGCGTTGCGCATTCTCTACATGTCGCTCAACGCGAAGGCTCAGCGTCTCTAATCCCTGCGCGATAAGGAACGCATTAAAAGGTGCGGCGGCCGATCCCATATCGCGCAGCAGCTGCACGCGGGCCTTCAACGCGAACGCGGGCGCACCGAGCTCGGCGAACACCACACCGTGATAGCTCGGGTCAGGAGTGGTGAAGCCGGGGAATTTGCCGTTGGTCCAGTCGAAGGTGCCGCCGTCGACGATCACCCCGGCGATCGCCGAGCCGTGCCCGCCCAGGTACTTCGTTGCCGAGTGCACGACGATGTCGGCACCGTGGCTGATCGGCTGGATCAGGTACGGGGTGGCGACAGTGTTGTCGACGATCAGCGGCACGCCCGCGTCGTGCGCGGCGGCGGCCACACCGGGGATGTCGAGGATGTCGTTCTGCGGGTTGGAGATGGTTTCACCGAAGAACGCCTTGGTGTTGGGCCGCGCCGCGGCGCGCCAGGAATCGAGGTCGTCGGGGTTCTCCACGAAGCTGACCTCGATGCCGAGCTTGGGCAGCGTGTAGTGGAACAGGTTGTAGGTGCCGCCGTAGAGCCGCGGGCTCGAGACGATGTGGTCGCCGGCGTTGGCGATGTTGAGGATCGCGAACGTTTCTGCGGCCTGTCCGGACGCCAGGAACAGGGCGGCGACGCCACCTTCAAGCGCCGCAATGCGTTGTTCGACGACGTCCTGCGTCGGGTTCATGATGCGTGTGTAGATGTTGCCGGTCTCGGCCAAACCGAACAGCGCGGCGGCGTGATCGGTGTCCCTGAAGGTGTAGCTCGTGGTCTGGTAGATCGGCAACGCCCGAGCGTTGGTCGCGGCGTCCGGCGTCTGCCCGACGTGGATCTGCTTGGTTTCGAACGACCAGCGAGCAGTGGGGTCGTCGAATTGATTCTCGGTGCTCATGGGTGGTTCTCCTGTTGTGATGGGCCTGCTGGGCTGGGTACTAGAGCACTCAGCGACAACTGCGCACGCCGGACCTCCGCCTGTCTTCTCTGGGGGCCCGTCACAACGGACCCGCGCTTGCCGGTAACCGCTAGCAGTTACTCAACCTGGTCATCACCCGGGGCACCCCACCGCGGTTGGAGGGTTGCCGGCCAGCAAGCCGGGGCTTGACGCTGGCACTCATGACCGAAAGGAAGGATATCGCATGCCGTCAATGAGGTGCCACCTGGTAGTCCGCGCCGCCGGAGGTGGCCGCGCGTAGCGTCGTATCCGACGTAATACTGATAGCCGCCGAATCTGACCCAAAGACGCCGGGAGAACAACACATGAGCGCCGAGCAGCCGACCATCATCTACACGCTGACCGACGAGGCGCCGCTGCTAGCGACGTACGCCTTTCTGCCGATCATTCGGACGTTCACCGAGCCGGCGGGGATCAACGTCGAAACCAGTGACATCTCGGTGGCCGCGCGCATCCTGGCCGAGTTCTCCGATCACCTGACCGAAGAGCAGCGCGTGCCGGACAACCTGGCCGAGCTTGGCCAGATGACGCAGTTGCCCGACACCAACATCATCAAGCTGCCCAACATCAGCGCCTCGGTCCCTCAGCTGTTGGCTGCCATCAAGGAACTGCAATCCAAGGGCTACAAGATTCCGGATTTCCCGGGGGATCCGAAGACCGACGAGGACAAGGAGATCCGGCTGCGCTACGGCAAAGTGCTTGGCAGCGCCGTGAATCCGGTTCTGCGCGAAGGCAATTCGGATCGTCGCGCACCCAAGGCCGTCAAGGAGTACGCGCGCAAGCACCCGCACAGCATGGGCGAATTCTCCCAGGCCTCGCGCACTCACGTGGCCACCATGAAGTCCGGCGACTTCTACCACGGCGAGAAGTCGATGACCCTGGACCGCGCGCGCAACGTGCGGATGGAGCTGAAGACCAAGGGCGGCGAGACGATCGTGCTCAAGCCCGAGACGTCGCTGGGAGAAGGCGACGTCATCGACAGCATGTTCATGAGCAAGAAGGCCTTGTGCGCGTTCTACGAGGAGCAGATCGAGGACGCATACAAGACGGGCGTGATGTTCTCGCTGCACGTCAAGGCCACGATGATGAAGGTCAGCCATCCCATCGTGTTCGGCCACTGCGTGAAGGTCTTCTACAAGGACGCCTTCGCCAAGCATCAAGCGGTGCTCGACGAACTGGGCGTCAACGTCAACAACGGCATGGTCGACCTGTACAACAAGATCGAGGCACTGCCCGCTACGCAGCGCGAGGAGATCATCCACGACATCCACGCCGTCCACGAACATCGGCCCGAGCTGGCGATGGTGGATTCGGCAAGGGGTATCACCAACTTCCATTCACCCAGCGACGTGATCGTGGATGCCTCGATGCCCGCGATGATCCGCCTCGGCGGCAAGATGTACGGCGCCGACGGAAAACTCAAGGACACCAAGGCGGTGAACCCCGAGTCCACCTTCTCCCGGATCTACCAGGAGATGATCAACTGGTGTAAGACCAACGGCCAGTTCGACCCGACGACGATGGGCACCGTGCCGAATGTCGGCCTGATGGCGCAGGCGGCCGAGGAGTACGGCTCACACGACAAGACCTTCGAAATCCCCGAGGACGGCGTCGCCGACATCGTCGACATCGACACCGGTGAGTTGTTGTTAACGCAGAACGTCGAAGAGGGCGACATCTGGCGCATGCCAGTCACCCGGGACGCAGCGATTCGGGACTGGGTCAAACTGGCCGTCACCCGCGCGCGAGCATCCGGCATGACGGTGGTGTTCTGGCTGGACACCGAACGTCCCCACGAGGCCGAGCTGCGCAAGAAGGTCAAGGCTTACCTCGCCGACCACGACACCGAGGGCCTGCACATCCAGATCATGCCGCAGGTGTGGGCCATGCGGTACACGCTGGAGCGCGTCACTCGCGGACAAGACACCATCGCCGCGACCGGAAACATCCTGCGCGACTACCTCACCGACCTGTTCCCGATCCTGGAGTTGGGCACCAGCGCGAAGATGCTGTCGATCGTGCCGCTGATGGCCGGTGGCGGCATGTACGAGACGGGCGCGGGCGGGTCGGCGCCCAAGCATGTCCATCAGCTGGTCGAGGAGAACCATCTGCGGTGGGATTCGCTCGGTGAATTCCTCGCCTTGGGCGCATGCTTCGAGGACTTGGGCAACAAGACGAGCAACAAGCGAGCCACGCTGCTGGGCAAGACGTTGGACAGCGCGATCGGCAAGCTGCTCGAGAACGACAAGGGTCCGTCACGTAAAACCGGTGAGCTCGACAACCGGGGCAGCCAGTTCTACCTCGCCATGTACTGGGCGCAAGAACTGAGCGAGCAGACCGAGGATCAGGAGCTGGCCGACCATTTCGCCGCGCTGGCCAAGGCGCTGGCCGAAAAGGAAGACGCAATCGTGTCTGAACTCGCGCAGGTGCAAGGGGATCCGGTCGACATCGGTGGCTACTACTACCCGGACCGCGAGAAGACGACATCGGTGATGCGGCCGAGCAAGTCGCTCAATTCGACGCTGGAGTCCGCGCAAGGGTGACCCTCGTTGGGACGTCAGCGCCTAGCCGGTGGCCTTGGTTTTCGGCGGCGAGGCGTAGCCGTCGACGAAATCGACGATCAGATCGGCGATTCGGGCCGGCGCCTCGAACATCGGGATATGACCGACGCCGTCGAGATGCGTGATCCGCGTGTCCTTCGGCAGGTGCTTTGTGAAGTGCCGGGTGAACCGCGGATGCGGCAGCACACGATCCTTCTCGCAGATGACCAAATGTGTCGGCGATTTACCTTCGGCGAGTTCCAGCAGGCCCGGCGTCGTCAGTGATTTCACCAGCAGCTGGTAGTACGCGGGGCAGTGCCTGACGTCGTCGATGATGTCGGCGAGATCCTCGTCGGACAAGCCGTCGGGCCTGGCGCTGACGGGCAGGTGTGCCAGATACCGGGTGAATGGGAGCTTCAGTACACGCTGACCGAACGCGAGGGTGAACAGCCAGATCGGCATGCCGGCCAGGAACTTGCCGACGATCTCGAACTTGGCCGGCGTAAAACTCTGCCAGCCGCCGGCAGGCGCGATGCCGGTCAGCGTACGGGCGCGGCCGCGGCGCTCCAGCTCGAACGCCACCCAGCCGCCGAGCGAGTTGCCGACGACGTGCGCGGTGCCCCAGCCCAGCGCGTCCATCCGGCGTTCCATGTCATCGGCCAGCTCGGCCGTGTCCAGGAAGAACTTGCCTTTGACGCCACCGTTGTGGCCCGGCATGGTCGGCGCCAACACCTCGTAGCGGCCGGTCTCAGCAATCAGCGGCGCGACCCTTTTCCACACGTTCTGCGACATCATGAACGGATGTAGCAAAAGAATGGGTTCGCCGGAGCCCAGATGAATAGGCGCACGCAGCGACATTCCAGTCATGTGCCCGACAGTAAAGGTGATACCGGCGGTACCGCAAGCGGGCCGATAGGGTCATCGCCCGTGATCGTGTCGACCATCAACGTCAACGGCATCCGCGCCGCCATCAAACAGCGATCGGCCGAGAACCTTGGGCTGCTGCCGTGGCTGGCCGCAACGACGGCCGACGTGGTGTGCCTGCAGGAGACGCGGGCGGACGACGAGCAGCTGTCCGCGGCGTTGGCCCCGGCGTTGTCCGACGGTTGGCATGTGGCGTCGGCGGGCGGGGATGTCAAGGGCCGCAACGGTGTTGCGGTGCTGAGCCGCCATCCGATCAAGTCGGTGCGTGACCTCGGCGCTGACGAGTTCGCGCTGCACGGCCGCTACGTGGAGGTCGATATCGACGGGTTGACCGTCGCGAGCGTCTACATCCAGACCGGCGAGGCCGGCACCGACCGCCAGCTCGAGAAGGAGCGGTTCATGGCGGCGCTCGCGCACCGGATGTCGACGCTGACCGGCCGCGACGCCGTCGTCTGCGGGGACTGGAACATCGCGCACACCGAGAACGACATCAAGAACTGGAAGGGCAACATCAAGAAGTCGGGTTTCCTGCCCAGCGAGCGGCAGTGGCTCACCGAGTTACTCGCAACGGGCTGGGTCGACGTGGTCCGGGTGCTGCACCCCGATGTGCCCGGCCCGTACTCCTGGTGGTCATGGCGCGGAAGGGCGTTCGACAACGACGCCGGCTGGCGCATCGACTACCAACTGGCGACACCTGGGCTGGCGGCGCGGGTGCGCGCCGCCCGGGTGGAGCGCGCCGCGGCGTATGCGCTGCGGTGGTCCGACCACGCGCCGGTGACAGTCGAATACGGTTAGGGTCTTTCCGTGACCGTCCCCAGCATTGCCCCGCGGCGCCATCGCGTCGTGATCATCGGTTCGGGCTTCGGCGGCCTGTTCGCGGCGAAACACCTCAAGCGTGCCGACGTTGACGTCACCCTCATCGCGAAGACGACTCACCACCTGTTCCAGCCGCTGCTGTATCAGGTCGCGACGGGCATTCTCTCTGTCGGTGAGATCGCGCCGGCAACACGAATCATCTTGCGCAAGCAGAAGAATGCCGAGGTGTTGCTCGGCGACGTCGTCGGCATCGACCTGACGAACAAGACCGTCACGTCCAAGCTTCTCGACTGGGAGCGGGTGACTCCGTTCGACAGCCTTATCGTGGCTGCCGGCGCGCAGCAGTCCTACTTCGGCAACGATCATTTCGAGGCCTTTGCGCCCGGCATGAAGACCGTCGACGACGCCCTCGAACTGCGCGGCCGCATCCTCGGCGCGTTCGAGGCGGCCGAGGTGACGACGTCGCAGGCCGAACGTGAGCGCCGGCTGACCTTCGTGGTGGTGGGTGCCGGGCCGACGGGCGTCGAAGTCGTCGGGCAGATCTCCGAACTCGCCCATCGGACTCTGGCAGGGGCGTTCCGCACGATCGAGCCGAGTGAGGCGCGGGTGATCCTGATCGAAGCCGCGCCCGCGGTGCTGCCGCCGATGGGTCCCAAGCTCGGACTCAAGGCTCAGCGTCGTCTGGAGAAAATGGGCGTCGAGGTCATGCTCAACACGATGGTGACCGACGTCGACTACATGGGCCTGACGGTCAAGGACAAGGACGGCACCGAACATCGCATCGACTGCGCCTGCAAGGTCTGGTCGGCCGGTGTGCAGGCGAGCCCGCTCGGCCGGCAGATCGCCGAGCAGTCCGACGGGACGGAAACTGATCGCGCCGGCCGGGTGATCGTCGAGCCGGACCTCACGGTGAAAGGGCACCCGCACGTCTTCGTCATCGGCGACCTGATGAGCGTGCCCGGCGTTCCTGGCCAGGCGCAGGGTGCGATCCAGGGCGCGGTCTACGCCACCAAGCAGATCAAGGGCGGTCTCAAGGGCACTGAAAAAGGGGGAGACCCGACGACGCGAAAGCCGTTCAAGTACTTCGACAAAGGCAGCATGGCGACGGTGTCGCGCTTCAGCGCGGTGTGCCAGATCGGCAAGCTCGAGTTCGGCGGATTCCTCGCCTGGCTGGCGTGGCTCGGTTTGCACTTGTACTACCTCGTCGGCGGTCGCAACCGCCTCATGGCCGTTATCTCGTGGTTTGTGACGTTCCTCGGCAGAGGGCGCGGTCAGATGGCGATCACAGAGCGCTGGGTGTTCGCGCGCCGGGCGTTGGATCAGGCCAAAGAGCAGAACAACACCCCGAAGGCTATCGGGTGATTTGGGCGCGCTGACGGCCGCGAACTGGTGAGGGTTCATCGTTGTACAGTTTCGAGCTTCAAAGTCGTACACCAGTGAGCGCTCGGACTCGCGCCGAAATCGGTCAGATAGATTTGGTGCACCATGAGTGATACCCGCCGCGTCGTCTTCTCCGGCGTGCAACCGACGTCCGACTCCCTGCACCTTGGCAACGCATTGGGCGCGATCAACCAGTGGGTGGGCATGCAGGACGAGTTCGATGCCTACTTCTGCGTCGTCGACCTGCACGCGATCACCATCCCGCAGGATCCCGAGCAACTGCGGCGGCGCACGCTGGTCACTGCGGCTCAGTACCTCGCGCTGGGCATCGACCCGGCGCGCGCGACGATCTTCGTGCAAAGCCATGTGCCCGCACACACCGAACTCGCTTGGGCGTTGGGCTGTTTCACCGGTTTCGGGCAGGCGTCGCGGATGACGCAGTTCAAGGACAAATCGCAGAAGGAAGGCAACGAGGCCACCACCGTCGGGCTGTTCACCTATCCGGTCCTGATGGCCGCCGACGTGTTGCTCTACGACACCGATGTGGTGCCGGTCGGCGAAGACCAGCGCCAGCACCTGGAGCTGGCCCGCGACGTGGCCCAGCGATTCAACGCGCGCTTCCCCGACACGTTGGTGGTGCCCGACGTGATGATCCAGAAGGCCACCGCCAAGATCTACGACCTGCAGGATCCGACCTCGAAGATGAGCAAGTCCGCCGCCACTGATGCGGGGCTGATCAGCCTGCTCGACGATCCGAAGGTGTCGGCGAAGAAGATCCGCTCGGCGGTCACCGACAGTGAGCGCGAGATCCGTTTCGACCAGGACGCCAAACCCGGCGTGTCGAACCTGCTGACGATTCAGTCCGCCGTCACCGGCACCGACATCGACAAGCTCGTGGAGGGCTACGCCGGCCGCGGGTACGGCGACCTCAAGACCGACACCGCCGAGGCCGTCGTCGAATTCGTCACGCCGATCAAGACGCGCGTCGACGAACTGCTCGCCGATCCTGCCGAGCTCGAGAACGTGCTCGCTGCTGGCGCGCAGCGCGCCAAAGACGTGTCTGCGAAGACGCTCAAGCGGGTATATGACCGGCTAGGGTTCTTACCGCCGCGCGCGTAACGCTCTTGGGGAGGTCGGGCATGAGCGAACCGGCCGAGTCGGACAAACCGGGCATCATGGACCGCTTGCGGTCACGGTTCGGCTGGTTCGACCACGTGATGCGGGCGCAGGAGCGCTACAGGGACAGCAAGGGCGACTTCTACGCGGCCGGCATAACCTACTTCACGATCTTCGCGCTGTTTCCATTGCTCATGGTCGGCTTCGCTGCGGCCGGCTTCGTGTTGGCAGGCAACCCCGAACTGCTCGCCGAGATCACTGCGCAGATCAAATCGAAGGTGTCCGGCGATTTCGGTGACCAGCTGGTCGCCCTGATGGACTCGGCGATCAAGTCGCGCACCTCGGTGGGCATCATCGGCCTTGCCACCGCTGCGTGGGCCGGGCTGGGCTGGATGGCCAACCTGCGCGAGGCACTGAGCCAGATGTGGGGCCTGATGCGCCACGAGCCGCCTGGGTTCGTACGCGCGAAGCTATCGGATCTCACTGCCATCGTGGGTCTGTTCGTCGCGATCGTCGTCACCATCGCGTTGACTGCGCTTGGCAGTTCGGACCTGATGAAACGCGTAGTGGAATGGCTTGGACTGCAAGATATTCCGGGTGTCAGCATCGCGCTGCGAGTCGCGTCGTTACTGGTGTCGGTGTTGATCTCCTGGCTGCTGTTCACCTGGATCATCGCTCGGCTGCCGCGGGAGCCGGTCAGTTTGCGCAGTTCTGTTCGGGCCGCGTTGATCGCGGCGGTCGGCTTCGAGGTCTTCAAGCAGCTCGGCTCGATCTACCTGCGTTCGGTGGTAACCGGTCCGGCCGGAGCGACGTTCGGTCCGGTATTGGGCCTGATGGTGTTCGCGTACATCACCTCACGTCTGATTCTGTTCGCGACGGCGTGGGCGGCGACGTCGACCGAGAATCTGGAAGCCGCGCCGGTCGAGGCGCCGGCACCGGCGCAGATCACCATGCGTGTGCAGGAGCGCGAGGGCATCGGAGTGCGCGGAGCGCTGGCCGCAGGCGCGGTGGGAGCCCTTGGTGCGCTGGGCTTTTCGCGCCTGCGCAAGCACTAGTGCTGCGGGCGTCGGTTCAGTGACCGGGCACCCATGATCAGCCCGAACACGATGACCGAGCCGACGATGCCAACGCCGACCCGGACCGGCATCGCGTCGACGTCTTGCAACATGGGCGCAGCATTGACCGCGGGATTGGACGCGGCGGCGTCCGGCTTGGCGCCGTCCAGCGACGGATCGGGTTCGATCAGCGTGCCGACCTTGGTGCCCGGTGCCGTCGCGAAGCCGTAGTCCAGCAGGTGCGCCGCCTGCTCCCATGGTGCGATCGGCTGGCGGGTGCCGCGCAGCAGTACGGCGACCAGTCTGCGGCCGTCGCGATTCGCGGCGCCGACGAACGTCTGGCCGGCATCGTCGGTGAATCCGGTCTTTCCGCCGAGCGCGCCGGAATAGTTGGCGAGCAGCTTGTTGTCGTTCTCGATCGGGTAGCCGACGTCGCCACGGCCAGGGAAGTCGAAGCTGCGGGTGGCCACGATGTCCGCGAAAGTTTGGTTCTGCCAGGCATATCGGTAGAACAGCCCGATGTCGTAGGCCGACGTGCTCATACCAGGTCCATCCAGACCCGACGGTGTTGCTACCCGGGTGTCGCGTCCGCCGAGCTTGCCGGCCAGGTCGTTCAGCTTCGCCAGCGTGGCGTCCATCCCACCCATCTGCGCGGCCAGCGCATGTGCGGCGTCGTTGCCCGAGTACATGAGCAGGCCGTGCAGGAGGTCATTGATTGAGTACCAACCGTTTTCGCCCACGCCGACCTTCGTGCCCTCCTGCGCCGAGTCCGCGGCGGTGCCGGCAACCACCTTGTGAATCGGAAGGTCGCGGATCGCCTGCATCGCGACCAGCACCTTGATGACGCTGGCGGGGCGATGCCTGCCGTGCGGATCCCGCGCGGCGATGACGTCGCCTGTGTCCAGGTCGGCGACCATCCATGCCTCGGCGGAGACGTCGGTGGGCAGCGGCGGTGTGCCGGGGGCCGTGATGACCCCGCAACCCGAGAGTGCGTCACCGCCCAGCGGCTTGGCCGGCACCGGTAGTGGCTGCGGCGGATCTCCCGCCTTCGGCACCTCCGACGAGTCGACTGCCGGTGGCGTCGCCACCCGATACGGACACGTATCCGGCGCGGCGTTGGGTTCGGCACTTGCCACTGCGGGACAGGCCATCAGGAAAAGAGCCGCTGCCAGTGCGGCGGCGCGCTGGAACACGATTCGAGAGTTCGCCATCGTGAGCGCAGATTAGGCCGTTTAGCGCCCGATGCCGCGGAGGCGCGCTGTTACCCATGTTGTTGGAGTTACAAACGTGACCTGACGGGGACATCCGTGTGTGCGACGGCCGGCGCTCCTATGCAGCCCATCCACAACCGCCCTCCGGCCTCGACCAGGCCGGTGACCATGCCGAACGACGGGTGCGCGGTGTGCAGGCCGGCGACGGCTTCGCCCGTGTCGGGGTCGAACGCGACCGCCCAGACCTCGGGCTTGATCTGGGGCTGCAGCCGATCCGGCAGCTTCCACAGCAGCTTGCGCAAGGCCGGCCACCGCGGGGCCAGCCACTCCGCGGCGGCGTTGACGGGTGAGACCATCGCCACCCAGATGCGGCCATCGGCACCCGTCGACAAGTTGTCGGGATGTCCTGGCAGATTGCTCACCAGCGGCGTGACC
>NZ_DASSCY010000337.1:0-3472 GCF_035697385.1 Mycobacterium sp. | reverse complement strand
TCGAGCACCAGTTGTTTGGAGACGCGGGTGTGGCGCTCAACGTAACGGCCTAAATCCCGGCCGTTGACGGCGTCGATATCACCCACCACAGAGACGGCTACCCGGGTCGACGATGGGTGGCGCACGGCGAAGGTAGCCCGGCCACAGCGCTGCAGGTCATCTTCTGGTGCTGATTCCGGACGGTAGAGCCGGATAGTGCCGACGGCCGCCATCGCGCATCCCCCTCGTATCGCTGTGGCGCTTATCGGGATACGTCGGACGGATTCGCTTAACTCCCGGAATCAGGCGACGCCTCAAGGCGCGTCCGACGGGCTGTGCGCTCAACCACACTTCAGGCTAGTACGGATTGCGTAGACGATGGCCGAGTTGGGAAAACTCTGCCGAACACGCCCTCAACTGGACGTTTTCTGGCTATGACGCTGCGAGATGGTGCGAGTCCGTTCGCGCTACAGCGATGGACGACGGAATTCGTTGCGGTGACTTGTGGTATTTCGGACGCCGGTGCCCGCCGTTCGTCTGCTACCTGGCGCACCACTGCCTCGCCGCAACGCAAGTACGCTGATGCCTAGTCGAGGCTGACATACGGCCGCAAGGTCGAGCGCTTCAGGAAAGAGTGATACACGCGTGTCTAAAGAGGATCAGTTCAGCGGCGGTGATCCGACGCCGCGCCCCGGCTCGCGTGCCCCGCTCGATCCGGCCGCGCAACGCGCCTTCGGCCGGCCCGAGGGCGTCAGTGGCGCCTTCGCGGGACCAGACCGCAACCGTGATCAGGGCGCGTACACGCCCACGGACCAGGCGCCCGACGCGGTGCTTGCAGATGTATTCGGCCGGACACCGACAGGCGACGACCGGGACGGGGACATGGCCGCGGGGCCGGAGAATCCCGTGCTTGACCCTGACACCGTGGCTGCGGCGCCGCCGACGCCTCCTGCACCATCGCCCCCTGTAGCGACGAAGAAGCTCGGCGTGCGGGACGTGCTGTTCGGCGGCAAGCTAACCCGCACCGCATTGACGCTTCTGGTTGTCATTGCACTGCTGATCGGCCTCGTCGGCGGGTGGGTGGGCCGCAAGACCGCGGAGGTCATCGATGCGTTCACGATTCCCAAGCTGCCGCTGTCCACCACGGACAGCGGCGAACTCCCCGAGGGTCGGTTCGCGAAAGTCGCTGCAGCGGTGGCTGATTCGGTAGTGACCATTGAAGCGCTCAGTTCTGAGGCAGGGTCACAGGGCTCGGGCGTGATCGTCGACCAGCGCGGCTATATCGTCACCAATAATCACGTAATCGCCGACGCCGCAACCGCTCCGGACAAGTTCACGATCTCGGTGGTGTTCAACGACGGCAAGCAGGGGCCGGCCAATCTGGTCGGCCGCGACCCCGAGACCGACCTGGCAGTGCTCAAGGTCTCCAACGTCGATAATCTGACCGTTGCGCGCCTCGGTGACTCCGACAAGCTTCGCGTCGGCGACGAGGTGATCGCGGCCGGTGCCCCCTTGGGCCTGCGCAGCACGGATACTCAGGGCATCATCAGTGCACTGAACCGGGCGGTGCGGCTGCCCGGTGACGGCTCCGACGACATTGTCATCGACGCGGTGCAAACCGACGCCTCGATCAACCACGGCAACTCCGGCGGTCCGCTGGTCAACATGAACGCCGAGGTGATCGGCATCAACACCGCCGGCAAGTCGCTGTCGGAGAGCGCCAGCGGACTAGGCTTCGCGATCCCGGTCAACGAGGTGCGACGCGTGGTCGCGACGCTGATGCGCGACGGCAAGATCACCCATCCGACCGTCGGCTTGACCGCTCAATCGGAAAGTGACACAGCCGCTTCCGGTGCACGAGTCACCAAGGTGGCCCCGGGCAGTCCCGCCGAGCGCGCCGGGATCTTGGCGAACGATATCGTCGTCAAGGTCGGCGACCGCACGATCGCCGGTGTCGACGAATTCGTCATCGCAGTCCGCCAGCTCGAGGCCGGCCGGGACGCACCTATCGAGGTGATCCGTGACGGCAAGCCCCTCACGCTGACCATCAACCCTGAAATCGACAGCACTCGGTAGCCAGTTGCCGTCAGCGCGGACAGGTGTCGAATTCCTTGCGAAGCCGTTCTTCGATGTCGTTGCCGGGATGGTTGTCGCCTGTCTGGCCGGGATAGCTGCATCCACCGACTATCACGAAACCTGAAGGCCCACTGGGTAGTTCGCTGGATGGCATCCATCGCAGCCACAGCGGCCGAGTCGGACCTGCGCCGGTGATGGCGATGACCGCCTTGAGGTCGTCGTAGGCGGTCGCCGGATCCTTCAAAGCGACGTTCAGTAGGGTGATGACTGCGTTCTCCCGCACAGTGATGGCCACAACCCTTCCTGGCATGGCGGCGATCTGCTGATCGATGCGGACCTGCTGCTCCGGCGTGAAGGGGAACGTCACGCGCCACAGCGGTGTGTCGGCTGGATCGGCCGGTCGAATGTCGGCGACCATCGCGGTGGTGCCGCCGAGGATGGCCCGGATAGCGGCGAACGTCTCCGGGATCGCGGTGGTGACCTCATTGATATCCAGGCGGCTCCCCACGGTCTGATTGCCGCGCGACCACGAGATCTCCTCCGCCTTGATATCGGCGGCGAAGCGCCTGAGAAGCACTGCGTCCTCGGCGATCTGACCGGGGTCAAGGTAGGCGGCGCGTTTCACCCTCACCGACGGCGGTGAGGCGGTCACGAAAAACTCGGCGCTCTGGTCGTACTCACCGAACTTGTCGCCACGGACCCGGTTGATGGTGTCCGCAACAGCGGCGATCTGCTCAGCCGTTGCGTCGGGCACGGATACGTTGACATGCAGCGTGGACCCGCGTCCGAAACTGTTCTCATAGTCCACGACCACCGACGCGACGCCGGGCATGACGCGGATTGCTCCCTCGAGCTCATTGGCCTCATGGGCGCGGTCCGGGGCGCTGGCACACCCCACCGTCGCGAACGCGGTCGCGACGACAACGAGCAGCGTGGAGGCCAAGCGTCGTCGCGTCATGGTCGTCATGTGCAGATGACTGCTCTCAGCGTCCCTGGTACCGGCGGCGGGTGATCGCGAGGGCATAGATCTGACCACGGAACCGCAGATGCGGTGTGAGCAGGTACGCGAAACCCACCGCCAAAGCCACGAGCATGCAGGCGGTTCCAGCAATGAGGAGCAAGTGGTCGAAGCTCATCGTTGTCCGGTGATCTTCTGGCCGATGTCGCGCGCCAGCGTCCATCCCATGCTGCCCACACTTGGTGCGCAGACCCGCACGTCGACGACGACGTTCTTACGGGGTGTCATGGCGTGCTGGCATTGGCGGCCGGCGCCGCCGCCGGGCGGAAAGATGAAGACGTTGTTGGTGCCGTCGGTGTTGGCGCTGACCGCGACCGTGCCGTCGGAGACCGAACCGGCGATCGTGACGGTCACGTCGGTGTATTTGCATGCCTGCCAATCGGCGAACTGTTTGTCGAC
>NZ_DASSCY010000336.1:0-12692 GCF_035697385.1 Mycobacterium sp. | reverse complement strand
TCCCTGCGGGTCCGGCGGCAGATCGAGCTGCACGTGCTGGCTGCCCAAAAGGCTTGTCTGTCCGATCTTGGCCAGCGTGTTCTCCGGCAGCTTCACATCCGGCTGCAGGTCGAGGGTCAGCGTCGCGACCCAGTTCTTCAGCTCGATCGCCCGCACCCGGCCGACATACACATCGGCGACGCGGACCCGGCTGTTGACGTTGAGCGCCAACGTATCCGGCATTTGCACGTAGATCGTCATCGCGTCACCGCCGGTACCGGGACCGCCGGGAAGCGGAACGCTCGCGATACCCTTCCAGCCGCACGAGCTCAGCAGAAGCGCGACCGCACCCAGCGCGACGCCGCGTCGGGCGAACTTGCTCAAGTTGCGCATCATCGACCTGCCTCGGCTGGTAACGGCGGTCCGACCGGTGCTGCAGGAGCCGCGGGCGCAGGTGCGGGAGCTCCCATCGGTGAGCCACCCGGATCACCGGGGATGACGCCAGGGGCGGGGCCCGGCGGCGGTGCGGGCTGCGGATACCACGGCGGCGGCAACGGATTGTTCTCGTTGTAGGCGTTCGGGGGGCCGGGCAGCCTGCCGTTGTTGACCCCGAATGCGGGCGGTGCAGGCGGCGCAACGATGTCGGGGCCACCCATCAACTCGGCCAAAGACTCCGGTGTCAGCATGTTGGCCGTAAACGGTTGCACGTCAACGCCTTGCATGCCAGGGGCGACAGTCCAGCCCGGCTCGTGGTTGCCGTGCGAGAACAAGGTGTCGCGCGACCAGATGCCGGGCACCGTGGTGTCCTTGTAGCCGGGCGCGGGCTGCAACCGGGGCTCGGAGTAGGCGATGTGCTTCGGCAGCGTCATCGCGCTGGTGAACTGGTTGACACCGAACGGCGGGAAGTTGAACTTGATCGCGTCGAGGATCGGCGCCAAGTACTGGGCGCACATTTCCGCCGACTCCTGATAGCCCAGCCTGCTGCCTGCCTGGATCGAGCTGCAGACGAACTGCAACGGGTTGGCGAAGTTGTTGACGACCGGGATGCCCATCACGCCGCCGGTCACCGGCGAGACGATGTTCATCAGGTTCGCGCCGAGCGTGGGGAACACGTGCAGCGCGGTTTCCAGACCGTTGAGCGGATCGGGCTGCAGGATCGCGTTGGTCACGTCGGCGAGATTGTTGACGTCGTGGACGAGCACCTCGCTGTTCTCGTCGAGGAACTGGCGGGTTGTCGCCAACAATCGGTTCAGGTCCTGCAGCGCGGTGGCCAGTTCCCGGTCGGTGTTGGTGAACGCGTTGGTGAACTGGGCCAGGTCGTCGTTGAGCGCGACGAACTGCTGATCGCTCTGATGCAGCGCGTTGACGAACAGCGCCAAACTCTTGATCACGCCGAAGAAGTCGGTGCGACCTTCGTTGAGGGCAAACAACGCCTCGGACAAGCTATTCAGCGTCTTGTTGAGCTGCTCACCCTTGCCTGCGAATCCGTCGGCGGCGGAATCGATGATGTCACCGAACGGGCCCTTCGGCTGATCGGGTGTCGGTCCCAGATCGGTGAGGATTCGGTTGATCGAGTCACGCAGCTCGTCGTACTCAACGGGCACCTGCGTGCGGTCGATCGGGATGACCGCGTCGTCTTCCATCACCGGACCGCCGGTGTAGGGCGGCGACAACTGGATGGTGCGCGACGCCACCAGGCTGGGGTTCAGAATCGACGCGGTGGCGTTGGCCGGCACCTTGTACTTGTTCTCCCAGTGGAACGACACCTTCATCTTGTCGCCTGCGGGCTCGATCTTGTCGATCGAGCCGACCCGCACACCCATGATCTGGACCTTGTCGCCCGGATACAGCGCGAGCGTGTCCTCGAAGTACGCGACTGCGGTGTTGGTGGTCAGCTTCTTGTACAGCTGCCAACCGACGATTGCCGCGACCAGAGCCAGCACCACGATCAGCGCGCCGATGATCACCGAAGCCCGAGAAACACCGCTCGGCAACTTCATGTTTCGGACGTTGAAGATAGTCGACATCAGCTACACCCCCGCCCTATCCCTGCTGACCTGGTGGGAGATACGGCGGGTTGCCCGGTAGCGGCGGTTGCCCCGCTGGTGGCAATTCCGGACCCGGTCCCGGTGGTGGCGGTGGCCCTGTCAAAGCCGGTGGCAGCGGCGCGATCCCGGGCGTGAAGTCGGGTGCCTGGGGCGGCAGCGGGCCGACGGGCACGGTACGCGCCCCCGGCGGTCCCGGTGCGATCGGCGCCGGGGCACCTGGCATGTCCGGTGGCATCTGCCCCGGGATCGCCGCGGCAGGCACACCCGGCGTGAAGCCAGGACCGTGCGCGTTCGGCGCCGACGTCGCCACGTCGGGCGGCCCGTATCCGCCGGGCACGGGGCCGAACGGGCCCTGCGTCAGGTCGGCACATGGCAGCGGGTCACCGGGGCGCGGCAGGCCGTCAACAGGTGGTGTGTACGAGCACGGCGATCCCTTAAGCACACCAGGCCCTGGATGCTCGGGCGTGCCTTCGAGCACCGCGGGACCCGGTGCGGGAGCGCCGTTTTCGAACCGCTGGCCGTTCGGGTCCGGGAACCGCCACGCGGGCAGGCCTGCGTTGCGCCAGAACTCCTCGGGATCGATGCCGCGCTTCTTGAACGCGGCGTCGACGAACGGCTGCAGAATCTGACCGGGCAGCAGGTTGACCAACATGACCTTGAAGTACGGCCCTGAGGCAACCGCTTCACCCAGCGAGGCGACGAAGCTGGACACCGTGGACAGCGTGTCCATCAGGTCGAATCTGCGCTCCTTCAGCACATCGCTGACGGTGCGCAGCTGTTCCAGCACGTGGTTGAGGTTGGGGTTGTCGTCGATGAAGCCTTCCACCTGTGCGGAGAACTCCCCCACCCGTTCGAGCAGCATGCTGACGGCATAGTTGCGCTCGTTGATCGCGGCGAGCAGGCTCTGCGCGTTCACGAGCAGCTGGTTGATCTGCCCGCTGCGGTTGCCGAGGATGCCGGCGATCTTGTTGGCGTTGGCGAGCAGCTGCTTGATCTCGTCGTCACGCTTGCCGATGGTGTCGGAGAACCGCGCAACACCGTCGAGCGCAGCGCTCAGATGCGGATACGTCTGATCGATGGTCTCCGACAACACATTCAGCGACCGCTTCACCGTCTGCGTGTCCCACTCCGATGCGGCCTTCGTCACGTCAAAGAACGCGTCGTAAATCTGGTACGGCGTGGTGGTCTGGCCGAGCGGAAGCACTCCGTCGGCGCGCAACGGATCTGAACCACGCGGCTCGATCTCGATGTTGCGACGACCCAGGATGGTGTCGGTGCGGATGGCCGCCCGGCTGTCCGTGCCGATCTGCGTACCGGCGAGCGAGAAGCCGATGACGACCTTGTCACCGTCGATCGACATCGAGCGGACCGTGCCGATGTCGACCCCTGCGATGCGCACCTTGTCACCCTGATTGAGCCCACCGGTGTCGGAGAACTGGGCGTAGTAGGTGGGCGTCGCGAACAACATCGGCACGCTGGCGAAGCTCTGCCCCACTCCGATGACGATGACCAGGATGATGATGCCCATCAACCCGTTTCGGACCCTGTTCGACCCCTCAAGCGTTCTCATTGCGGCGTGCACCTGCCCGAGGGCTGCGAGAACAGCTTGACGGTGCGCACCGGCCCACCGGGCTGCAACCCGTTGAGCTTCAACGAGATATCGCAGGCGTAGAAGTTGAAGAAGTCGCCGTAGATGCCACCGGCACGGCCGATGATCTTGAACGCGGTCGGCAGCCTGACAAGGATGTCGTTGAGCTGGTCCTTCTGGTCGACCAGCGGCTGCTGGATGACCTCGAGTTGACTGATCGTGCTTTGCAGCAGCGGCCGGTTGTCGGCCAGCAGGTCGGCGATGGTGCCCGCCGCGTCGCTGATGTTCGCGGTCGATTCCGCAATCGGGTCTTCGCGGTTCTTCAGGCCGGTGATCAAGACCTCGAAGTTCTGCAAGGTCTCGTCGAACTGCTGCTGATGGCGGACGGTGGTGTCCAGCACGGTGTTGAGGTTGCGGACCACCTCGCCGATGGCCTGGTCACGGTCGGCCAGCGCCGTTGTGAGCGATGCGGTCTGGTCGAGGATGTCGTTGATGGTGCCGCCTTGGCCCTGGAAGATCGTGATGATCGACTGCGCAATGTTGTTGACCTTGTCCGGATCCAGCGCACGGAACACCGGGCGGAAACCACCGATCAGCGCGTCGAGGTCGAGCGCGGGCTCGGTGCGTTCGATCGGAATGGTGCCGCCTGCCGGCAGTCGCTTGTCGCTCGCGCCACGCTTGAGCTCCATGTACCGGTCGCCGATCAGGTTCAGGTACCGGACGGACGCCGTCGTTTCCTCGAACAGCTGCAAGGAGCGGTCCACGCTGAAGTCGACCTTCACCTGTGATCCGCCATTGATCAGCTCGACTTTGGAGACCTTGCCGACCTCGACGCCGGATGCGCGGACGAACTGGCCGGCGCGCAGGCCACTGGCGTTGGAGAAGATCGCCGTATAGCCGGTGGTGCGGTCGAACCGCATCTGACCGAACACCACGATGATGATCGCGGTGAACAGCAATAGCACCAGTGAGAAGATGCCGAGTTTGACTGCTGTACCGGTGATTTTCATGGGTTGATCGTGTTCTCCCCGATCTGGCGTCCCCACACGTACTCGATCAGGATCGGTTGCCCGAGTTCGAAGTGGTTGTAGGGCGCGATGGAGGCGCCGGTGTCCATCACCAGATACGGCGCGGGCCACAGGTCACGAGTGATCGGCTGCCAGCAGCCCGGCCTGCCCTCGGGACCGCCCCTGGCGTTCACTCGTGGAAGGTTGTCGGGATAGACGTAGGGGTTGCCGGCACCCATGAGCTCCGACAGGGTCTGCAGCGAATATCCGTTACCGCCAAGCGACGCTGCGACTTTCGGCTCGACGTCGTGGAAGTTGCGGATCGTGCAGAACAGCGCCGGGCTGTACTCGTCGAGCGTTTCAGAGGTGGGGATCAGGTCTTCTGCGCCGCGGACGAGGTAGGGGCCGCCGCGCTCGAAGACGTCGCCGCCGGTGTTGCCGAATCCGATCGAAGCCATCAACGCCTGATCGATGTTGGCCTGCTGCTCGTTGAGGGTGCGGGCGGTCGTCACCGCATTCTCGAGGCCGTCGAACAGATCGGGCGCCGCGTTGGCGTATACCTCACCGAGGTCTGCGAGCAGCTGGTTGTCGCGGCGAATCTGCGGCATCTGCGGGTTGATCTCGTCAAGGATCTCGTTGCCCTGGATGATCGACTGCCCGAACCGATCACCAAGCCCGTCAAGGGCTTCGGCGGTGGCGGCCAGTGTCTGGTTCAGCTTGATCGGGTCAACCTTCTCCGACACCGACACGACCGTCTCGAACAGCGTGTTGAACTCGGTGGTCACCGAGGTGGCATCAATCACGTCTGAAGACGTAATGCGTTGGGGTGACGGGTTTTCCGGCGAGGAGAAGGAGATGTACTTGTTTCCGAACACCGTGGTGGCGCTGATGTCGGCGTCGACATTCTGCGGGATGTACTTGAAGTACTTGGGATCGACGTCCAGCGTGAGCTTGGCCCTGGGCTCGCCACCGACGTCGATCTCGTCGACCTTGGTCACCTGGCCGATCTCGACTCCGTTGTAGGTCACCTTCGCGCCGGTCTCCATCGACAAACCCGCGCGCGCAGACATCATCGTCAACTGCTCGCGGCCAAGGAAGTCGCCGCGGAACTGGAAGTACACCAGCACAATCGCGGCGATCGTGATCAGCGTCAGCACCAGGCCCGCCAACTTGTACGGCGGGGTCCTCGGGGCGTTCAGCGGCGCGGTCATGCGCTACACCGTCAGGTTGAAGTTCGGGTCGACGCCGTAGAGCGCCAACGATGCGAACAGGACCACACAGACGATCGCAACCAGCGATGCGCGCATCGACCGGCCGACGGCCTCGCCGACGCCCACTGGTCCACCACTGGCGAAGTAGCCGTAGTAACAGTGGTTGAGCATCACGATGACCGAGATGATGATCGCCTGCACGAACGACCAGAACACGTCATCGGGTCGCAGGAACGTGCGGAAGTAGTGCTCGTAGGTGCCGATCGACTGGCCGTAGAACAACGTCGTCGTCACCTGTGCGGACAGGAACGACATGATGATCGCCATCGCATAGAGCGGGATGATCACCACGAAGCCGGCCATGATCCGCGTGGACACCAGGTACGAGACCGACTTGATGCCCATCACCTCGAGCGCGTCGATCTCCTCGCTGATGCGCATGGCGCCCAATTCGGCGGTGGCGCCGGCGCCGACCGTGGCCGCCAAGGCTTGGCCCGCCACCACCGGGGCGGCGATGCGCACGTTGATCAGCGCGGCGAAGAAGCCGGTGAACGCCTCGACACCGATGTTGCCCAGCGATGCGAAGCCCTGAATGGCGACCAGCGACGACCCGGAAAGCGTCACGAACCCGACGATCGCGACGGTGCCGCCGATCACCGCCATCGCGCCGGTGCCCATGCCGATCTCGGCGATCAGCCGCAGCGTTTCCTTGCGGTAGTAGCGCAGCGCGTGGCCGATCTGGCCGACGGCCGTGACGACGAACCAGGCGACGTGGCCGATGCTGTCCAGACCACGGGCGGGGGCACTGACCAGACCCTGCCCGCGGGAGAACGCCCGGGGGAACCGGGAGCGCAGGACCTGAGTCGTCGACACGTCAGTTCCCCGTTCCGAATCGGACACCGATCGTGGTGAGCACCACGTTCACGGCGAACAGGGCGATAACGCAGAGCACCAGCGTCTCGTTGACGGCGGTGCCAACACCTTTCGCGCCGCCGGCGACGGTCAGGCCGCGATAGCAACCGACCAGGCCGGCGATCAGCCCGAAGGTCATGGCCTTGACCACCGAGATCAACACCTCGGGCAGCCCGGTGACGAGCGTGAGCGTGGAGACGTATGCGCCTGCGGAGACGTTCTGTAGGTACACGCCGAAGATGAAACCGCCGACCAGACCGATGGTGATCACCGCGCCGTTCAGGAGGAGCGCGACGAACGTCGAGGCGACGACGCGGGGCACCACCAGTCGGTGGATCGGATCGATGCCGAGCACCTCCAGCGCGTCGATCTCCTCGCGGATGGTGCGGGCGCCGAGGTCGGCACAGATCGCCGTCGACCCGGCCCCGGCGACCACGAGCACCGTCACCAGTGGCCCCAGCTGGGTGACGGCGGCCAGCGCCGCGCCGGCCCCGGAGATATCGGCTGCGCCGAACTGCGTGAGCAGGATGTTGAGCGTGAAGATGAGGAGCACGGTCAGCGGGATCGACACCGCCAGCGTTGGCAGGAACGCCACCCGCATCAAGAACCAGCTCTGAAGTATGAATTCCCGCCATTGGAACGGCGGATGGAAGAGCGCCTTACCGGTGAGCACGCACATGCGCACGAAGCCGCCGACGGCTTCGAGGCCCGGCCTGACCTGTTCGCGCACATAGCCGGTCACGCCGGTCGATGCCGTCACCGGTGCACTCCCACGGCGAAACCGCGACTGTCGTGGCGCAGCGGCAGCACCTGTCGCACGCCCCCTCCTTGCCCCAACCCGGTGTGTGTGACAACCGTCTCCCTACTCGCGGGTAGTAAGACGGACCACAGGACTGTACCCGATGCTGTAGCTGCCGTGTACCGCATCTGCAGGATTGTGCCCGTAACCGTTAGCAAACACACCCCCAGCCGCTAATTGTCTTGTGCCCCAGTAGAAACCGTTGGCGGAGTGGAACTTTCGCCAGCGTCAATCGATTTCGCTGCACCAAATCGTGCACGCAGTTCCGTCTTGAGTACTTTGCCAGCCGGGTTGCGCGGCAGCGCGTCGACGACCTCGAGCGCCTTCGGATGCTTGTACCGCGCGAGCTTGTCGGTCAGGAATTCGTCAAGATCGGCGAGGTCGAGAGTGCTGTCGGACAACGCCGCAAGGGCCGCAATGGCGAGCGGAACTTCGCCCCACTTCTCGTCCGCTCGCCCGATTACCGCCACCTCGGCGATCGCGGGATGGCCAGCGAGGACGTTTTCGACCTCGGCGCAGTAGATGTTCTCTCCGCCGGAGATGATCATGTCCTTCTTGCGGTCGACGACCCAGACGTAGCCCTCCTCGTCCTGCCGGACGAGGTCGCCGGAGTGGAACCAGCCACCGGCGAAGGCCTCGGCGGTGGCCTTCGGGTTGTTCCAGTACCCGGCCATGAGCGTCGGTGCGCGATAGACGATCTCGCCGACCTGACCGACGGGGACGTCGTTCATGTTTTCGTCGACGACCCGCGCGGACACCGTGGGGATCACCTTGCCGACGGAGCCGAGTTTGCGAATTGCGTCCTGCGCCAACAACATACACGTCACCGGCGACATCTCGGTCTGGCCGAACGCGGCGTAGATCTGGGTGCCGGGGAACAACTCGGACATATCGCGCAGCAAGCTGTCCGACGCGGGAGCCGCACCCCAGGACAGCACCCGCAACTGCAACTGCCTGGGGTTGGCCCGTTGTTCGGCGCAGACCGCCTGCCATTGCGCGGGGACCAGGAACATGGACGTCACGTGCTCTGCGGCGAGCACGTCGAGCAGCGCGCCAGGGTCGAATGCGCCGAGCGGATAGAGCACGTTCGGAAGGCCGAGCAGCAGGCCGCTGATCATGTTGCCGATGCCGGCGATGTGGAACAGCGGGACCCCGACGAAGCCCACATCGTGGTTGATGTCGGGGCTGATGGTGAACAGGTTGGCCATCGCCTGCCCGGCGATGTTGTTGTGGGTCAGCACCGCGCCCTTGGGCCGGCCGGTGGTCCCGGAGGTGTACATGATCAACGCCGGGCTGTCGTTGGGGATATCGACCGGCGCGGGCTGGGGTCCGGGCTCGGCGAGCGCATCGTCGTAGCCGATCACTGCGTCGTCGGTGCCCGCACCTGCGACGATGACCGTCTTCAGCGTCGCATCGAGGTCACGGACCGCGGTGGCGACGCCTGCCAGCACGGACTCGGTGATGACGACCTCGGCCTGGCAGTCGCTCACCAGGAAGGAGACCTCGGCCGGGGTCATCCGGAAGTTGACCGGCACGGCGATGGCGCCGAGCTTGTTGATCGCCAGGAACGATTCGATGAACTCCGTGCGATTGAGCATCAGGATCAACACCCGGTCGCCGAACTCGACGCCGCGCCTGCTCAGCGCACCGGCCAGCGCCGTCACCCGTCGGTCGAGCTCGCCCCAGGTGGTCGTCCGGCCGAGAAAGCGCAACGCCGTGGCGTCGGGCTGCATCAACGCGTGCCGGGCGAGCTGGTTGGTCCAGTTCTGCCGGCGCGCCAGATAGGGCTGCTCGGTCAGGGACGGCATCGGGGTCGGCACGGTCAACGGCTAGGGCTCCCTCTGCGGTGGGTTGCGCGTCGTTGATATTTGATCAAACATGGTGTTGCCCCGGTCACACTATGGCCTCGGCGGCTCGGGTACAACCCCACGCCAGAAGCGGCCGGAGAACCGGAGAAGCACAGTGAACGCACCCGTCAGGCCCCGGCCGAAGCCGCGGCGGGCGGTGCGTCGTGAGCAGCTATCCGACGAGGTGGCCACCCGTCTGCGGACCGACATCATGACCGGCAGGCTGCGGCCCGGCACGTTCATCCGGCTCGACGAGACGGCCGCGCAACTCGGCGTCAGCATCACCCCGGTGCGCGAGGCGCTGCGCACGCTGCGCGGGGAGGGCATGGTTCAGCTCGAGCCGCATCGAGGGCACGTGGTGGTGCCGTTGACTCGCGGCGACATCGAGGACATCTTCTGGCTACAGGCCACTATCGCCAAGGAGCTCGCAGCGACGGCCGGCTCGCGGATCACCGCGGCGGAGATCGACGAACTGGAAAGCCTGAACGACGCACTCGCCACAGCCGTCGGGCACGGCGCACCCGAGGAGGTCGTTGACGCTGAGTTCGCGTTCCACCGAGCGTTCAACCGGGTGGCAGGGCGGATCAAGCTGGCGTGGTTCCTGCTTCACGTCGCGCGCTACCTGCCGGGCGAGATCTATGCGTCCGACGCGCAGTGGGGTGAGGGGGCGGTGGCCAGCCATCGAGAGCTGATCGCCGCGTTGCGCGAACATGACGTCGATGCGGCGGTGCGGCTCACCAGCGGTGAGTTCACCGATGCCGCGGCGCGGCTGATCGCGCGCCTCGAAGAGATCGGGCTGTGGAGCTGAGGCTGCCTAGCGGCTGCGCGTCGCCTGGCGGCTGCGCGCCCTGACCACCAGGCCCCGCCCGACCACTGTTTGCGTGCCCACCTCACACCGACTCTGTCGGCGCGTACCGACTTTGTCGCCATGAGGCGGACAACAGACCAGTCACCCCCAAGAGCGCGGATACCGCGCGCAACGAGATGTCAGGCTGTGGAGCCGACCGCGCCTGGTGACTGCGTCGCCTGGTGACTGCGTCGGCTGGGGGTACGCGCCCTGACCACCAGGCCCCGCCCGACCACTGTTTGCGTGCCCACCTCATACCGACTCTGTCGGCGCGTACCGACTTTGTCGCCATGAGGCGGGCAACAAACCAGTTATCCCCAACAGCGCGGCGGACAACGCGCAACGAACCAAGCGCTGTCCCCGCGGAGTGGCAAGGTCGCACCATGTACAACCGCCTGCTGCTGCGGGGCATCGAACTCCGCTATGCACTCACTCTCTATCTGGCCCAGCACGGGCCCACGACCGTCGCCGACCTGATCGACGCGATGAACTACCAGGGCTTCGATATCCCGGGCCGGGCGTCGAAGACCGTGTCCGACGCGTTGCGCCGGGAGATCGTGAACGGCAGGGTTCGCCGGCTCCGACGGGGCAGGTACGGGCCGGGGTCGATGCCGCGTGCCACGGAGTATCGGATTCACCGGCGGGTATTGGCGCTGCGTGAAGAAGCCGCGGAGCGATCCGGGCGCGACGACGACGCGTTCTGGGACGCGCTGGGCGCCTGAAGCTACTTCGCCGCCAGCTGCTCGGCGCGCGCCTTCAGGTTGTCAGCCAGGTAATCCAGCGTGTCGCTGATCGCCTTCTTCACCATCGGCTTCGGGAACGGCAGCTTGGTCTCCACCTCCAGATCAACGGTCAGCAGCGACGTCTCCCCGGTGGGCACCACCGAGAACTTCTGCTCCTGCTTGTCGAAGTGATCGCCCTGCTGCAGCACCGTGTAGATCTGGTTCTCGCTGGGGTAGTAGACCGCGGTGATGAACGTCCCCGCCTGGCCCTGGACCACGACGTCGAGGCGCAGCTGGCTGGGCCTTCCGTCGTCGTACCGGGCCAGCACCCAGCAGCCCTTGATCTCCTCGTTCCATAGCGGATACGACTCAAAGTCGGCGACGATCGCCATGATCGATTCGGCGGTGGCGGTGACATCGACGGTCTTACTCACGAGCGGCATTGACCGAGCATATCGACTAGTCGACGCGCGCCGTCTCGAGCAGTGCGCGGATGCCGTCGGGAATGGGCACCGGCCGGCGGCTGGACCGGCCGACATATACATGCACCCAGTGGCCAAGCGCGGCAACGGCTTCGCCCTCCTGGAAGATCCCCAGCCGGTAGGTGACGCTGCTGTTGCCCAATCGCGTCACGGACAGACCGACGACCAGCGGGTCGGGGAACTTCAGTTCGGCGAAGTACTTGCACCCCGACTCGGCGACCACGCCCAGCCACGGCACGGCCAGAGGATCGACCCCGCAGTTGGTGTCGATCCACGCGTTGATCGCGGTGTCGAACAGCTCGTAGTACACCGCATTGTTGAGGTGGCCGAACATGTCGTTGTCGGTCCACCGGGTCAGCACCGGCCAGTGCACCGGAAAATCGCGGCTCGTGACCGATTGCTCGCCGGAGGTCATGGCAGCAGTCTCCCAGTGACGGCAGGCTGTTAGGCATGAGGATCCGCGGCGCCGTGCTCGAGCAGATCGGTCTCCCCCGCCCGTTCGCCGAATCGCGACCGATCTCGGTCGGCGAACTCGACCTTGCGCCGCCCGGCGACGGCGAACTCCTCGTGCGCATCGAAGCCGCCGGCCTCTGCCACTCCGACCTCTCTGTTGTCGACGGCAATCGCGTGCGGCCCGTCCCGATGCTGCTCGGCCACGAAGCAGCCGGCGTCATCGAAGAAGTGGGAGCCGGCGTGACCGATGTGACCGTCGGTCAGCGCCTGGTGATGACGTTCCTGCCCCGCTGCGGCCGGTGCACCGCCTGCGCCACCAACGGGCTCACTCCCTGCGAACCGGGCAGCGCCGCCAACGCCGCAGGCACCCTGATGTCCGGCGAGCGGCGGCTGACCCGCGACGGCCAGCCCGTCCACCACCACCTCGGCGTATCCGGATTCGCCACCCACGCCGTCGTCGACCGTCGCTCCGTCGTGCCGGTACCCCCCGACGTCCCACCCGTCGTCGCATCCCTACTCGGCTGCGCCGTGCTCACCGGGGGCGGCGCCGTCATCAACGCAGGGCAGCCGCAGCCCGGCCAGACCGTCATCGTCGTCGGCCTCGGCGGCGTCGGCATGGCCGCCGTTATCACCGCACTCGCGCACGACGACGTCCGTGTCGTCGGCGTCGACCAGCTGCCCGACAAACTGGACCGCGCAACGGCCATCGGTGCGCATGACGCGTTCACGCCGGAGCAAGCGCGCGATCTCAACCTGAAGGCCGCGGTGGTGATCGAGGCCGTCGGCCACCCCAGCGC
>NZ_DASSCY010000335.1:0-8209 GCF_035697385.1 Mycobacterium sp. | reverse complement strand
ACTGCTTGAAGTCCTCGAGCGTCGGTGAGGGATCCGTGCCGTTGAATCCACCGATCGCCATA
The DNA here is from genome assembly GCF_035697385.1 of Mycobacterium sp. GTDB lineage: Bacteria > Actinomycetota > Actinomycetes > Mycobacteriales > Mycobacteriaceae > Mycobacterium. The sequence goes on along the minus strand of NZ_DASSCY010000335.1, from coordinate 8,147 downwards.
ACTGGTGCACCACTGGCCAATTGGTATCCGGCAGCGTTGTTCGAGCCGACGGCCGCCGCGGCCCAGGTGTAGTCGTCCGCGTCGGCCGACAGCATGGCAGCCAGCGCTGGACCCGGGCTCGGCGAATCCAGCAACCCGCCAGGGCCGGCGAAGCCTCCACCCATCGATTGCCGGGCCGGGCCGACCGACGGGATCGCGCCGCTGTGCGGTGTCGTCGCTGTCGCGATGGAGTACGCGCCCGGTGCGAGCAGACACGAGGCGATGGCGACGACGGCCACCACGCCTGCGGCCTGTCGCGTCAACCGGCCGACGGCCAGCAGCAGCACCGCAGCGCCCACTCCCCCAACGGCGACGGTTGCCCTCAGCCACGGCAACCACTCGCCGTGCCGGGACAGCAGAACCGCCGCGAGAACACTGGTGACGAGCACGGTCGCCGACAACGCCGTGGCGGCGCGGATGTCGGTGCGGATGTCCCACAACAATGTTGCGCCGATCCCGATGCATGCGGCGATCGCCGGCGCGAGCGCCACGGTGTAGTACGGGTGCACGATGCCGTTCATGAAGCTGAACACCACGGCGGTGACCGCCAGCCAGCTACCCCACATCACCAATGCTGCGCGTCGCGGGTCGGTCCGCGCCGTATGTCGGGTGAGGGTCAGTCCCGCCGTCACACAGATCACGGCTGCGGGCAGCAACCACGCAATGTCCAGGCCCATTACGGCGCCGAACAACCGGCCCCAGCCGACGTCATGGTTGAGGTTGCCGAGGCCACCTGGTTCGTCACCGGTGAGTCGGCCGAATCCGTTGTAGCCCAAGGCTAATTCGACGATGCTGTCGTGCTGCGAGCCGCCGATGTAGGGCCGCGACGACGCCGGCCACAGCTCGACGAGCAGCAGATACCAGCCGCCGGACATGACGACCGCCGCAAAGGCTGCGAGCAGGTCGATCACTCTGCGGCGAACCGGTCGATGCGCCGCGATCAGGTAGGCGGCGGCGAACCCGGGCAGCACGAGGAAGGCCTGCAGCATCTTGGCCAGGAAACCGAACCCGACCGCGACACCCGCGGCGATCAACCACCAACGGCCGCTGTCTTTTTCGCATGCCCGCTGCACGCAGTACGCGGCCGCGACGAGCAGCAGCACCAGCAGCGCGTCGGGATTGTTGAACCGGAATATCAGCGCGGCCACTGGCGTCAACGCCAACACCGCGCCGGCCAGCAGGGCCGCACCGGGTCCGCTCACCCGGCGGACCGCGGCGTACAACAGCCACACCGCGGCCACACCCTCCAATGCCTGTGGCACCAGAACGCTCCACGGGTTCAGGCCGAACAACCGGACGGAGACGTCGATGACCCACAGCGCCGCGGGTGTTTTGTCGACGGTGATGGCGTTGGCGGCGTCGCTGGAGCCGAACAACATCGCCGTCCAGTCGCTGGCGCCGGCCTGTGCCGCGGCGGAATAGAAGGCGTTCGCCCATCCGCTCGCCGACAGGTTCCACAGGTACAGCACCGCGGTACCGATGAGCAGCGCGCCCAGTTGCACTCGCGAGCAGACAGAGAATCGCATTACCGACGCGGGTTCTGTGCGATTCTCTGTTCCCCAGCTCGCGCGGGGACCCAGCTCGGACTCAAGAAGCACCCCGTCGATACTGGACGGCAGAGCTAGGCGTCGGATTTGGTGCCGCTGTGCCTTGGCTGTGAGTCCGCAGGAAGCCTCACGACAAAATTCGTCTTGCCCGGCGCGCTGCTCACGTCGATGGTGCCGTTGTGCGCCTTGACCACGGCCGCGACGATGGCGAGCCCCAGCCCGGTGCTGCCCCCGCGCCGCGAGCGCGACGTATCACCACGCGCGAACCGCTCGAAGACCTCCGGCTGCAGCCACGGCGGGATTCCCGGCCCGTCATCGGCGACGGTGAGCACCGCACCACCGTCGTCGTCGACAGACAACGATGTGGTGACCGATGTGCCGGCGGGAGTGTGCGTCCTTGCGTTGGCGAGCAGATTCGCCAGCACCTGATGCAGGCGGGCTTCGTCCCCGCTCACCACGACAGGCTCATCGGGCAGATCCAACGACCACTGATGGTCCGGGCCGGCGATGTGCGCATCACTGACGGTGTCGACCACCAGTCGGGACAGGTCGACTGGCTGGCGTTCAAGCGGCCGCCCTGTGTCGAGCCGAGCCAGTAGCAGCATGTCTTCGACCAGGTGGGTCATCCGCTCGGTCTCGGATTCGACGCGGCCCATCGCATGCGCGACGTCGTCGGGCACGTCGTCGCGTTTCCGTTGTGCCAGTTCGGCATACCCCCGGATCGCGGCGAGCGGCGTTCGTAGTTCGTGGCTGGCGTCCGCGACGAACTGCCGGACTCGGGTCTCGCTGGCATGCCGCGCAGACAATGCGCCTGCGATGCGGTCCAGCATCCGGTTCAGCGCGGACGCGAGCTGCCCGACTTCCGTGTGCGCGCCGGCCGGATCCACCTTGACGATCGGCGTGGGAAGCCGCACCTCGCCGCGGTCGAGTTCGAGATCGGCCACCTGCCTCGCGGCCGCGGAAACCCTTGACAGCGGCTCGAGTTGGCGTCGAATGATGAGCATTCCCACGGTCGTCGCAGCGATCAGCGCGACGGCACCGACAACACAGAACATCACCAGCACCCACAGCAGCGTCTCGTCGACGTCGGAAAGCGGCAGCCCGGTCACGATCGTTTCGCCGCCGCTGCCGCCACGCGAATGCATGGCGACCACCCGGTAGCGGCCCAGCCCGTCGAGGACGACGGTGGAGACTCTGTGGTTCGGCCGAACCTGCGCAAGTTGTCCTGCGGCCGCGGCGCTGATCTCTGCTCGCGTCCCGTCGGCGGTGATGACGCCTGCGTCTACAGGAATTCCCTCAGTGATGACCGCTCCGACGGTGCGGGTGGATTGCCCTGGTGCGCCGAGGAATCCGGGTCCAGGGCCCACCTCCGGGTCGAACCGCTCATTGCGGGGGAATCCGCGAGGCGGTGGCGGCGGCGGAAGGGGCGGCAAGTCGAAAATGATCGCGGCGCGCCGACCGGCTTCGAGGACCTGCTGGTCGAGCTGGTGAGTCAAAAAGCGTTGCAGCGCAAACTCTGTCGCAACACCGATAAGAGCACACACCACGGCCAGCAACGCCACCTGTGTGACGAGCAGACGGGTGCGCAGCGACCACGCCCGCGGCGAACGGATGCGCGTCAAGCTTTGCCCCCGGGTCGTCCCCCTACCCTTCGGGTGGGTGGTACCCCCAGCGCTCCCGCCCACCGGGGGGCGATCAGCGCGCGGGCTTGAGGACATACCCGGCACCCCGCAGGGTGTGGATCATCGGGTCGCGGCCGCTGTCGATCTTCTTACGCAGATAGGAGACGTACAGCTCGACGATGTTGGACCGTCCGCCGAAGTCATAGCTCCACACCCGATCGAGGATCTGCGCCTTGCTCAGCACGCGTTTGGAATTGCGCATCATGAACCGCAACAGCTCGAACTCCGTTGCCGTCAACGTGATCACGTCGCCGCCTCGGGTGACTTCATGGCTGTCTTCGTCGAGCACCAGATCACCGACGACGATCTTGGCGCCGCCGCCGGTCTCGCTCGTCACCCCCGTGCGCCGCAAAAGAGCCCGCAGACGCAGCACCACCTCTTCGAGGCTGAACGGTTTGGTGACGTAGTCGTCGCCGCCGGCGGTCAAGCCCGCGATGCGGTCCTCGACTGAATCCTTCGCGGTCAGCAGCAGTAGCGGCAGGCCCGGTATCTGTTCGCGTAGTTTCTGCAGGACGTCCAGCCCGCTCATGTCGGGCAGCATCACGTCGAGCACGACCACGTCGGGCGGCGTCGACCTGGCGGCAGCGATCGCGGTGGCACCGTCTCCGGCTGTCGCGATCTCCCAGCCCTCGTAGCGCAGCGCCATCGAAACCAACTCGGCAAGGACTGGCTCGTCGTCGACGACCAGCACGTGGATCGGCTTGCCGTCGGCCCGGCGCATGACGACGCGCCCGGTTTCGTTCTCGTTGACGGCGGAACCGTTGGGACTGACCACGGCTACATTATTTGTGCTGGCCATTGGCGGATGCTGTGCCTTTCCTATGCGCCTCCTGTGAAGATTCGCATACATAACCGGCCCTGAATCGGCGCACAGCGCAACCACAGGCGCCGACAGCACTGTGGTGGCATGACTACTGACCAGACGACACGCGACAACCCGGCCTGGGGTACACCCGAGCCGACGCCGCGGCGTTGGGGCCTGCGGGAAACGGCCGCGTCCGTCGGCGTGGCAGCGGTCATCGCCGCACTTGGCGGGGCCGCCATCTATGCCGCGACCGACACTGGCTCACGCCTTGCCGGACCTCATCAGGGTCCCGGCGGGATGGCTGGCGGACCACCCCCGGCAGCGGGCATCGGCATGCACGGCTCGGGTGGTCCCGGCACCGTTGGCGCAACGGCCGTTCATGGTGAATTCGTGGTGCCCGACGGCGCGGGCGGCTACACGACGATGCTCAATCAGACCGGAACCGTGACGGCGGTCTCACCGACATCGATCACCGTGCGCAGCGCCGACGGTTATACGCAGGCCTATGCGATCCCGGCGTCCGGCGCTAATCCGCCCTTCGCCGTGGACGACCCAGTGTCGATCCGCGCGACACGCACAGGCGACACCGCGACGGTGACCAACATCAGCAACCCGCCAGTCGGCGGGCCACCCCAGAATTAATGCGGTGCGGCTTCCCGCCGGACGCGAGGAGTCAACCCTCGGCCGTCCGGGTGATCCGAAACGGATCACCCGGAGCGGCTAGGAGGTCTAACGCTGTCGAACGCCGAGAATTAATCCAGCGTCGGGGTCAGCCGAACCCGAAGCCCTCAGGCGGCTCGGCTGTGACCGTCGGGCTTGCAATCGACGTTTCCAGCTCCAGCGGCGCATTCGTCTCTGTGGTGGTTTCGCCGAGCGTAATTTCCGAGACCGACATCAACGTACCCGTCCCACTCGGTGCTTCACTGACGGCAAAACCCACAACACCCATGGCGACAAGGGCGCTGGCTCCGATACCCGCCGACACTAATTTGAACTGCTTCGATGACACCTCTGACCACTCCATTTCGGTCTCTGGTGGCCCGCCCCACGCCAGCGAGCGGCCCTTCGAACAGTGCGCGAGAAGTCAGCCATGACCTCTCGGCCATTCGGGTAACCGATGCCGATGAATGTGAAACGCCAACGGATATAACGCCGGGTCAGTGAGTCTCCGCCGTCGGGGGGATGGCCGACGGTGTCGTGGTGATCGGCGGGACGACGACCGACGTTTCGGGCGCCTCAGGCAGCACAGTTTCGGTGATGGTCTCGCCGGTCGTTACTTCTGATGTCGTCACAGGCCCAGGTATGGGCGGTTCGGCAACGCTCGTGTCGCTCGCACCTACGGCGAAGGCGCCCATGGCGATCACGGCGCTGGCACCAATCGTCGCCGAGACGAATTTGATCTGATTCGATGTCACCTCTGACCACTCCAATTCGGTCGATGATGAGCCACCCCAGCCAGCGGGGCGGCCCGTCGAACAGGCGAGGAGGTCTTTGACTCCTCAACCAGTCGGGTAACCGGAGCGGTCGGAGGTAAAACCAGGCCTAGGAGCCCGATCCGCCGAAGGGCAGTGCCTTGACCGTCGGCACGGCCAAACTTCGCGTTGAGTGTGCGATGACTGCATCGAGTGTGCCTGGGCTGCAGGATTTGTCGATGGTATGCGCGGTGGGCACACACTCGACGCAGTGAACGCCCAGTCAAAACGGTGCAGGCACCCTCGGCAACATGAAGCTTCGCCGGAGCGGTCGGAGGTAAAACCAGGCCCTAGGAGCCGGATCCGCCGAAGGGCAGTGCCTTGACCGTTGGCACGGCCATGGAGGTTGCCGGTGCAGGCGGCGGCGTCTCCTGCTTGGTGGTGGCGCCGACGGTCATGCCGGAACTCGTCACCTGGGCCGGCGTGGCCTCCTCCTGGGTGATCGCCATGGTCACAGCGCCCATGGCCAGTACGGCGCTGCCACCGATTACGGCCGCGAGCAGCTTCACGTTGGTCGTCTTGTTCGCATTCATCTCGTAACTCCGTTCCTTGGGGATGTGCAGGTTGGGAGTTAGTGAAGACAGCGAAGCTGTGAACACCCTGGACTGCCGGTGCGAATTGCCTGCACGGCAGCTGTTAGGTCTATTCGGCGGCCTTCTGCTCGGACGGCAATGGGGCCGGACCCTTCATCGCCGGCACGGCCATGGAAGTGGCCTCGACCGTAGGCGGGGTGGTCTGGGTACTTGTCGCACCGACCTGCATGGTCGATTTGGCGATCGTGTCGGCTCCGGTCTGTTCTTGGCCGATCGCCACGCTGAGCGCACCCATCGCGACCAGGGCACTGCCGCCGATGACTGCCGACAGCATCTTGACGTTTTTGCGGTTCTTCTCATTCATGTCGCGTGACACCTGTGATCACTCCAATTCTGGTCGTTAGCCGTTCGCCCCATCAGCGCGGCAACCGGTGAAAGTGCAGGTGAACTCCACTGAACGCGCCGAATCTGAAAGCAGCCTTAAGCGCCGGTGCGAATTCACTAGGCGCGCCCGAGCTGCAACAACCGGCCGCGGAAGCACCCATCTCATAACCTGTGCCCATGCAGCCGTGGGTGGGACTAACCGCATGACGCGCTTCCTGGCGCGCCGGCTGCTCAATTACCTCGTGCTGCTGGCGCTGGCGTCGTTCCTGACGTTCTCGCTGACCTCGCTGACGTTCAAACCGCTCGACAGCCTGCTGCAACGCAACCCGCGGCCGCCCCAGGCGTCGATCGACGCCAAGGCCGCCGAGCTCGACCTCGACAAGCCGATTCCGATCCGGTACGCGCATTGGGCATCCGGCGCAGTGCGCGGTGACTTCGGCACCACGGTCACCGGCCAACCGGTGTCCGAGGAGCTATGGCGCCGCGTCGGGGTGAGCCTGCGGCTCCTGGTTCTCGGTTCGGTGCTGGGCACCGTCATCGGCGTCGTCGTCGGCGCCTGGGGCGCGATCAGGCAGTACCGGCTCTCCGACCGCGTCATCACGGTGCTGTCGCTGCTGGCGTTGAGCACACCGACGTTCGTCATCGCGAACCTGCTGATTCTTGGTGCGCTGCGGGTTAATTCGATATTCGGTGTCCAGCTCTTCGAGTACACCGGGGAAACATCACCGGACGCTGTCGGCGGAGTGTGGAACCAATTCGTCGACCGGCTGCAGCATTTGGTGCTTCCGACCTTAACGCTCGCGCTCACCGCGATCGCCGGCTTCAGCCGCTATCAACGCAACGCGATGCTCGACGTGCTTGGCCAGGACTTCATTCGCACCGCCCGCGCCAAGGGTTTGACCCGACGGCAGGCGCTGTTCAAACACGGCCTGCGCACGGCCCTGATTCCGATGGCCACGCTCTTCGCCTACGGTGTCAGCGGGCTAGTGACCGGTGCGGTGTTCACCGAGAAGATCTTCGGTTGGCACGGCATGGGCGAGTGGGTGGTGCAGGGCATCTCGACCCAGGACACCAACATCATCGCCGCCGTCACCGTGTTCTCCGGCGCGACGATCCTCCTCGCGGGTCTGCTGTCCGATGTCATCTATGCGGCACTGGATCCGAGAGTGCGCGTCACATGAGCGAACCCGTGACCACCGACACGGCGACGTCCGCCAAGGCCGGCGTCGACGTCGCAGGGTTCGCGTCGCGACGCACCCTGGTGACGCGCCGGTTCCTGCGCAACAAATCCGCGGTGGTGTCACTGGCGCTGATCGTCCTGCTGTTCATCGGCTGCTACGCGTTGCCGCCGCTGCTGCCGTACTCCTACACCGACCTCGACTACTACGCGCTGCAACAGCCGCCGACCACCGACCATTGGTTCGGCACCAACGCGCTCGGCCAGGACCTGCTGGCCCAGATCCTGCGCGGCATGCAGAAGTCCATGCTGATCGGCGTCTGCGTGGCGTTCATCTCCTCGATCATCGCCGCGACCGTCGGTTCGATCGCCGGATTTTTCGGAGGTGGGCGCGACCGCGCCCTGATGTGGATCGTCGACCTGCTGCTGGTGGTGCCGAGCTTCATTCTGATCGCGATCGTCACACCACGCCTGAGTCAATCCGATCGCGTCTTCTGGCTGATCATTC
>NZ_DASSCY010000334.1:0-3571 GCF_035697385.1 Mycobacterium sp. | reverse complement strand
GTATGGGTGCGCATCGCCGATTTCACCGTGCCGAAGGTAACCACGTGGTGGACAGCCATGTTTAGCCGGTAGGCATCGCTGGCGGGGCGGTGAAGTGGATCGGGTTGGTCCCGTTCAGCAAAACCCAGGTCAGGACGGCGGCGACGACTGCCACGACCAGCAGTCCAACCGCGATCCGGGAAGACCATCCGACCCGGCCGAAGACCTTGGCGTCGGCCGAGTAGGCGCCGGCGCCGGTGAACAGCAGCGCGGTCGCCCCGATGGCGACCAGGAACGGCACGTTGAACGGCTCGGACCAGAATGCGGCCGCCGAGACGTTGACCGCCCACGCGTCGATCATCGCGGCGATCACCGCACACGCCGCCAAGGGCGTCAGCACGCCCAAAACCAGCCCGATTCCGCCGAGGGTTTCCGCGGCCGTGACCATGAAAGCGGCGAATTTCGGTAGCCGCCAGCCACCGGTCTCCATGAAGCCGGACGTCGTGTTGAAGTCGAAGGCTTTGATCAGGCCGGCCTGAATCATGGCGGCGCCGACGCCGATACGCAGGATCAATAGTCCGATGTCGGTCAACGAGGACGTGTTGGTCTTAGTCGTCGCTTCGGTGGTGATCATGATCGGAAGCCTATTCGGCTGTGTGAATGCTGTGGGAGTTCGGTCATGCACTAGTAGACCGGCACTGGGAGCACAACTCATCGCTCGGCGACGCGGGCAACTGAACCCACTACGCCTTCCGCGCCGTATCTACCGTAGGTAGAGACGCGTTGACCGATTGAACTTATCGTTGATAAGTTATCGCTGATAGCTCATACGCGACCGGAAGGGACGCGACATGCTGCAACGAGTCGCGCTGTTGGCCATTGCTGCGCCACGGCGAATCGTCGCGATTGCGTTGCTCGTCATGGTGGCCTGCGGCGTCTTCGGAATCCCCGTCGCCAAGCACTTGTCTGCAGGCGGCTTCCAGGACCCCACCTCGGAGTCGTCGCAGGCGACAAAGCTGCTGGTTGACAAGTTCGGCCAGGGCGACATGGAGCTGTTGATCTCCGTCACGTCCGAGGGCGGCGCGCAGGGCACCGCTGCCCGGTCGGTCGGCACGGACATCGCCTCGCAACTGCAGGCCTCGCCGTATGTGGCGGAGGTGACCTCGGCCTGGACCGCACCCGCTCCTGCTGCCCCCGCGCTGATCAGTAAGGACGGCAAGACCGGTTTGATCGTCGCGGGTATCACCGGCGGCGAGAGCGGGGCGCAGAAGCATGCCAAGGAGCTGACCGACCGGCTTATCCATGACCGCGACGGCGTTACCGTCCGCGCCGGCGGCGAGGCGATGACCTACGTCCAGATCAACGGGCAGAGCGAAAAAGACCTGCTGATGATGGAGTCCATCGCGATCCCGCTGAGCTTCCTGGTGCTGGTCTGGGTGTTCGGCGGTCTGATGGTCTCCGCTTTGCCGTTGGCCGTCGGCGGCTTCGCGATTCTGGGTTCGATGGCGGTGCTGCGCCTCATCACGTTGTTCACCGACGTGTCGATTTTCGCGCTGAACCTGAGCGTCGCGATGGGGCTTGCGCTGTCCATCGACTACACACTGCTGATCATCAGCAGGTTCCGCGACGAACTCGCCGGTGGCGCCGACCGCGAACGAGCATTGGTGCGCACGATGGCCACCGCTGGTCGCACCGTGGTGTTCTCGGCGATGACGGTCGCGCTGTCGATGGTCGCGATGGTTCTGTTCCCGATGTACTTCCTGAAGTCATTCGCGTACGCCGGTATTGCGGTGGTCGCGTTCGGGGCGCTCGCGGCGATCGTCGTGGCGCCGGCGTTGATCGTGCTGCTCGGCGACCGGCTCGACTCGTTGGACATACGCCGGCTTGCCCGCCGGATATTCCGCAGACCAGAGCCGGTGCCCAAGCCGGTCGAGCAGACATTCTGGTATCGGTCGACGAAACACGTTATGCGACGGGCGATTCCGGTCGGCACCGCCATCGTCGCGCTGTTGCTGCTGCTGGGCGCGCCGTTCCTCGGCATCAAATGGGGCTTCCCTGACGACCGGGTGCTGCCGCAGTCGGCGTCGGCGCGTCAGGTGGGAGATGAACTGCGCACCGATTTCGCCGTCGACTCCGCGCGAAACGTCACCGTCGTCATCCCGACGACTGCCGGAGTGGGGCCCGCCGACCTCGACCGCTACGCCGCAGCGCTGTCACAGGTGCCCGACGTGTCCTCGGTGTCTTCGCCCGGCGGCACGTTCGCCGACGGCAGACCGGTGGGACCCCCATCGGCAGCCACCGGGCTCAAGGATGGAAGTGCATTCTTCACCGTCGGCAGCACCGCACCGCTGTTCACCGATGCCTCCGAGACGCAACTCGACCGGCTGCGCGCGGTGAGCACACCGGCCGGGCAGCAGGTGCAGTTGACCGGCGTCGCGCAGATCAACCGCGATAGCTCCGACGCGATCACCTCCCGGTTGCCTCTGGTTCTCGGCGTGATTGCCGCGATCACGTTCGTGTTGCTGTTCCTGCTCACCGGCAGCGTGGTGTTGCCGCTGAAGGCCTTGGTGCTCAACGTCTTATCGTTGACTGCCGCGTTCGGCGCACTGGTGTGGATATTCCAAGACGGCCATCTCGGGGCGTTGGGCACCACCCCAACCGGAACGTTGGTCGCCAACATGCCGGTACTGCTGTTCTGCATCGCATTCGGACTGTCCATGGACTATGAGGTGTTCCTGGTCTCGCGGATCCGCGAGTACTGGCTGAAATCCGGCAAGACTCGGGCGGACAACGACGAGAGCGTCGCGCTCGGGGTGGCGAAAACAGGCCGGGTGGTGACCGCGGCGGCGTTGATCATGTCGATCTCGTTCGCCGCGCTGATCGCAGCGCAGGTGTCGTTCATGCGGATGATGGGAGTCGGCATGACGCTCGCGGTGGTGGTCGACGCGACCCTGGTGCGCATGGCGCTGGTGCCGGCGTTCATGCATGTGCTCGGCCGGTGGAATTGGTGGGCGCCAAAGCCGCTGGCGCGGTTACACGAGCGGATCGGCTTCAGCGAGTCTGGCGACGAGGAGCCCGCGGTCGACAAACGCGAACGGGCGGCGGCATCCGTGACGGACACTGGCTAGCGTGACGATGCAGCCTCTGCGGCGGCGCCGCGCGCCGCGTGGCTCCGGTGAGCAGTTGCGCGACGAAATACTCGATGCGGCCACCGACTTACTGCTCGAAACCGGCCACGCCAAGGCCGTCTCGATCAGGGCGGTGGCACAGCGCGTCGGGGTCACGCCGCCGTCCATCTACCTGCACTTCGCCGACAAGGACGCGCTGCTGGACGCGGTCTGCGCCCGGTATTTCGAGAAACTCGACGAGGAGATGCAACGGGTCGCCGTCGATCAGCCGTCGGCGATCGAGGTGCTGCGCGCTCAGGGCCTGGCATACGTGCGCTTCGCGCTGAAAACCCCTGAGCTGTACCGCATTGCCACGATGGGGGAGGGCCGACCCGACAGCGATGTGGACATGACGCTGAACACTTCGGCGTTCGTGCATCTGCGCAACGCGGTGGAGTCGTTGATGGCGGAGGGAACCTACCCGG
>NZ_DASSCY010000333.1:0-35849 GCF_035697385.1 Mycobacterium sp. | reverse complement strand
GGGCACCATCTCGGCGCTGCCCGCCCAGTCCGCATTGCTCGGCGGCAGCGGCCAACTGGAATCCACCGTCAGCGACGAGGCCGTGCTGACCGCCGCGCGCAAGGCGAGGATCATCCCGGCCGAGGGTCCCGCGTCGACGCTGGCCGCGGTGCTGCGGGCGGCCCGGCAGGGCAACCAGCAGGCCCGCGAACTGTTGGCGGAGCGCGCGCGTGTGCTCGGCGAGGCGGTCGCGCTGTTGCGCGACATGCTCAACCCCGACGACCTGGTGGTCGGCGGCCAGGCCTTCACCGAGTACCCGGAGGGCATGAACCTCGTCGAGGCCGCATTCGCCGAACGGTCGGTGCTGGCACCGCGCGAGATCCGGGTCACCGCGTTCGGCAACCGGGTGCAGGAAGCCGGCGCGGGTGTGGTCTCGCTTGGCGGTCTGTACGCCGACCCGATCGGTGCGATGCGGCGGGCACAGGCTCGCCGACCCGAAGTCAGCGCGTAATCCGTTGGGCCGCAAGGGACTGTGATCGCGGATGGCGAGCCGGAACTACGTGTGGGATCGTAGGTCCCCATGGCTGGCAGACTCGGTTCCTCCAGCGCCGCAGATGCCGACATGCCGCCGCGCGAGGAAACCGCCGATCTCACGACGGTGATCGAGGCGCTCGGAAACGAGCGATCGGTCGCCTGCGAGCCGACCGTTGACCCTGAACCGCAACGCCGTACTCGGCGGGGAGCCCGTCATGCGCTGCTCACGGTGCTCACTGCTCTGCTGGTCGGTGGCGTCGTCGCCGTCTTGCAGTCTCATGTGAACGACGCCCATCCACTGGCGCATGCCAACGCGGCCGATCGCGCGAACGTCGTCTTCAGCAACGCCGATGCCGGCTCGTGCCTGAACTGGCCGCGGGGCGCGCCGAGTCAGCCGTCCTTCGTCCAGTGCACCGACGATCACATGTTCGAGGTCGCCGAGCCGGTGGACGCGAGCACTGTGGAAGCGCGGTGTGACGAGGCGGTGAGCCGCTACCTGGGTGGCCGGTACGACCCGAATGGCAAGTTCACTGTGGCCGCCCTCTGGTCAGGGACGCAGTCCGGCGAGCGACACCTGATCTGCGGCCTGCAATTGCCCGGCCCCGATAACCAGCCCGTGCCTTTCAAGGGCAGCGTGGCTGATCTGGACCAATCAAAGGTCTGGGCGCCGGGCACGTGTTTGGGCATCGACTCCACGACCCATCAGCCGACCGACATCCCGGTCGACTGCGCCGCGCCCCACGCGTTGGAGGTGTCCGGTGCGGTGAATCTCGCCGAGAGGTTTCCCGGCCCGCCGCCTTCCGCTGCCGATCAGGATGGGTTCATCAGGGATGCGTGCACTCGGACGGCCGAGGCATATCTCGCGCCGACCCCTTTGCAATCGACGCCCCAGAGGTTGAACTACAGGACCCTGTCGGCGGCGAGCTGGGCGGCCGGCAGCCGTCAGGTGTCGTGTGGCATCGGCGTGCCGCAGGGCAATCAAGGCTGGACGACGTTGACCGGGAGCGCCAAGGGCGAGCGGACGCAGAACGGTCAAGCGCCGCCGAGCAGCCCACCACCGGAACCGACCGCGACCGAGGAGAGCCAGGAAGCGCGGCCTGCCGTCGTGGATACGCCCGATCCGGTTCCGGTGGTGAGGACGCCCAGCCCCGTGGCGACCCCCAGTACCACGGCGACGACGACGCCCCTTGGGCCACCTCCGGGCCCTCCACCGGGAGCGATACCCAGCCCGACGCCGGAAACCCCGCCGGCGCAGGTCATCGAAATTCCGGGCCTGGCGCCGATCACGTTGCCGGTGTGGCCACCACCTCCTCCGCCACCCCCGCCGCCGGCGCCCTAGACCGCATACGGGGAGGCTTGAAGAGGCCATTTGCACCGCGGTGCAAAGATGGCGGAGTGCGTCTTGTCGCCGATCTGACCGGTGTCCTGCCCAGGCGAGTAGCCGTGTTGTCGGTGCACACCTCCCCGCTGGCGCAACCGGGCACCGGCGATGCCGGCGGAATGAACGTCTACGTGCTGCAGAGCGCGTTGCAGATGGCCCGCCGCGGGGTCGAGGTGGAGATCTTCACCCGTGCCACGTCGTCGGCGGATGCGCCCGTCGTGCGGGTCGCGCCGGGTGTGCTGGTGCGCAACGTCGTGGCCGGGCCGTTCGAGGGTCTGGACAAGTACGACCTGCCCACACAGCTGTGCGCTTTCGCCGCCGGCGTGCTGCGGGCGGAAGCCACCCATGAGCCGGGCTATTACGACGTCGTGCATTCGCACTACTGGCTGTCCGGTCAGGTCGGCTGGCTGGCCCGCGACCGGTGGGCGGTGCCGTTGGTGCACACCGCGCACACCCTTGCCGCGGTCAAGAACGCCGCGCTGGCCGACGGTGATGCGCCCGAGCCACCGTTGCGCGCCGTCGGCGAACAACAGGTGGTCGACGAGGCGGATCGACTGATCGTCAACACCGAACACGAAGCGCAGCAACTGGTTTCGCTGCACAACGCCGACCCGGCACGCATCGACGTCGTGCATCCCGGCGTCGACCTGGAGATGTTCACGCCCGGCGACCGGGGTGCCGCGCGGGCGGCGCTCGGGCTGGCCGCCGACGAGCAAATGCTGGCGTTCGTCGGCCGCATCCAGCCGCTCAAGGCACCCGATGTGCTGCTGCGGGCCGCGGCGAAGCTGCCCGGTGTGCGCGTCGTGATCGCAGGAGGGCCGTCGGGGAGCGGACTGCAGGCGCCCGACACGCTGATCCGGCTGGCCGCGGAGCTGGGCATCAGCGATCGGGTGACGTTCCTGCCGCCGCAATCACGCGATGAGCTCGTCAACCTGTACCGCGCCGCCGACCTGGTCGCGGTGCCGAGCTATTCGGAATCCTTCGGCTTGGTCGCCGTCGAGGCGCAAGCCTGCGGGACGCCGGTGGTGGCCGCCGCGGTGGGCGGGTTGCCGGTCGCCGTCCGAGACGGGGTCAGCGGAACGCTTGTCGACGGCCATGATGTCGACGACTGGGCGCAGGCGATCGGCGCGCTGCTGCAGCGCGGTCCCGAGACCATGAGCGCCGCCGCCGTCGAGCATGCCGCCACGTTCTCGTGGACGCACACCGTCGACGCGCTGCTGGCCAGCTACGGGCGGGCGATCGCCGACTATCGCGCCCGCCATGACGACCCCGGAGTGACCGCGCGACGCAACGGGCGGCGCTTCTCGATGCGGCGAGGTGTCAGGGCGGGAGTCGAGCATTGAGCAGCGTCGAGCAGGTCATCGAGGACACCTGCAAGGAGCACGGCCTGGTCTGCACTCGCCACGAAGGTGCCCGCAGCGGATTGCCGGGGATCATCGTCGAGCTTCCCGGCGAGCGTCGGCTGAAGACCAACACCATCCTGTCGATCGGCGAGCACTCGGTGCGGGTGGAGGCATTCGTGTGCCGCAAGCCGGACGAGAACCACGAGGGTGTCTACCGGTTCCTGCTCAAGCGCAACCGCAGGCTCTACGGGGTGGCGTACACCCTCGACAACGTCGGCGACATCTATCTGGTGGGCCGGATGGCGTTGCATTCGGTCACTCCCGACGAGATCGACCGAGTGCTCGGTCAGGTGCTCGAGGCCGTCGACTCGGACTTTAATACCTTGCTGGAGTTGGGTTTTCGATCCTCGATCCAGAAGGAATGGGAGTGGCGGGTGTCGCGCGGCGAATCGCTCAAGAACCTGCAGGCCTTCCGCCACCTGATCGAGGACGACGACGAATCGTCATCGTGAGAGGATCGACGCCATGGCTGAACCGACGCTGATCCTGCTGCGCCACGGCGAGAGTGAATGGAACGCGCTGAACCTGTTCACCGGGTGGGTCGATGTCGACCTGACCGACAAGGGCCGCGCCGAGGCACTACGGGCCGGCGAGCTGATGGCCGAGCTGGATCGGCTGCCCGACGTGCTGTACACCTCGCTGCTGCGACGGGCCATCAACACCGCGAACCTGGCGCTGGACAAGGCCGACCGGCACTGGATTCCGGTGCACCGCAGCTGGCGGCTCAACGAACGCCACTACGGCGCCTTGCAGGGCCTGGACAAGGCCGAGACAAAAGAGAAGTACGGCGAAGAGCAGTTCATGAAGTGGCGTCGCAGCTACGACACCCCGCCACCGCCGATCGAACCGGGCAGCACCTACAGCGAGGACGGCGATCCGCGCTACGCCGATATCCCGGGTGGGCCGCCGCGCACCGAATGCCTCAAAGACGTCGTCGAGCGGTTCGTGCCGTACTACACCGAGACCATCGAGCCCGACCTGCGGGCCGGAAAGACGGTGCTGATCGCCGCACACGGCAACTCCCTGCGAGCCTTGGTGAAATATCTCGACGGGATGTCCGATGAAGACGTGGTCGGGCTGAACATCCCGACCGGTATCCCGTTGCGCTACGACCTGAACTCCGAACTGAAACCGAAGGTCATCGGCGGGGAGTACCTGGATCCCGAGGCTGCCGCGGCCGGTGCAGCGGCAGTGGCTGCGCAGGGCGCGAAATAGCCCGGCAAACACTGTCCCAGGGCAAACACTGGGTAAACGCCAATCGAACACCTGCGATTGGCTATGTGACTTGTCCCGTTTTGGCCGCACGCTGCTGGGATGACGTTCACCGGATGCGTACGATTTTCGCGTGAGTGTGGTATCGGCGCTGCTGCTCGCGGCAGTCGTGGCACTGCTCGCACTGGTGATCGGTGTCGGGTTAGGAGCGGGGCTAACGCCGCGCATCCTCGAACGCCGACAGCGCCAGGCCGCCGAGCAGGCCGGCCTCACCGTCTCCCAAATGCTCGAGCACATCGTCTCGCACTCTCCGGTGGGGATCGTGGTCGTCGATACCTACCGTGACGTCGTCTACACCAACGACCGCGCCCGCGAGCTGGGCCTGGTGCGGGACCGGTTGCTCGACGACCGAGCCTGGCTGGCAGCCGAGCGCACGCTCACCACGGGTGAAGACGGCGAGGTCGACCTTTCGCCGCGGAAACGCACGAATCCTGGGCGGTCGGGGCTGTCGGTGCGCGGCCACGTGCGGTTGCTGACCGAAGCTGATCGCCGGTTCGCGGTCGTCTACGTCGACGACCAGTCCGAGCATGCCCGCATGGAAGCGACCCGCCGCGACTTCGTTGCCAATGTGAGCCACGAGCTGAAGACCCCGGTCGGTGCGATGGGCGTGCTGGCCGAGGCGCTGCTCGCCTCGACCGACGACCCCGACACCGTGCGCCGGTTTGCCGAGAAGATGATGACCGAATCTCACCGGCTGGCCAACATGGTCGGCGAGCTGATCGATCTGTCGCGACTGCAGGGCGCCGAGCCGCTGCCGGACCTGGACGCCGTCGAGGTCGATACCGTTGTCTCCGAGGCACTTTCGCGGCACAAGGTGGCCGCCGACAACGCCGATATCGCCGTGACGACCGACGCGCCTACGGGGTTCCGGGTGCTGGGCGACCAACCTTTGTTGGTGACGGCGCTGGCCAACTTGGTCTCCAACGCGATCGCGTACTCACCGCATGGCTCTCCGGTGTCCATCAGTCGGCGGCGTCGAGGTAAAAACATCGAAATCGCCGTCACCGACCGCGGAATCGGCATCGCGCGCGCCGATCAGGAGCGGGTGTTCGAGCGCTTCTTCCGCGTCGACAAGGCGCGCTCGCGGGCCACGGGCGGCACCGGACTCGGGCTGGCGATCGTCAAGCACGTCGCCGCCAATCACAACGGATCCATCCGGCTGTGGAGTCAGCCGGGAACAGGATCGACGTTCACCCTGTCGATTCCGGCCTACCCCCATGGTGACGATGACCTGGAAGTGCAACCGAGTGAGAGGACTAGCTAGACCAATGACCAGTGTGTTGATCGTGGAGGACGAAGAGTCCCTGGCCGATCCGCTGGCCTTTCTGCTTCGCAAGGAGGGCTTTGAGGCCACCGTGGTGGCCGACGGGCCTTCGGCCCTGGCCGAATTCGAGCGAGCCGGAGCCGACATCGTGCTGTTGGACCTGATGCTGCCGGGTATGAGCGGAACCGATGTGTGCAAGCAGCTGCGGTCCCGCTCCAGCGTGCCCGTCATCATGGTGACGGCGCGTGACAGCGAGATCGACAAGGTCGTCGGGCTGGAGCTCGGTGCCGACGACTACGTCACCAAGCCGTATTCGGCGCGCGAGCTGATTGCCCGCATCCGAGCGGTGCTGCGCCGGGGCACCGAGCACGATGACACCGGCATCGGTGACGGCGTGTTGGAGGCCGGTCCGGTGCGGATGGACGTCGAGCGCCACGTCGTCAGTGTGAATGGTGAACCAATCACATTGCCGCTCAAGGAATTCGACCTACTCGAGTATCTGATGCGCAACAGCGGACGGGTGCTCACCCGCGGGCAGCTCATCGACAGGGTGTGGGGCGCGGACTACGTCGGCGATACCAAGACCCTTGATGTGCACGTCAAGAGGTTGCGGTCCAAGATCGAATCGGACCCGGCCAACCCGGTGCACCTGGTCACCGTCCGAGGCCTCGGCTACAAACTGGAAGGCTGAGTTCTGCTCGTGCTGTGGCCCATATGCGCTGGTGGACGTCTGTGCAGTGGCGGGGCATCGCGAGAGTAGGGAATATGACGGTATCCGCACCGGATCCCGTCATCTTTCCTACTCTCGGCGCGATTTTCTTCCTGGACCGCAAAGCTCCCCTGGCTGCTGCTCGCGCTATTAGCCTGTGGTGCCGTCCATGATCTCGAAGACCTCAAAGGTGTTGACGCCTGCGGTAACTGACGGGTCGTCCTCTCCGATGACCAGCGCGGCGGCCCGGTCCGCGACGCGCAGCACGCCGAGGCCCCACACCCCTTCGGGGTCGGCGACCGGACCGTAGACCACGACCCGGCCGTCGTGCAGCAGCTGCTGCCAGTAGGCCATGTGCTCTGACATCGCCTGCTGCTCGTCGGCGGTCATGGTTTGGGCGAAGTCCGCCCGCGGGGGGATCAGCCGGAACAGGAAGAGCGTCTCACTCATTCGGCCGCACGGGTCGCGGGATGCACAGCTATAAGGCCTAAACCACTGCGCCGCTTACACATTGCGGCGAGTTCGGAGTACGCTTTCTCGCCAAGTAGCTCGGTGAGCTCGGGGCCGTACGACTGCCAAACCTGCTTGGCGCCGACGTGCGCCGCCGGGTCGCCGGTGCAGTACCAGTGCAAGTCCGCGCCACCCTCGCCCCATCCGCGGCGGTCGTACTCGGTGATCCAGGTCTTGAGAATCTCCGAGCCGTCGGGCCGCGTCACCCACTCCTGGGTGCGACGTATCGGCAGCTGCCAGCACACGTCCGGTTTCATCGTCAACGGCTCAACACCCAACTTGAGCGCCTTGCTGTGCAGTGCACAGCCGATGCCGCCGGGAAATCCGGGCCGGTTCAGAAAGATGCAGGCGCCCTTGTACTTTCGGGTGCGCTGGTTGGGCTTGCCGTCGTACTCGTCGTCTTCGAGGTAGCCCTTCTTGCCGAGCCCTTTGTCGCGGAACTGCCAGTCGTCGTCGGTGAGGTGCTTGACAGAATCGTCGAGCTTGGCGCGGTCGTCGTCGTCGGACAAGAACGCCCCGTGCGAGCAACACCCGTCGTCGGGCCGTCCCTCCACGGTGCCCTGACATGCCGGCGTGCCGAACACGCACGTCCATCTCGACAGCAGCCACGTCAGGTCGGCGGCGATCAGATGTTCGGGATTGTCCGGGTCATAGAACTCCACCCATTCACGGGCAAAGTCGAGTTCTACCTCACCGGGATGCGCATTGCTCACGAATTAAACGCTACCCTGATCCTCCGCGAGTTGCTGTGAGGCTCACGTTTCCATCTAGTTGCACTGCAGCGTCAGTTATTTCGACGGCTGCTGCACGTCCTGCGCAGGCAGGATTTCGGAGACCGCGCGGCGACGGAGCAGATAGCCGCCCACCAGCGCGGCCGCCAAGGTCAGGTAGACGACGATGGTGAACGGCGTGCTGACGAGGGTGAGCACATCTCCGCCGGCGATGTCGAGGGCACGCCTGAGTTGAACTTCGGCGAGTGGTCCGAGGATCGCGCCGACGATCATGGGCGTGATCGGGAATCCGAACCTGCGCATGAGGTAGCCGATCGCTCCGAGCACAAGCAGTAGGGCGACGTCGAACGTGGAACCGTTGACGGCATAGGTACCCAGCAGGGCAAAGGTCATGATCCCGGCGAACAGGTATGGCTTCGGGATCTCGAGGATCTTCACCCAAAGGCCGACAAGCGGCAGGTTGAGCGCGAGCAGGATGACGTTGGCGATGAGCAAGCTTGCGATCAGCCCCCAGACCAGGGCCGATTGCGTATCGAGCAGCTGCGGGCCGGGCTGAATGCCGTATTGCTGGAACGCGACGAGGATGACGGCGGCGGTCGCCGAGGTCGGAATGCCCAGCGTCAGCAGCGGGACCAAGGTGCCTGCGGCGTTGGCGTTGTTGGCCGCCTCCGGACCCGCCACACCTTCGATGGCTCCCTCGCCGAACTCCTCTTTGTGCTTGGACAGTCGTCGTTCCATCGCATAGGACAGGAAGGTCGGTATCTCCGAGCCGCCTGCGGGGATGACGCCGAGCGGGAAGCCCACCCCGGTGCCCCGCAGCCAGGGTCGCCACGACCGCGCCCAGTCCTGGCGCGTCATCCACCTCTTGCCTTTCTGCAGCGCAAGGATGTCGAAGTGGCTGGAGACCTGGTGTGCGGCCACGTAGAGGACCTCGCCCACCGCGAACAGCGCCACGATGAGCACCACGGTGTCGATGCCGTCCAGCAGCGACACCTGGCCGAATACCAGCCGCTGCTGGCCGCTTTGGAAGTCGATGCCGATGAGGCCGACGACCAGGCCCAGGCTCATCGAGATGACGCCGCGCAGCGGGGACGACCCGACGAGCGCGCTGACCGACAGGAACGCAACCACCATCAGCGCGAAGTAGTCCGGCGCGCCGAGCTTTACGGCCACACTGACCATCCACGGCGCGAAGAACGCCAGCAGCACGGTCGCGATGGTCCCGGCGATGAACGACCCGATGGCGGCGGTGGCCAGGGCGGCCGCGCCTCGTCCGTGCCGGGCCATCTTGTTGCCGTCGATGGCGGTGATGACCGAGCCGGATTCGCCGGGTGTCTTGAGCAGAATCGACGTCGTGGAGCCGCCGTACATGGCGCCGTAGTAGATGCCGGCGAACATGATGAACGCCGACTCGGGTTCCAGGCCGTAGGTGAGCGGCAGCAGAAGCGCGATCGTCAACGCCGGACCGATGCCGGGAAGCACGCCGATGAGAGTTCCGACCACCGTTCCCAGCAGCGCGAACAACAGAGCCTGCGGTGTGATCGCGACGGACAGTCCCTGCAGAAGCCCCTCGAGCCCCGACATCAGAAGCCCAGGATCCCGGCCGGCAACGAGATGTCGAGCAGGCGCGTGAAGCTCAGGTAGACGACCAGCGAGAGAACGACGGCGATGACGGCGGTGCGGACGATGCGCCGGGCGCCCGCGGCCCATGCCGTCAGCCAGAAGACGATCGAACTGACAATGACGTAGCCGACTGGCTCAACGGCGGCGATGAAGATCAGCACCGCCGCCACACACACGGCCAGCGGAACCCACCGTGTGTGGCGCACATCCACGTCGCCCTCGGACTCGTCGGGTTCACCGACACGTCCCCGTGCCACTTGCACCATGAGTGCCAGAGACAGCGCTATGAGCAGTACCCCGACGACCTTTGGCACAAATCCAGCGCCGACGCCGGACGCAGACACCGATGCCGCCTGATTCAGCCCGTCGAGCAGGACCACGACGCCGATCCCGAGCAGCGCGAGGGAGACCACCCACTCGCCCCACGGGATCAACCTGCGCGGCGTCGCAGTGTCGGCCGGCGCGGGTTCGGCGGACACTAACCCGCCTGCTTGGCCAGACCGAGATCGTTGAGAACCGTCTGCACGCGGGCGTTCTCCTCCTTCAGCCATGCTGCGAATTCGTCGCCTGCGAGGAAGTTGTCGTTCCAGCCGTTCTTCTTGACCGCATCCGACCATGCCGAGGAGTCGTGCATCCGCGTCATCGCCTCGACGTACTGGGTGGTGAGCTCCGGGCTGATGCCGCCGGGCGCCATGATCGACCGCCAATTCTGGAACTCCAGCTTCGGATCGATCTGGGTCGCGGTCTGCGCGAACGTACTGCCTTCGACCTGTTCGGCCGACGAGATCAGCAGCCCCTTGAGGTTGCCGTTCTTGATCTGTTCGATGAACTCGTTGAGCCCGGCCACGCCGGCCTGCACCTTGCCGCCGAGCAGCGCCGTCGTCGCCTCGCCGCCGCCGCTGTACGGAACGTAGTTCACGTCGGCCGGTTTGACCCCGTAGTGCTGGGCCAACAACCCGATGAAGATGTGGTCGGCGCTGCCGGCCGAACCGCCTGCAATCGCAACGGATTTGGGGTCGGCCTTGATGGCGGCGAACAATTCGTCGGCGGTGTTGTAAGGCACGTCCTTGGGAACAACGATCACCTCGTACTCGCCGACCACGCGTGCGATCGGGGTGAGGTCGTCGAGGGTGACCTCCGTGCCGTTGGTGATGATGCCGCTCATCATCGCCAGCCCGGACGCGATCAGCAGGTCAGCCTTTCCCTTCTGCGGGGCGACTTGGGCCAGCGCCACCGTCCCCGAAGCGCCGGGAACGTTCTTCACATCCGCACTGCGGGCCAGACCATCCGCTTTCAGGGCTTCCTGCACCGCACGAGCCGTCTGGTCCCAGCCGCTGCCCGGCGCGGCGGGCGCGATGATCTCCACCCGCGCCAGCGGCTTGAAATCCGCAGCGGCGTCACCTCCAGAATCGCTGCCGGTTTCGGCGTTGCCGCCGCACGCTGCCAGTGCGAGCGCAGCGGCGATGGCCGCCGTGAGGAGTCGTGGGGTTCGCATCAGGCCTCCCAGAGTGACGACGATGTCGGATACGTTGAACGTATACAAAATCGGCGCATACCCGCAATGGGCTGCGGTAAACAACCATGTGGACCGGCTGTTGGAAGCCGTTATGTATACACTGGCTCGGTGGCATCGAAGCCTTCAAGCGCGGCGGCCCGTGCCTACGAACAATTGCGAGCGGAGATCCTCGAGGGCGCGCTCGGCCCGGGCAGCACGTTGTTCGAAGTCGAGCAGTCCGAGCGGTTGGGGGTTTCCCGCACGCCGGTTCGCGAAGCGTTTGGCCGCCTGGTCGCCGAGGGTCTGCTCGACGATCGGCGGGGAAAGGGCCTCGTCGTCACCGATGTCTCCGACCGCGACATCGATGCGCTCTACGAGATGCGGACCTGTCTCGAAGCGCAGGCGGCCCGGCTCGCTGCGCGCCACGCCGATCCGGAAATCTTCGGCCGCTATGCCCGCGACTTTCACGCCTGGCACGCTCCGCTGCTCGACCCCGCCGTGACGGATCAGCAGATCGACGGCTACTACACCTTGATCCGCAGCTTCGACGAAGCTGTCGATACCACGGCGAGCAACAGTTATCTCGTCGACGCCCTCGAGACACTGCGCGCGCATGTCGCCAGGGTTCGTCGAAAAGCCGGCGCGTCGCCAATTCGATTGGCCGCCTCCGCCCTTGAGCACGCGCTCATCGCATCCGCTATCGCCGACCACGACGCCGATCTCGCCGTGCACGCGACCCACGTTCATCTGCACAACAGCCTTGAACACTTCCGCCACGACTACACCGGTCTCGGCGCCGACTGACAAGAGGAAGGACATCGCCGCTCATGCAGATCCATCGTGTCCGGGTCCACCGCAGCGAGGAAGGTCTGCCCCGTGACGGGCAGCTCGCATGGGCCATGGCTCAGGTGGCCGCCGACCCCGTCGAGGTGAGCGGTGAGGTCGCCGAGATGATCGTGAACCGGATCCTCGACAACGCCGGAGTTGCGGCGGCATCGGTTGCGCGGGGCGCCCCATCGGCCGCCAGGGAGCAGGCCGCTGCGCACATGCCCAGCTCGGGAGGTGTCGGTGCTTGCATCGTCGGCCTGGATGCGAACATGCGGGTGAGTCCAGAATGGGCGGCGTACGCCAACGGAGTTGCGGTGCGCGAGTTGGACTTTCACGACACGTTCCTTGCGGCCGACTACTCCCACCCCGGCGACAACATCCCTCCGGTGGTCGCTGTCGCCCAGCATGTCGGCGCGGACGGGCACTCGGTCGTGCGCGCGATCGCGACCGGATACGAGATTCAGATCGACCTGGTCCGTTCGATCAGCCTGCACAAGCACAAGATCGACCACATCGCCCACCTGGGCCCGTCGGCCGCGGCCGGCATCGGGACGCTGCTCGAGTTGCCGCCCGAGGTGATCTACCAAGCGATCGGGCAGGCGCTACACACCACGACGGCGACCCGGCAGTCTCGCAAGGGCGAGATCTCGTCATGGAAGGCCTATGCACCCGCGTTCGCAGGCAAGGTCGCGGTCGAGGCGGTGGACCGCGCGATGCGTGGGCAGACCAGCCCGTCGCCGATCTACGAAGGAGAGGACGGCGTCATCGCCTGGCTGCTCGACGGGCCGGACGCTCACTACGACGTGCCCCTACCGGAGCCCGGTGAGCCCAAGCGGGCAATCTTGGCCAGCTATACCAAGGAGCACTCGGCTGAATATCAGGCGCAAGCCTGGATTGACCTTGCCCGCAAGCTATTCCGCAACCATCCCGAACTTGCCGACCCGCAGCGCGTCGACAGCATCGTCATTCAGACGTCCCACCACACCCACTACGTGATCGGCTCGGGCGCGGCAGATCCGCAGAAGTACGACCCGGACGCATCGCGGGAAACGTTGGACCACTCACTGCCCTACATCTTCGCGGTCGCTCTGCAGGACGGCACCTGGCACCACGAAGCGTCGTACACGCGAGAGCGAGCCACACGGCCAGATACCGTCGCGCTGTGGCGCAAAGTCACGACCGTCGAAGATGCGGACTGGACGGCGCGCTACCACGAGGCGGGCGCCGGCCAGTCTTACGGCGGACGGGTGGTGATCACCCTGACCGACGGCAGCCAAGTCGTCGACGAGATCAGCGTCGCCGACGCACATCCCGGTGGAGCCCGGCCGTTCGCCCGCGACCAGTATGTCGAGAAGTTCCGTAGCCTGGCTGTCCCGGTAGTGGGCGAAGAAGAAGCCGAACGCTTCCTGGCGCTGGCCCTTCGCTTGCCCGAATTGGGGCCAAAGGAGCTGCGGGAGTTGACCTTTACCGCACTCCCCGGCGTACTACCGCCGGCCGGGCGACCCGGAATTTTCTGACAGGAGCGAGCATGCTCTACGCGACAACAACAGCAGCGGCGAAGCGGGCCGAGCTACGCCGTCACCTCGCGGCGGGCGGGTTGCTGCAGTTCCCAGGAGCGTTTAATCCGTTGTCCGCCAAGTTGATTCAGCGTCACGGGTTCGACGGTGTCTACGTGTCAGGGGCGGTACTGAGCGCCGACCTCGGGCTGCCCGACATCGGCTTGACGACGGTCACCGAGGTCGCCGCGCGAACCCGGCAGATCGCGCGGATGACGGAGTTGCCGGTGCTCGCCGACGCGGACACCGGTTTCGGTGAGCCGATGAACGTCGCGCGCACTGTTCAAGAACTGGAGGACGCCGGACTCGCGGCTCTGCACATCGAGGATCAGGTCAATCCCAAGCGGTGCGGTCATCTCGACGGTAAGCAGGTGGTCGACGCAGACACTGCGGCACAACGCATCCGCGCTGCCGTCGACGCTCGACGCGATCCGAACCTCTTGATCGTCGCCCGCACCGACATCCGGGCCGTTGGCGGGCTGGACGCGGCGATCGAACGCGCGAAGCACCTCGTCGACGCCGGCGCTGATGCCATCTTCCCCGAAGCGCTCGAATCGCTCGCGGAGTTCGCGGCCGTGCGTTCAGCCGTCGACGTGCCGATGTTGGCCAATATGACCGAGTTCGGCAAGAGTGATTTGTTCAGCACCGGCCAGTTGCGCGACGTCGGGGTGAACGTGGTGATCTGGCCGGTCTCATTGCTGCGGATGGCCATGGGCGCCGCCGAACGCGCCCTTGAGACGCTGGCAGCCGAAGGGTCACTCGTCTCGCAACTGAACCAGATGCAGCACCGGCGGGACCTCTATGACCTGATCGACTACCAGGGCTACAACAGGTTCGACGAGTCCATATTCAACTTCCGCGTCGCCGATTGAATAGGCCCCGATGGGCGATGCGCCCACGGAAACCACCGGCAGACCCACTAGTTTGGGTGAGTGCGATTAGGCGTGCTGGATGTCGGCAGCAACACCGTCCATCTGTTGGTGGTGGACGCTCGGCGTGGTGGGCATCCCACGCCGATGAGCTCCACCAAGGCGTCACTGCGCCTTGCGGAGGCCATCGACGGCTCCGGCAAGCTGACCAGGAAGGGCGCCGACAAGCTGGTCGGCACCATCGACGAGTTCGCCAAGATCGCCGCCAGCTCCGGATGCGCCGAGCTGATGGCGTTCGCCACGTCCGCGGTGCGCGACGCCACCAACTCCGAGGACGTGCTCGCACGGGTGCTTGCCGAGACCGGTGTGGCGCTGCGGGTGCTCAGCGGGGTCGACGAGTCCCGGCTGACGTTTCTGGCTGTTCGCCGCTGGTACGGCTGGAGCGCCGGACGCATCATCAACATCGACATCGGCGGCGGTTCGCTGGAATTGTCCAACGGCGTCGACGAGGAGCCCGAGGTGGCGCTGTCGCTGCCGTTGGGTGCAGGCCGGCTGACCCGCGAGTGGCTGCCCGACGATCCACCCGGCCGACGCCGCGTGGCGATGCTGCGCGACTGGCTGGCCACCGAACTGGCCGACTCAGGCGCAACCATGCTCAAGGCCGGCAGCCCCGACTTGGCCGTGGCAACGTCGAAGACCTTCCGCTCGCTGGCCCGCCTAACCGGCGCCGCACCATCCGGCGCCGGACCGCGGGTTAAGAGGACACTCACAGCGACCGGCCTTAGGCAGCTCATAGCTTTCATCTCTAGGATGACCGCGACTGACCGTGCGGAATTGGAAGGGGTGAGCGCCGAGCGGGCGCCACAGATCGTGGCCGGAGCTTTAGTAGCTGAGGCGAGCATGAAGGCGCTCGGTGTCGATAGCGTGGATATCTGCCCCTGGGCATTGCGGGAAGGGCTGATTCTGCGGAAACTCGACAGCGAAGCAGATGGCAGCGGCTTCGTCGGCGGTGCCGACAATCCGGCCTCAGTTGACACGTCCGTGCGAGATGCTGGACAACAAGTAGCGAGGCCAAGAGGCAACACACGATGACTGGACCAGAAGATAGCCACAGCAGCACCCGCCCGATATCGGTTGCGGAGTTGCTGGCAAAGAACGGCACGATCGGTGCCCCGCCCGTCGGCGGCAGGCGCCGGCGGCGGCGTGGAAACAGCGATTCGGTCACCGTCGCCGAGCTGACCGGCGAGATCCCGATCGTCGGCGCTCACGACGACGACGAGCCGGAAACCACACGTCAAAGCGCCGTGGTCGTCGACGAGCCCACGGATGTCACCGGCTCGGTGACCACCAACGGCGCGACGCACCACGACGACATCGCGGACGCCGAGGATGACGAGGCCGAGCAGGCCGTCACCGACGACTACGACGACGTCACCGACGACTACGACGACGTCGACGACGAATACGCCGACGCGGTCGCGGATTACTCGGCCCACCTCGGCCAGCGCGACGCCGACCCGGACTTGGACCTCTTCGAGCCGCCCCGGCGCTCGCACTACGCGCCCCGACGTTTCCAGGCGGCAGGTTCCGGCGCCGAGCAGATGAGCCCGGATCCACTCGATGACGACATCATGGACTCCTCGGTGGACGCCCCCGAGATCGAGGACGAGGACGTCGAAGCCGCACTCGACGCCGACGATCGAGAGCCACTGCCGTCATACCTGCGCTCCACTGATGGTCCGCTGTTCGGCGGCCAGACGGTCGCCGACGACCTGGCCCGCCGCGGTACGCAGTCCAGCCAGGAGGACGTCGATCTAGACGAGGAGACCGACGCCGCACCGTCGCCGACCGGCTCGTCGTTCGTGCGCGGTGCCTTGGTCGTCCTTCAGTGCATGATCGCGGTCGCGTTCGGTGCCGGCCTGTTCATCGCGTTCGACCAGCTGTGGAAGTGGAACAGCATCGTCGCCCTCGTGCTCGGGGTGCTGGTCATCCTCGGCCTGGTGGCCGGTGTGCGGGTCGTGCGCAAGACCGAGGACATCGGTAGCACGCTGATCGCCGTTGCCGTGGGCGCCATGGTCACGTTCGGTCCGCTGGCGCTGCTGCAGGCGGGCTAGGCGTCCGCAGAGTCGAGTGCGCCCCGCCATCAAGGTCGGTCTATCGACGGCCTCGGTCTACCCGCTGAGGACCGAGGCCGCTTTCGAGTACGCGGCCCGGCTCGGCTACGACGGCGTCGAGCTGATGGTGTGGGCCGAAACGGTCAGCCAGGACATGGATGCTGTTGCGCGATTGTCCGAGCAGTACGGCATGCCTGTGCTGTCGGTGCACGCGCCGTGCCTGTTGATCTCGCAGCGGGTGTGGGGAGCCAATCCGATCCCCAAGCTGGAGCGCAGCGTGCGCGCCGCGGAGAAGCTCGGCGCCCAAACGGTCGTCGTGCATCCGCCGTTTCGCTGGCAACGCCGCTACGCCGAAGGCTTTTCCAAGCAGGTCGCCGACCTCGAGGCGTCCAGCGATGTGATGGTGGCGGTGGAGAACATGTTTCCGTTCCGCGCCGACCGGTTCTTCGGCGCCGGGCAGACGTCTATCGAGCGGATGCGCAAACGCGGCGGCAAGCCGGGGCCCGGCATCTCGGCCTTCGCCCCCTCCTATGACCCGCTCGACGGCGAGCACGCCCACTACACACTGGACCTGTCGCACACCGCGACGGCGGGCACCGACGCGGTCGACATGGCCCGCCGGATGGGGGACGGGCTCGTGCATCTGCATCTGTGCGACGGCAGCGGCGCCTCCGCCGACGAGCATCTGGTGCCGGGCCGCGGCACCCAGCCCACCGTCGAGGTCTGCGAGATGCTGGCCGGCGGTGACTTTTCCGGGCATGTGATCCTCGAGGTGACCACATCCGGCGCCCGCACCGCCAACGAACGCGAAGCACTGCTGACCGAGTCGCTGCAGTTCGCGCGGGCGCACCTGCTGCGCTGACGAGACAAAGGAACACATGCCTGGATCAACGCTGTTCACCGACGCGATGGCGCTTACCCCGGTCGGGGACGGCAGGTACGGGGTCTATGAAGGTGAGCTGAATGAACATTGGACCATCGGGCCCAAAGTGCACGGCGGCGCGATGCTGGCGTTGTGCGCGAACGCGGCCCGGATGGAGCATTCCAGGGGGCTGGGGGCACCTCCCGCGCGAAGCGTAGGGGGAGAGCGTAGCGACAAGGGGGACGTTCAGCCGATCGCGGTGTCGGGAAACTTCTTGTGGGCGCCCGATCCCGGACCGATGCAGCTGCAGACCACCGTGCGCAAGCGCGGCCGCCGCATCAGCCTCATCGACGTCGAGCTCAACCAGGGAGACCGGACAGCCGTGCGCGCGGCGGTGACGCTGGGCGACCCGGAACACCATGTCCCGCCACTGCTTTCGGTCAATCCCGTCGTGCCGTTGATGCAGCCGGAGCCGCCGCCGGGCCTCGAGCCGATCGGGCCGGGCCATCCGATGGCAGACATCGTCCACCTGGCCCACGGCTGCGATATCCGGCCGTCGCTGACCACGTTCACCCCGCGCACCGACGGCGGGCCGCCGATCATCGAGTACTGGGTGCGGCCGAAGGGAACCCCGCCCGACGTGCTGTTCGCGCTGCTGTGCGGCGACGTGTCCGCGCCGGTCACCTTCGGCGTCAACCGCACGGGCTGGGCGCCCACCGTCCAGCTGACGGCGTATCTGCGGGCGCTGCCCGCCGACGGATGGCTGCGGGTGCTGTGTACGACGGTGCAGATCGGCCAGGACTGGTTCGACGAGGACCACATCGTCGTCGATTGCGAGGGCCACATCGTCGTGCAGAGCCGTCAGCTCGCCATGGTGCCCGCGCCGTAGGGGCCATCTGCGTCTGCAATGCTTTCCCGCATGGCCAGAATCGCGATCGTCGGCGGAGGAAGTATTGGTGAGGCACTGCTGGCCGGGCTGCTGCGGGCCGGCCGCCAGGTCAAGGACTTGGTGGTCGCCGAGAAGGATCCGGACCGCGCGAAGTATCTGTCCGAGACGTATTCGGTGTTGGTGACGACGGTCGCCGACGCGGTCGACACCGCGACGTATGTCATCGTCGCGGTCAAGCCCGCGGATGTGGAGAGCCTCGTCGGGGAGATCGGCGACGCCGCCGCGAAGGCCGAAAGTGATTCGGTGGAACAGGTTTTCGTGACTGTGGCAGCCGGTGTCACGACCGCGTACTACGAGAACAAGCTGCCGGCCGGCGCACCGGTCGTCCGCGTGATGCCCAATGCGCCGGTGGTCGTCGGTGGGGGAGTCAGCGCGCTCGCCCGCGGCCGCTTCGCCACCCCCGAGCACCTCAAGGAGGTGTCGTCGATCTTCAACGCCGTCGGCGGTGTGCTGAGTGTGCCGGAGTCGCAGCTCGACGCCGTCACCGCGGTTTCGGGGTCGGGTCCCGCCTACTTCTTCCTGATGGTCGAGGCGCTCGTGGACGCAGGCGTCGCCGCCGGGTTGCCGCGCGCGGTCGCCACCGATCTGGTCGTGCAAACCATGGCTGGCTCGGCCGCGATGTTGCTGGAGAGGCTCGACGAAGCGCAGCCGGCTGGGGCCGCGGCGCTGGGCACCGCGCTGGACACCACGGCCGCCCAGCTGCGCGCCACTGTTACCTCGCCGGGTGGTACCACCGCTGCTGGTCTGCGGGAACTCGAGCGGGGCGGTTTGCGGGCGGCGGTCGCCGAAGCGGTCGAGGCGGCGAAAAAGCGCTCTGAACAGCTCGGAATTACATCGCAGTAGTTCGATAATTTCGAATTGATTACCCCACACCCGTCGCAGTAACCCCATTGGCCACGCTATTCTCCTGGTGGTAAGCACGGGTTTGGTGCCAGCGGTGGGGAAGCCGCTGGGACTGCCCGTGCCTGAAGATTGGGTTGCGATGACGTCTATGAACGGGCCATCGGCGCGGGATTCGGCTAGTGGAAAGGCGGCGCGAGACGCCGGCGCAGGCGAGGGTCAACCGCCGCGCGCACAGTTCCTGACCGTGGCCGAAGTCGCCAGTTTGATGAGGGTCAGCAAGATGACGGTGTACCGGCTGGTGCACAACGGTGAGCTGCCCGCCGTCCGGGTCGGCCGCTCGTTCCGTGTGCACGCGAAGGCCGTCCACGACATGCTGGAGAGCTCGTACTTCGACGCGGGCTAGCTCATGTCGGCTGCGGAGTCGCGAATGTGCGGTTTGATACGCCGGGAACGGCGTGTTGCGTATGAAACCGCGCACTCGGCAACTACACGCGTCAGTGTGTTTTCCGTTTGCCTAGGTGGCCCGGGTAAGGTGTCCAGGTCAAGAGGCATAGAAAACTTTAGGTAGCGGAGTTCATGGGTTCAGTCATCAAGAAGCGGCGTAAGCGCATGTCGAAGAAGAAGCACCGCAAGCTGCTTCGTCGCACCCGGGTGCAGCGCAGAAAACTCGGCAAGTAGCTTTCACGCTCGGCCGCTAGGCTGACCGGATGGATTCTGAGGGGCGTTCCGGGGGGCACGCGAACGGGTCCGATTCACGAGACACCGTGCACTACCCGAAGGTTGTGCTGGTCACTGGTGCGTGCCGGTTTTTGGGCGGATACCTGACCGCTCGGCTCGCGCAGAATCCGTTGATCAATCACGTCATCGCGGTCGACGCGATCGCGCCGAGCAAGGATCTACTGCGGCGAATGGGCCGCGCCGAGTTCGTGCGCGCGGACATCCGCAACCCGTTCATAGCCAAGGTCATTCGCAACGGCGACGTCGACACCGTGGTGCACGCCGCCGCGGCGTCCTACTCTCCGCGCTCCGGCGGGCGGGCGGCGCTGAAGGAACTCAACGTGATGGGCGCGATCCAATTGTTCGCCGCCTGCCAGAAGGCACCGTCGCTGCGCCGCGTCATCCTCAAGTCGACCTCGGAGGTGTACGGCTCGACCGCACGCGACCCGGTGCTGTTCACCGAGGACACCAGCGCCCGTCGTCCGCCTGGCGAGGGTTTCGCTCGCGACAGCATCGACATCGAGGGTTATGCGCGTGGCCTTGGCCGGCGCAGGCCTGACATCGCGGTCACCATCCTGCGGCTGGCCAACATGATCGGCCCAGCCATGGACACCGCGCTGTCGCGGTATTTGGCCGGACCGGTGGTGCCCACGGTCGTCGGCCATGACGCGCGGCTGCAGCTACTGCACGAGCAGGACGCGCTTGGCGCGCTGGAGCGCGCGACGATGGCGGGCAAGGCGGGCACGTTCAACATCGGCGCCCCGGGGATCATCATGATGAGTCAGGCCATCCGGCGGGCCGGCCGGATTCCGCTGCCGGTGCCACGCATCGGCTTGTGGGCGGTGGATTCGCTGGTGCGCGCTACTCGCTACACTGAACTCGATCGTGAGCAGCTCGACTATTTGAGCTACGGCCGGGTCATGGACACATCGCGAATGCGAAATGACCTGAGCTACAGCCCGAAATGGTCTACGGCTGAGGCCTTTGACGATTACGTCCGGGGTCGCGGTTTGACTCCGATCATCGACCCGAGATGGGTACGCTCAATGGAGAGTCGCGCCGTGGCGGCGGCGCAACGTTGGGGACGTTAATCAAAGACTCTTAATACGGGTGGGGAGAAGGTAACGACGTGGCGGGCGAGTCCAAAGCGAAAGTCATTCCGCTGCACGCGAATTCGGGCCGGGGGGCGGCCCAGCGGCGTTCGGCTGCGCGTGTCGAGGGCGCGCGCCGACATCCGTCGCTGCTATCGGATCCCGCCGGCCGGGCTTCTGCGGAACAGATCGCATCGGTCGTCCGCGAGATCGATCAGCAGCGAGGTGCCGCGGGAATCTCAGCTGCCGACGACACCCCGAACGAACTCGCCACGCGCGTCGCAGGCATCGCCGAGTTCGTGCGCAAGCGAATGACGGGCGACTACTCCGTCGACGAATTCGGGTTCGATCCACACCTCAACGACGCAATCTTCTTGCCTTTGCTGAGAGTGTTCTTCAAGCAGTGGTTCCGGGTTGAGGTCAGCGGTATCGAGAACCTGCCGGAGTCCGGCGCCGCGTTGGTGGTCGCCAACCACGCGGGTGTGTTGCCGTTCGACGGGTTGATGACGTCGGTGGCGGTGCACGACCATCACCCGACGCACCGCGACCTGCGACTGCTGGCCGCCGACATGGTCTTCGACATGCCGATGTTCGGCCAGGCTGCGCGCAAGGCCGGGCACACCATGGCCTGCACCGCCGACGCACACCGGCTGCTGGCCGCAGGCGAGCTGACCGCCGTCTTCCCGGAGGGCTACAAGGGCCTGGGCAAGCCGTTCAAGGACCGCTACAAGCTGCAGCGGTTCGGCCGCGGCGGCTTCGTGTCGGCCGCGCTGCGGGCCAAGGCGCCCATCGTGCCGTGCTCGATCGTCGGCTCCGAGGAGATCTACCCGATGATGGCCGACGTCAAGCTGCTGGCCAGGCTGCTCGGGTTGCCGTACTTCCCGATCACTCCACTGTTCCCGCTGGCGGGTGCCGTTGGGCTGATGCCGCTGCCGTCGAAGTGGCACATCTCGTTCGGGGAGCCCATCGAAACCGCCGACTACGACGAGTCCGCGGCCGACGACCCGATGGTCACGTTCGAGCTCACCGACCAGGTCCGCGAAACCATCCAGCAGACGCTGTATCAGATGCTGGCCAACCGCCGAAACACCTTCTTCGGCTGAGCCTCACCGCCGGGCTCTTAGTCCGACTTCGCGTTTTGCCCGGCAACCATTTTCGCCAGCGCGGCATCGCGCCGCGCGGCGATCTGTGCGCTCACCTCGTCGGCCTCGGTGTCGGAGGCGGCCTCGCCGAGCACCGTGACGACGCTGGTGATCACCGGCTTGCCGTCGGCGTCGGTCACCTCGCCGCGGACCTCAGTGACGATGGCGCCGTGCGATTCGATCACCGAATCGAGGTAGGAGTCGAAGAACAGCTTGTCGCCGGCGAGGATCGGCCGGTGAAAGGTCAGCTTCTGGTCGCGGTGTAGCACCCGCTCCATGTTGATCGGCACGTCGAAGTGGTTGAAGATCTCCAGCTGCACCTGCCGCCCTGCCACCGCCAAGAACGTCAACGAGGCGATCAGCGCGTCGTGACCGCACTCTTTGGCAGCGTCCTCGCTGTAGTGGGCGGGGTGTTCGTCCTTGACGGCCCTGGCGAATTCCCGGATCTTCTCCCGGTCGACCTCGAAGTAGTCCGGGTACCGGTAGTGCGTTCCGATGATGCTGTCCGCAATGCCCATGCTTGGCCGATCTCCCCCAAATACAGTTTTGCCGCGCGAGCCTATCAGTGGGTTGACTGCCGCCTCCGGCGACGGTGACGCGTCAGGTTCCGTCTTGACGGCGCGAAACAACCGCCGCCAGGGCGCCACCGACCGCGCCGAGCGCCAGCGCCGACGGCACCCCGATCCGGGCGGCCTTGCGGGCGGTGCGGAAATCGCGGATTTCCCACCCTCGCTCACGGGCCACGTCGCGCAGGGCCGCGTCAGGATTGATGGCCACGGCCGTGCCGACCAGCGACAGCATCGGCACGTCGTTGAAGCTGTCCGAGTACGCCGTGCAGCGGCGCAGGTTCAGTCCCTCGCGGATCGCCAGCGACCGCACCGCGTGCGCCTTGCCGGTGCCGTGCAGGATGTCGCCGACCAGCCTGCCGGTGAACACCCCGTCTATCGATTCAGCGACGGTGCCCAGCGCCCCGGTCAGTCCCAGCCGCTTGGCGATGGTCGAGGCCAGCTCGAACGGCGTCGCGGTGACCAGCCACACCTGCTGCCCGGCGTCCAAGTGCATCTGCGCCAACGCGCGGGTGCCCGGCCAGATCTTGTCGGCGATGATCCCGTCGTAGATCTCTTCGCCGAGTGCCACCAGTTCGGCTGTCGAGCGGCCCTCGATGAACGCCAACGCCTTTCGCCTGCCCGCCGCAAC
Organism: Mycobacterium sp.; assembly: GCF_035697385.1. Taxonomy (GTDB): domain Bacteria; phylum Actinomycetota; class Actinomycetes; order Mycobacteriales; family Mycobacteriaceae; genus Mycobacterium. The sequence goes on along the minus strand of NZ_DASSCY010000333.1, from coordinate 12,780 downwards.
GTCGTCGCTGTTCTCCCGGCCGGTGAGCTGAAACTTGGCCTGCGCGTAGATGAATCGGCCCAAATCGCCGTAGGTGAAGTACTTGCGTGCGGCAAGCCCGCGCGCGAAGTGCACCAGCGACGAGCCATGCACGAGCGTGTTGTCGACGTCAAAGAACGCTGCCGCGGTCAGATCGGGCGGCGGGGGAGGGGGCGCGGTGACGGCCTCGACGGCCAAGTCGGTGACGGCGGCCTCGGCGCTGGCCTCGCCGGCGAGCTCCTGTTCCCCTGCCCTGCCGGCGGGCGGTACACCCACGGCGTCGGTTCCCCCGATATCGGACACGGATAAACAGTAAGTCACGGGGCAGCGATACTGGCGGGGTGAAGCACCGGCGGGCAGGAGCGGAGCGACCCGGGGAATTGCACCGGGTGGAATTGCTCACACGAGAGGGCTGCACGATCTGTATCGGGGCCGCGACCCGGCTGGCCAAGCTTGCCGACGAGCTGGGCTTCGAGCTGGCGATCACCGACGTCGACGCCGCCGCGGCCGCGGGGGATTCGGCCCTGCGTGCCGAGTTCGGCGACCGGCTTCCTGTGGTGCTGCTGGACGGCGCCGAGCACAGTTACTGGGAAGTCGACGAGCCCAGGCTGCGGGCGGATCTTGCGCGAGGCTGAAAGCCTGAGCAAATTTGGTAGCCCAGCTGGTGAACGACTACCGTGAATGACGTGGTGATGCAGCCGTGAGCGTGTTGCTTTTCGGGGTTTCGCACCGCAGCGCGCCGGTGTCTGTGTTGGAGCAATTGAGCACCGACGAGTCCGATCAAGCCAAGATCGTCGACCAGGTGCTGCAGTCCTCGCTGGTCACGGAGGCCATGGTGCTGTCCACCTGCAACCGTGTCGAGGTCTACGCCGTGGTCGAGGCGTTCCACGGCGGCCTGTCGGTGATCGGTCAGGTGCTCTCCGAACATTCCGGCATGTCGCTGGGCGACCTGACCAAATACGCCTATGTGCGCTACGCCGAAGCCGCGGTCGAGCACCTCTTCGCCGTGGCCAGCGGCCTGGACTCCGCCGTGATCGGCGAGCAGCAGGTGCTCGGGCAGGTCCGCCGCGCGTACGCGGCCGCCGAGGCCAACCACACTGTCGGCCGCACCCTGCACGAACTGTCACAACGCGCGCTGTCGGTCGGCAAGCGGGTGCACTCCGAGACCGGTATCGACGCCGCAGGCGCATCGGTGGTGTCGGTGGCGCTGGGGATGGCCGAAACCAAGCTCGGCTCGCTCGCCGGGCGCACCGCCGTGGTGATCGGCGCGGGCTCGATGGGCTCGTTGTCGGCCAAGCATCTGGTCCGCGCGGGTATCGAACGCGTCCACGTCGTGAACCGGTCGCTGCCGCGGGCGCGCCGACTGGCGCACAGCATCCGCGACCAGGGCGTGGTCGCCGACGCACACGCGCTCGACGACATCGCGTCGGTGCTCGCCGACGCCGACGTGGTGGTTTCGTGTACCGGCGCGGTGCGCCCAGTGGTTTCTTTGGCCGACGCGCACCGCAGCCTGACGGGCCGTTCCGAGCAGGAACAACTGGTCATCTGCGATCTCGGCATGCCCCGTGACGTCGACCCTGCGGTCACGGGCCTGCCGGGCGTCTTCGTCGTCGACATGGACCGCATCCAGCGCGAGCCGTCGGCCCGCGCCGCCGCCTCCGACGCCGAGGCCGCGCGCTCCATCGTCGCCGCCGAAGTTGCCAACTACCTTGCCGGGCAGCGGATGGCCGAGGTCACCCCGACCGTCACTGCGCTGCGCCAGCGCGCCGCCGACGTCGTCGAGGCGGAGTTGCTGAGGCTGGACAACCGACTGCCAGAACTCGACGCCGCCCACCGCGACGAGGTCGCCAAGACCGTGCGACGCGTCGTCGACAAACTGCTGCACGCCCCGACGGTGCGGGTCAAACAGCTGGCCAGCGCGCCGGGCGGCGACAGCTACGCCGAGGCCCTGCGCGAGCTGTTCGAGCTCGACCAGCAGGCCGTCGACGCCGTCGCCGCGGGCGAATTGCCTTTGATGGCACCCGATCTCGACAAGTCCGAGTAGCGCTTGAAGGAAAGCCGCGCACTAATCCGGATAGGCACCCGGGGCAGCCTGTTGGCAAAGACCCAGGCCGGTGCGATCAAAGACGCACTGACCGCCAACGGGCATCCCGCCGAGCTCGTCATCATCTCCACCGAAGGCGACCGCTCCGACGAGCCGATCGCCAACATCGGCATCGGGGTGTTCACCGCCGCGATCCGCGAGGCCGTCAGCGATGGCCGCGTGGACATGGCCGTGCACTCCTACAAGGATTTGCCGACGGCGCCCGATCCCCGCTTCAACATCGCCGCGATACCCCCTCGCGAAGACGCCCGCGACGCGCTGGTGGCCCGTGACGGCATGGTGCTCGGAGAGTTGCCGGCGGGCTCGGTGATCGGCACGTCGAGCCCGCGGCGGGCTGCACAGCTTAGAGCACTGGGTCTCGGTTTGGAAATCCGCCCCCTAAGAGGCAACCTTGATACCAGGTTGAACGGGGTTAGCAATGGTGATCTCGACGGCATCGTGGTCGCTCGGGCGGGACTGGCCCGCATCGGACGATTGGCGGATGTCACCGAGACTCTCGAGCCGGTGCAGATGTTGCCAGCGCCGGCTCAAGGTGCGCTCGCGGTGGAGTGCCGCGCGGGCGACACCGAGCTCGCCGCGCTGCTGGCGGAGTTGGACGACGCCGACACGCGCGCCGCGGTCACCGCTGAACGAGTCCTGCTCGCCGAACTGGAGGCGGGTTGCTCCGCACCGGTGGGTGCGATCGCTGAGGTGGTCGAGTCCATCGATGAGGACGGCCGCGTCTTCGAAGAGCTGTCGCTGCGCGGCTGTGTGGCGGCGCTGGACGGATCCGACGTGATCCGCGCGTCCGGCATCGGGTCTCCCGGTCGGGCCCGAGAGCTTGGCCTCTCGGTGGCCGAGGAGTTGTTCGAGTTGGGCGCACGGGACTTGTTGGCAGAAGCTGGGAGACAGAAATGACTGGGCATGGGGGCCGAGGACGTAAGACGAGGCCCGGCCGCATCACGTTCGTGGGCTCGGGCCCTGGCGATCCGGGTCTGTTGACGACACGGGCACGCACGGTGCTGGCCAACGCCGCCCTGGTGTTCACCGATCCCGATGTCCCGGAAGCGGTGCTGGCCCTTGCGGGCAGCGAGCTGCCGCCGCCGTCGGGACCCGAACGTGCCGAGGCGTCGTCTTCGGCAACGGACGGATCCGATGCCGAGGCGGTGACCGCGATTCCCGGCGGCCCGGATATCCGGCCCGCACTGGGTGATCCGGCCGAGGTCGCCAAGACGCTGGCCACGGAGGCCCGCACCGGTGTCGAGGTGGTACGGCTGGTCGCCGGCGACCCGATGTCGGTCGATGCGGTGATCACCGAGGTGACCGCGCTTGCCAAGACGCACCTGGATTTCGAGATCGTGCCCGGTCTTCCGGACACCACCGCGGTGCCCACCTATGCGGGCCTGCCGCTGGGTTCGGCACACACCGTGGCCGACGTCCGCGGTGACGTCGACTGGGCGGCGCTCGCCGCCGCGCCCGGCCCGCTGATCCTGCACGCCACGGCGTCTCATCTGGCAGACGCGGCACGCACGCTGATCGAGTACGGCCTGGCAGACACCACGCCTGCGGTCGTCACCGCGAACGGCACGACGTGCCAGCAGCGTTCGGTCGAGACCACGCTTGCCGGCCTGCTCGACAAGGCTGTGCTGGACAAGCCCGTCGGCGCCGAGCCCGCCGGCCCCCTCGCCGGGCCGCTGGTGGTGACCATCGGCAAGACCGTGACCCACCGCGCCAAGCTGAATTGGTGGGAAAGTCGCGCCCTCTACGGATGGACCGTGCTGGTGCCGCGCACCAAGGACCAGGCCGGCGAGATGAGCGAAAAGCTGGTCTCTCACGGCGCATTGCCGATCGAGGTGCCGACCATCGCCGTGGAGCCGCCGCGCAGTCCCGCGCAGATGGAACGTGCGGTGAAGGGCCTTGTCGACGGCCGCTTCCAGTGGGTGGTGTTCACCTCCACCAACGCCGTGCGCGCCGTGTGGGAGAAGTTCAACGAGTTCGGCCTCGACGCCCGCGCGTTCTCCGGTGTGAAGATCGCCTGCGTCGGGCAGGCCACTGCCGACCGGGTCCGCGCATTCGGCATCAACCCCGAGCTGGTTCCGTCGGGGGAGCAGTCGTCACTCGGCCTGCTTGACGAATTTCCGCCGTACGACGACGTTTTCGATCCGGTGAACCGGGTGCTGCTGCCACGCGCCGATATTGCGACCGAGACCCTGGCCGAGGGTCTGCGCGAACGCGGCTGGGAAATCGAGGATGTCACGGCTTATCGCACGGTGCGCGCGGCGCCGCCGCCCGCGCACACCCGCGAGATGATCAAGACCGGTGGCTTCGACGCCGTGTGCTTCACATCGAGCTCGACGGTGCGCAACCTCGTCGGCATCGCGGGCAAGCCGCACGCACGCACCATCGTCGCATGCATTGGCCCGAAAACCGCCGAAACCGCAGCGGAATTCGGCCTGCGCGTCGACGTACAGCCCGAGGTCGCCGCGGTCGGTCCGCTCGTCGAGGCGCTGGCCGAGCATGCCGCCCGGCTGCGTGCCGAGGGTGCGTTGCCCCCGCCGCGCAAGAAGAGCCGTCGCCGCTAGCCCGAAAAAGGATGGGGTTGCATGTCCTTTCCTAGCCACCGCCCTCGTCGATTGCGGTCGACGCCGGCGATGCGCCGCCTGGTAGCGCAAACCTCTTTGGAACCAAGGCATTTGGTGCTGCCGATGTTCGTCGCCGACGGCATCGACGAACCACGGCCCATCGCTTCGATGCCCGGCGTCGTTCAGCACACACGGGATTCCCTGCGTCAGGCCGCCGCCGAAGCGGTGGCCGCGGGCGTGGGTGGTCTGATGCTGTTCGGGGTGCCGCGCGCCCAGGACAAGGACGCCACCGGCTCGGTCGGTGTTTCCGAAGACGGCATCCTCAACATCGCGCTGCGGGATCTGGCCAAAGACCTCGGTGACGAGACCGTGCTGATGGCCGACACCTGCCTCGACGAGTTCACCGATCACGGCCACTGCGGAATCGTCGACGCGGCAGGCCGGATTGACAACGACGCCACCAACGCCCGATATGTGGAATTGGCTGTGGCGCAAGCGGATTCAGGGGCGCAGGTAGTCGGGCCGAGCGGGATGATGGACGGCCAGGTCGCGGCGATCCGCGACGGGCTCGACGCGGCAGGCCACACCGACACGGTGATCCTGGCCTATGCCGCGAAGTTCGCGTCGGGTTTCTACGGCCCGTTCCGCGAGGCGGTGGCGTCCAGCCTGAGCGGCGATCGGCGCACGTATCAGCAGGAGCCCGGCAATGCCCGCGAGGCGTTGCATGAAGTGGAGCTCGACATCGACGAAGGCGCCGACATCATCATGGTCAAGCCGGCGATGGCCTACCTCGATGTGGTGCGCGCTGCGGCCGATATCTCGCCGGTGCCCGTCGCCGCCTACCAGGTCTCCGGCGAGTACGCGATGATCTACGCCGCCGCGGCCAACGGCTGGATCGACCTGCAGACCGTGGCGCTGGAGACGCTGACCAGCATCCGGCGGGCGGGTGCCGACATCGTGCTGACGTACTGGGCGGCCGACGTGGCCGGGTGGATTGGTAAGTGACTGAACCGACCGAGTCGAACGCCCGCCCTCTGGACGTCGACACCGGGTTCTGGCTGTGGGTCGCCGCGCTGCCGCTCATGGTGGCCGGGTACGTCGTCGACCTGGTGGTCGGCGAGGATCGACACCTGCCGGTTGCCGTGCTCGTCGTATCCGGCGTGTTCGTATTCATTCTGTCCTCGGTGGTGCTGACCTTCCTGATCCTGATGCGACACGGCTACCGGTGGGCCCGCACGCTGTTGACGGGTGCCGGCGTCGCGTCCGTGGTGTACGTCGCGACCAGCCTGTTTACCGTCGACCGGCCCCCCGTAGCGGCGTTCGTCTACGCCGTCACAGCGATTGTCGGCTCGGTGCTGATCGCCGGTGGTGTGTTCCTGTTGCACCGCAAGGACGCCCACACGTTCTTCACGCGGTGACATCCGGAGGGCTGGGCCCACGCCCGAAGGGCAGGGGAGGGCGTAGCGACCAGCGAAGACGGCACAGTAGGCTGACCCGACCATGACAGCTCCACTGCCCGTGCCGACGAGTCGGCCGCGCATCGTCGAAGCTGCCTTCTGGATCTGGCTGCTGTCCTCGGTCCTTCTGGTGCTCTTCGGCCTTCTGCTGGCGCTGTCGCAGGGCAACGTGGCGCCCCTGGTCCGTGGTGCCGGCGTCGTGTACGTGCTGGCCGGTCTAGGGCTCGGCTACCTCGCGGGTCGCGCGCGGGGCGGCCACGCCGCATTTCGGCGCGCGGGCGTCGGCCTTTCGCTGGCGATCGTGGTGGTGCTGGCCGTGTTCTCGCTGATGAGCCGCGGCCTGGTCTGGCTGGTCATCATGATCCTCGCGATGGTCGGTGCCGTGCTGATCATGCGCCCGTCGGCACAGGTCTGGTTTGACGCGCAGGACCAACAGTGATCGAGAGCCCCACGCCGCCAGACGTCCTCTTCTACGAACCGGGGGCGAGCTGGTGGTGGCTGGCGGCGGGACCGGCCGCTGCGATTGCCATGGCGATGATCCAGATCTCCGCCGGATACGGGTTCCAGTGGATCGTTCCAGGGATGTTCTTCGTGCTCGTGTCCGGTTTCCTGTGGATTCAAGTCAAGGCGGCGCGCATCCACACGTCGGTGGAGTTGACGCCCGAGACCCTGAGGCAGGGGACCGAGCGGATTCGCACCGACGACATCGTGCGGATCTACCCCGAAGCCACGGGCCCGGAAGCCCCGAAATGGCAGTCCGCGCGGGCACTCGGCGAGCTCACCGGAGTGCCGCGTGGCCGCACCGGCATTGGCCTCAAGCTCACCAACGACCGCTCTGCCCAGGCCTGGGCGCGCAGACACAACCAGCTGCGGATGGTGCTCACGCAGCTGCTGGAGGAGCGCATACCCCCAGAATCCGCGTCATGAAAGCGGCCGTCCCACTGCTGCTGGCCTGCGTCGCGGCGGCGGGCTGCGTGCTGACCTGGCTGGCCGCCCGCTCGACGGTTGTCGTCGCGCCGGTGCTGGAGGGTGAACCCAAGACCACCTCGCTCGAGTACAGCGCGCCGTTGTTGGTGCTCTCACTGATCCTGGCGACCGTTGCCGGCGTGCTGATCGTCATCGGGATTGCCCGCCTGGTCAGGCGCGGTCGAGGCGGTAATGCCGTTGAAGGGCCCGCCAGGCACCGAGCTTGAGCCAGTGGTCTGTTCGAAGCACACCCTGGGCGTCGGTGAAGACGTGGAACGTCTCCCGCAACGGAGGCTGGGCGAGGTCATGTAGCGAATACTGAAACGCCGGAGGTCTAGGCGTCGACAGTGTCTGCCGGCGTCCCATTCCCCTCTCGGGTCTGCGAGGTGGTCTGCAATCTAAGACGCTGCGCCGTTGTGGCGAACACGATTTCCACCGGCTCGTTTGGCCGCATACATCGCAGCGTCGGCACCGTTGACAAGCTCGGCAATGCGTCGTAGCTCCGAGTTGGCTGGGATATCGAGCAGGGCCGAACTGCATGTGCCGACGCTGGCCGTGAAGGGGTACGGGATATCCGCGATCACGTCGCAGACTTGTTGCGCCAGAGTGCTCGGACTGGGGTATGTGAAAGTGTCGGCGATAAGGAATTCTTCACCGCCTACGCGGCCAATCACCGCTGTGGCACGGCAATTGTCACGCAACGCCGCCGCCACCGCAATCAGCGCTTCATCACCGGCGGCGTGGCCGCGGCTGTCGTTGAGCCGCTTGAAGCCATCGAGGTCGATCATGATGATCGTTAGATAAGAGTTAGTCGAACGATGTCGTGCAATGAGATCGACGACCGCACGTCTAAAGGCGCGTCGATTCAGCAGTCCAGTCAACGGGTCACGATCGGCTCTCGACACATCAGCGCCCAGCGCGTGTACCAAGATTTGAATCGCCAGCGGCACAGAGATATTCAGTACGAGGATTAGGACGGCAGCACATCCGGCCAAGGCGAAATCTGCAGATGTGAACAGGAGTCGACCAGCTGAGATAACGGTTGTCGCCGACGCGACAACGAAGTTCAAAGCCATGTACGGGGTGGTGTGGAAGAAAGCGATGTAACCACCGAGCACGGCGAAGGCCATACATCCGCCAAGGCTGGCAAGCGGGTCGGACTGTGCCAGGCACGCGACTGCTATCAAACAGCTCGTCGCGACCGAGAAGAGTTTCGACTGCGTTAGCGAGGGCCAGCGGGCGGCCCATAGCGCAGCCATCGCCACTCCGCATGCAGCCACGGCCGCCGAGGCCACATCGGTTGCTAAATGATCAGGCCCACTGGGACTGCGCCACATCGCCACCGGCATGAGTGCGAGCACAGTCGTGACGCCGGCGATACCCCAGCGGGAAACGGCCAGCAAGCCCTGCGTCGTCAGATACGAGGTCAGCCAACCATAGTGGTCAGATTGTGCCCACCATCGGCGCCACCAGCGAGCAATCGCCCGCCCGGCGGCATGTATGCGTACAAACATCTCTAGCAATTAAACAACTCGCTATGACAAGAGGATGTGTCTTTTACTGGCATCGGGAGCGTGGCCGGTGGTGGGCATCGGCCAGGTTGGTACAAAGTGCGAAATCTGTAACAATGTTCCACATGACCGAGCTCGCGCAGACGACCGAACATCTCGACGACGCCTTGCCGCTGGGCCCGCAGTCCCTGGTCTGGCGGTATTTCGGCGACAACCGGATGTTCCTCATCGGACCGCGGCCCGCCGTCCTGCAGAACATGCTCGCCGAGCTCGGCCAGGGCGTGCTGGACCATTCCGTGTTCTTCGCCGACACCGCAGCGCGGATCAAGCGGTCGCTACCGCCGATCTTCATGACGGTCTACGGCTCCGACGACGACAACCCCGGCCAGCAGGTCCGCGACTTCCACACCCAGATCAAGGGCAATATGCCTGACGGCAGTCGCTATCACGCCCTCGATCCGGAGACCTACTTCTGGGCACATGCGACCTTCGTCGAGCAGGTCCTCTACTTCGCCGATACGTTCGTCAAACGGTTGACGCGCGAGGAGAAGGAGCAGATCTACCTGGAGTCCAAGACGTGGTATCGCCGCTACGGCGTCAGCGACCGGCCCATGCCCGCGAACTACGCCGAATTCGAACGATATTGGGACCGGATGATCGACGAGATCGTCGTCGCCCACCCGACCGCCAAGTACGGCGTCGGCTATGTCACCAAAGGCTTTCCCCGCCCGAAGGGTGTGCCGCCTGTGCTGTGGCGCGTAATCGCACCCATCTTCAACCCCGTGGCCGCATTCCTGACCACCGGCGGTATGCCGCCACGGACACGCGACCTACTCGGGCTGCCGTGGAGCGAGCGCCAGGAGCGGCGGTATCAGCGCTTCGCCGCGCTGTGGCGGTCGCGTCCCGTGAACCGGCTGTGGGATCATCTGCCAATGCAGTTGCGCTACAACGGGTATGCGTTAAAGGGTTATGCCAGGGGCTGATCCCACCACAGAAGCCATCCTCGACGCTGCCGTCGTCGAGTTCGAACAGCATGGGTTCCGCCGGGTTGCGCTCGACGACGTCGCCCGCCGCGCCGCGGTCAGCCGCACCACCATCTACCGGCGCTTCACCAACAAGGACGAACTGATCGCCGCCGTCATCGAGCGCGAGAACGTGGCGCTGTTCGCCGACATCGCCAACGAGCTGAAACAGGCTGGGCCGCAGGCGAACTACTACGTCGAGGCGTTCACACTGTCGATCATGAAGTTCCGTCGACACCGCGTGCTGGAACGGATGATCACCGACGAGCCTGCGCTGGTCCTGGAGCTGGGACGCCGCCATCACGGCGCGGCGGTCGAGCGGATGGCCGAGGCGCTGCGGGTGATCTTCCCCGACGGCTTCGCCCAGCGGATCGGGGAGCAGGCCGTCAACGAGCTCGCTGACACCATCCTGCGCTATGCGGCCATGGTGCTGCTGCTGCCGAGCGCGCAGCCGTTGGAAACCGCCGACGACATCCGCGCGTTCGCGACCAAACACTTCCTGCCGAGCCTGCCCGCCGCGCTGCGGGCGGTGCCTGCTGGTTAGTCGTTCTCTGTTTCGTAAGTCACACGTTCGGGCAGCCCTAGTGGCATGAGTGCAGATCAGCAGCAAACACAGGGGCAGGACTCCCAGCAACAAGAGCAAGACGAACAAGGCCGCAAACTGACGCCGAAGCCCGAAATCACTGAGGAGCACAAAGAGCAGGCCAAGGAAATGGCCAAGTCCTACGACGAGGATCGCCCGACTTCCACGCTGCCCGGCAGCGACGGGACGGTGTCGGGCACGGCTGTCACCGAATGGCTCGACGAAGAGGACAAAGGCAAGATCGAAACCAGCGCCGACGAGGGCAATGTGCAGTACCGAAAGACCGAGGAATTCCGCAAGACGATGGAGGAATAGTCCCGGGGGGTGCCTAGGGTAGGCAGTCGTGACCACGCTTGAGCAGATCGCGCCCGCCTTCGTCGACATGGCCCACTCGATCGTGTGGTCGTCGGTCGCCACCGTCGACGCCGACGGCCGTCCCCGTAGCCGCATCCTGCATCCGATCTGGGAGTGGGACGGCACCGACCTGTTCGGGTGGATCGCCACGGTGCCAAGCCCCGTCAAGCGCGCACATCTGGCCGTCCACCCCGAAGTTTCAGTCAGCTACTGGTCACCGAGCCACGACACCTGCAGCGCCGAATGCCTCGTGGAGTGGTACCTCGACGACGAGACCCGCGCCGCCGTATGGGACAAGTTCGCCAACGGACCCGAGCCGGTGGGCTACGACCCGTACATCATCCCGATGTGGAGCGACGGCCCCACCTCCGATCAGTTCGCCGCACTGCGGCTGAGCCCCTACCGGCTGCGCGTGATGCCGGGAACCGTGATGACCAAGGGCGAAGGCGAAGTCCTGAGCTGGCACGCCTGAACAAAACGCACGTAACACGGCGGTCACTTCACGCGCCTTGACGCGTTACATCCCCGACCTAGCGTCCGATGGGTTCTGGGCAGTGTGCTCGGAGGAACGGAGCGGGCGTGTGACGACCGAAGTTCACGACGGCAGTTCGGAGTACCTGGCCAAGCGCACACTGAAACGAGGCAGCGCCGGATGGCTGTTGCTGGCCGGGCTGGGCGTCAGCTACGTGATCTCCGGCGATTACTCGGGCTGGAATTTCGGCCTCGCCGAGGGCGGCTTCGGTGGTTTGCTGATCGCCGGAGTGGTGATCGCAGGCATGTATCTCGCCATGGTGCTGGGGATGGCCGAGATGAGTTCTGCGTTACCGGCGGCCGGCGGCGGTTACACCTTTGCGCGTCGCGCCCTCGGGCCCTGGGGTGGGTTTGCCACTGGCACCGCGATCCTGATCGAGTACGCGATCGCTCCTGCCGCGATCGCCACCTTCATCGGCGCCTACGTGGAATCCCTCGGGCTTTTCGGCATTACCGACGGCTGGTGGGTGTACTTAGCCGCGTATCTGCTCTTTATCGGCATCCACCTGAGCGGCGTTGGCGAAGCCCTCAAGGTCATGTTCGTCATCACCGCAATAGCACTGGCGGGCCTGCTGATCTTCGCGGTCTCGGCGATCGGCAGCTTCGATGCGGCAAACCTGACAGACATCGCACCAACTGACGCGGCGGGCGCGTCGCCGTTCCTGCCGTTCGGTTTCCTCGGCATATGGGCAGCAGTGCCCTTCGCGATCTGGTTCTTCCTGGCAGTCGAGGGTGTCCCGCTGGCCGCCGAGGAGGCCAAGGAACCCGAACGCAACGTACCCAAAGGGATCATCGCCGCGATGGCCCTGCTGATGGTCACCGCCGCCACCGTGCTACTCCTTACCGCAGGCGCCGGTGGAGCGCAGGCCATGAGTGCATCGGGCAACCCACTGGTCGAGGCGCTTGGTGACTCACCAATGGCTAAGGTAGTCAACTACATTGGGCTGGCCGGGCTGATCGCCAGCTTCTTCTCCATCATCTACGCATACTCCCGCCAGCTTTTCGCGCTCTCGCGCGCCGGCTATCTACCGAAGAGCCTGTCGGTGGTCAACTCCCGCAAGGCGCCAACGCTGGCGCTGATAGTGCCCGGTGTCATCGGGTTCGTGCTGTCCCTGACGGGGCAGGGCGCGATGCTGCTGAACATGGCGGTGTTCGGCGCCGCGCTGTCCTATGTCCTGATGATGGTCAGCCACATCGTCTTACGCGTGCGCGAACCAAATATGCCGCGCCCCTACCGCACCCCCGGCGGCATCGTCACCACGTCCTTCGCACTCGTTGTGGCCGCGCTGTCGGTCGTGGCCACCTTCGTGGTGGACAGCACCGCAGCGTTCTGGTGCCTGGTGGTCTTCGCGGCCTTCATGGCCTACTTCGGGCTCTACAGCCGGCATCAGCTGGTGGCCAACTCGCCCGACGAAGAGTTCGCAGCGCTGGCGGCGGCAGAAGACGAGCTGGGATGACCACGCCCCAGCTGAAGCGCTACACCGCTGCGGTCCGCGGCACCACGTACAGCTTCAACGGGCTGGTCGAACTGATGGCCAAGGCGACACCGCTACGCTCCGGTGACGAACTCGCCGGGTGTGCGGCTTCGTCGGATGCCGAACGCGCCGCCGCACAATGGGCGCTGGCCGACGTCGGACTCGAGGTGTTCCTCGAGGAGATGGTGGTTCCCTACG
>NZ_DASSCY010000332.1:0-9244 GCF_035697385.1 Mycobacterium sp. | reverse complement strand
GAGCGCACTGCGGCGTCCGCGGCGGCGGCGGTGGTGATTCATGTGTTGGCTGAGCAGGCCACCCTGGAGGGTTCCAGTGACAACCCGGGGTATTTGCGTGGGTTTGGGATTCTGCCCGCCGAATCGGTGCGGGAGTTGGCTGCCACGGCCAAGCTCAAGCCGGTGACCGTTCCTACCGCGGTGGCGCCGGATCCGGGGTATCGGCCGAGTGCGAAAACCGTCGAGTTCATCAGGTGGCGGGATGTGACGTGTCGCTGGCCCGGTTGCGACAAACCCGCGCAGAAATGCGACATCGACCACACCAAACCCTGGCCCGATGGGCCCACGCATGCCTCCAACAACAAGCCGTACTGCCGGATTCATCATCTGATCAAAACGTTCTGCGGCTGGTTCGATGAACAGCTGCCCGACGGCCGGATCGTGTTGCGTTCCCCGAGCGGGCATGTCTACACCACCGAAGCCCACGGCGCGGCGATGTTCCCCGCACTGGGCCAATCCACCGGCGAGCTGACGATCCCACCAAGTTTGCAGGAACATGCGACGGACCGGACCGCAATGATGCCGCGACGCAAACAAACCCGCGAGCAAGACCGCCGCGACCGGATCAACGCCGAACGCCGTGAACGCACCGAACTCATCGCCGAAGAAGAACGCCAACGCCAAGCCTGGCTCGCCCAAAACTACGAACCACCACCGTTTTAGCGGCGGCGACGACGTGATAGTCGCGATCGTCGGGCTCCAGAAGCATGCTGGCCATCGTCTAAAGGTCGTAGGCCAGAGATCGACATGCTTTCGTCGGTGAGATACCAAGAGGTGCAACCGGTATTCCACACTGTCGGGCCGAGCGCGGCTGCCACGTCGTTGAATCGCGTCGTTACTTCTTCGGCGACTTCAACCGTATCGATCTCGCCGTCGCGGAATCGTTGCAGCCAATGTGTGATGTAACCGGGCGCTGAGTTCCGTCGAGTACTGCAGCGACCTCTCCGCCAGTTTGGGCAAGGTCCTCCAAATGCTCACCGCCGGCGTGGAATCCGCGGACAACCCGACAATCTTCGTCTGGCTACCGGACAACCCTTCTAGCGGGCCTGCGATTCTGGCATGCTGAACGCCATGACGGAGCCGCAGTTCGGTGGCAACGAGTTCGGGAGCCAGCCGCCTCCACCCCAACCAGAGCCGGGATATCCGCCACCGCCGGGCCAGTACCCGCCCCCGGGCCAGTACCCGCCCCCGCCCGGTCAGTACCCACCGGTGTACGCCGATCCTTCCGCGCCCTACGGGCGCCACCCGATAACGGGCGAACCGCTGTCCGACAAGTCCAAGGTCGTCGCCGGCTTGCTGCAGTTGCTGGGATTGTTCGGCGTAGTCGGCATCGGTCGGATCTACCTCGGCTACACCGGCCTCGGGATCGCACAGCTCGTCGTCGGAGTCCTCACGTGCTTCATCGGTGCCGTCGTCTGGGGGATCATCGACGCGGTGCTGATCCTCACCGACAAGGTTCGCGATCCCGCAGGCCGGCCCCTTCGCGACGGAACCTAGCAACGCGTTCTGGCATGCTGGGGCCATGACCGATCCGTCGCAGTTCGGTTCGAGCGGAGAGGGTGTGCCGCCACAGCAGCCACCCCCGCCTACGGGCTATCCGCCGCCAAACTTCCCGTACCCGCCGTATCCGGGCGCGTACGCGGATCCCGCTGCTCCGTACGGACGCCATCCCTTCACCGGTGAGCCCCTTTCGGACAAGTCCAAAACCATCGCTGGGCTACTTCAATTGCTTGGACTTCTCGGCTTCCTCGGCTTTGGCCGCATCTACATCGGCCAGACCAGCCTGGGAATCGTGCAGCTTCTCGTCGGGCTGTTCGGCGGCATCGTCATCGGCATATTGACCTGTGGAGTCGGCTTCCTTATCCCGGTGATCTGGGGGATCGTCGACGCGATCGTCATCCTCAGCGGCAATGTCCGCGACAACTACGGGCGGCCCCTGCGCGATGGCTGACACCACCACCAGCCGGGGACGGCTATACGGCACACTCAGCACGGGCGCCGTTCTGGCGGGCGGGCTCACCTACATCGGCCTCAACGATCCCCACCGTCCAGGCTCGCTCTTTCCTCCTTGCCCTTTCAAGGCGATGACAGGCTGGAACTGTCCCGGCTGCGGCGGCCTCCGCATGACTCACGATCTGCTCCACGGCGACCTCAGCGCCGCGATTGTCGACAACGTCTTCCTACTCGTCGGCCTGCCTCTGCTCGCCGCCTGGCTTCTGACGCGCCGGCGCCGCGGCCAATCCTTGATGCCCGTGTCGGCGATCGTCGTCATCGTCGTCGCCACCGTCACCTGGACTGTGGCACGAAATATGCCCGGGTTCCCGCTGGTCCCGACCCTTCTCGAGGGGTAGCGGCCGACCTGCGCTGATACACTCGACATTCGGGCCGGTGCAGTCCCAGACCAGATTTATCCGGACTGCGGAGGTACTTCCAATGCTGTTTTCGGCGTTGCCCGATCGTCAGGGCTTGTATGACCCCGACAACGAATCGGACTCGTGTGGCGTCGCCATGGTCACCGACATCCAGGGTCGCCGCTCGCACGCCATCGTCGCCGACGGGCTGACCGCTCTGGAACACCTCGAACACCGGGGTGCCGCAGGTGCCGAGCCCAACAGCGGCGACGGCGCGGGCATCCTCATCCAGCTGCCCGTCGAACTCCTCAAAGCGGTCGTCGACTTCGAGCTCCCACAGCCCGCCGACGGCGCCAACACCTTCGCCGCCGGCATCTGCTTCCTGCCCCAAGACCCCGTCGCCCGAGCCGACGCCCGCCAACACATCGAAGCCATCGCCGAGGAGGAGTGCCTCCAAGTCCTTGGCTGGCGCAAGGTGCCGGTGGATCCGGACGGCGCCGGGGTCGGCGCGACGGCCCTGAGCTGCATGCCCCACATGTCCCAACTGTTCGTCGCCGCACGGGACGGCGCGAGCGGCATCGAACTCGACCGGCGCGTCTACCCTCTGCGCAAGCGCGCAGAACGCAGCGGCGTGTACTTTCCGTCGCTGTCCAGCCGGACCATGGTGTATAAGGGCATGCTCACCACAATGCAACTGCCCCAATACTTTCCGGATCTGCGCGACGAAAGATGCGTGAGCGCTATCGCGATCGTGCACAGTCGCTTCTCCACCAACACGTTTCCCTCCTGGCCACTGGCCCATCCGTTCCGCTTCGTGGCGCACAATGGCGAAATCAACACCGTGCGCGGCAACCGCAATCGCATGTATGCCCGCGAGGCCATGCTGGAAAGTGCGCAAATCCCTGGCGAGATGTCCCGGCTCTCTCCGATCTGCACACCGGAGGCCTCCGACTCCGCGTCCTTTGACGAGGTGCTCGAACTACTGCACCTCGGCGGCCGCAGCCTGCCCCACGCCGTTCTGATGATGATCCCAGAGGCGTGGGAGAACAACACCACCATGGATCCCGCGGAGCGGGCGTTCTGGCAGTTCCACGCCTCCCTGATGGAACCCTGGGACGGTCCCGCGTGCGTGACCTTCACCGACGGCACACTCGTCGGAGCGGTGTTGGACCGCAACGGATTACGGCCAGGGCGTTGGTGGCGCACCATCGACGACCGCGTCATCCTGGCCAGCGAGAGCGGCGTGCTCGACGTGCCGTCCGCCGAGATCGTCGCGAAGGGCCGTCTACAACCCGGCAAGATGTTCCTCATCGACACGGCGGCCGGCCGGATCGTCTCGGACGACGAGGTCAAGGAGAGTCTGGCCGGACAGGAGCCCTACGGCGAATGGCTGCACGCCGGTCTGCTCGACCTGAAGACCCTGCCTGACCGCGCCCGCCTTCAGCCCAACCACGAATCCGTTGTGCGCAGGCAGATCTCGTTCGGCTACACCGAGGAAGACCTGCGTATCCTGCTCACGCCTATGGCGGCATCCGGCGCCGAACCGCTTGGATCGATGGGAACCGACACCCCGACCGCCGTGCTCTCCCAGCGGTCCCGGCTGCTCTACGACTACTTCGTCGAACTCTTCGCGCAGGTGACCAACCCGCCGCTGGACGCGATCCGCGAAGAAGTCGTCACCTCCATGTCCCGCGTCATGGGCCCCGAACATAATCTCCTCGAGCCGACGGCCGCGTCCTGTCGCCAGATTGTGCTGCGCTGGCCGGTCCTCGACAACGACGAGCTCAACAAGATCGTCCACATCAACGACGACGGGGAGCACCCCGGCCTCAAGACCGCCGTCCTGCGAGCCCTCTACGACGTGGAACGCGGCGGAGAAGGCCTCGCCGACGCACTTGAAGATCTGCGGTTAAGGGCAAGCGATGCCATTGCTAAAGGCGCTCGCACACTGGTCATTTCGGACCGCGACTCCGATCACACCAAGGCGCCTATTCCGTCGCTGCTTGCCGTCTCCGCCGTGCACCACCATCTGGTGCGCACCAAGGAGCGCACCACGGTCGCGCTGGTCGTCGAAAGTGGTGACGCCCGCGAAGTCCACCACATCGCCATGCTCATCGGTTTCGGTGCCGCAGCCGTCAACCCGTACCTGGCCTTCGAGTCGATAGAAGACCTCATCCGCGAAGGCGAACTCACCGGCATCGAGCCCGCCGCTGCCGTGCGCAACTACCTCAAAGCGCTCGGCAAGGGCGTCACGAAGGTGATGAGCAAGATGGGCATCTCCACCGTCGCCTCCTACACCGCGGCCCAGGTCTTCGAGGCCGTCGGCATCGACCGCGACGTCATCAACGAGTACTTCACCGGCACGCCAACCCAACTCGGCGGGGCCGGGCTCGACGTCCTCGCCGAGGAGGTCAAGCTGCGCCATCGCAGGGCCTACCCGGAGAACCCCACCGAACGGGTGCACCGCCGCCTCGAGGTCGGCGGCGAGTACGCGTTCCGTCGCGAGGGCGAGTTGCACCTGTTCACCCCCGAAGTGGTGTTCCTGCTTCAGCATTCGACCCGGACCGGCCGCCACGACATCTTCGGTCAGTACTCCGACGAAGTGAACCGGCTGTCCCGCGAAGGCGGCACATTGAGGGGGTTGTTCGAGTTCAAGAAGGGCCTGCGTCCACCCGTGCCGTTGGAAGACGTGGAACCCGTCGATTCCATCCTCACCCGGTTCAACACTGGCGCAATGAGTTACGGCTCCATCTCCGCCGAGGCTCACGAAACCATGGCGATCGCCATGAACAACCTCGGCGGGCGGTCGAACAGTGGCGAAGGCGGCGAGGACGTCGACCGCCTCTACGACCCGAAACGGCGCAGCGCCGTCAAGCAGGTCGCATCCGGGCGGTTCGGCGTCACCAGCGACTACCTTGTCAACGCCTCCGACATCCAGATCAAGATGGCCCAAGGCGCTAAACCCGGTGAGGGTGGCCAGCTTCCGGGCTACAAGGTATATCCGAACATCGCCAAGACGCGGCACTCCACGCCCGGCGTCGGCCTCATCTCACCGCCCCCGCACCACGACATTTACTCCATCGAAGACCTTGCCCAGCTCATCCACGACCTCAAGAACGCCAACGAAGACGCTCGTATCCACGTCAAGCTCGTCAGCAGCGTCGGCGTCGGCACCGTCGCGGCGGGCGTGTCCAAGGCGCATGCCGACGTCGTGCTGATCTCCGGGTATGACGGCGGCACCGGTGCCGCACCGCTGACCAGCCTCAAACATGCGGGCGCGCCATGGGAGATCGGGCTTGCCGACACTCAGCAGACGCTTGTGCTCAACGGGTTGCGGGACCGCATCACCGTGCAGTGCGACGGTGGCATGCGCACCGCGCGCGACGTGATCGTCGCCGCACTGCTCGGCGCCGAGGAGTTTGGCTTCGCCACTGCGCCGCTGGTGGTCTCCGGCTGCATCATGATGCGTGTCTGCCACCTCGACACCTGCCCCGTCGGCGTGGCCACCCAAAACCCGGAGCTGCGAGCACGGTTCAACGGTAAGCCCGAGTTCGTGGAGAACTACTTCCGGTTCATCGCCGAAGACATTCGGCGCTACCTTGCCGAACTCGGGTTCCGCAGCATCGACGAGGCCGTCGGCCACGCCGAGATGCTCGACACGGCCAAGGGTCTGGCCCACTGGAAGAGCAAGGGTCTGGACCTGACCCCGATCTTCGCCGTGCCGACCGATGCCCACGGTGCCAAGCTGACCCAGCGGCGACGCCTCAAGGCACAGGACCATGGCCTCGACGAAGCCCTGGACCGCACGTTCATCCAGTTGGCCGAGGGCGCTCTCGAGGATGCGCACCCTGTCCGGCTCGAGCTGCCCGTGCGCAACGTCAACCGCACCGTAGGCACCCTGCTCGGTTCCGAGGTGACGCGCCGCTACGGCGCCCAGGGTCTGCCCGACGACACCATCCACATCACGCTGACCGGTTCCGCGGGCCAGTCCATCGGCGCGTTCCTGCCGCCGGGAATCACCCTTGAACTCGTCGGCGACGCCAACGACTATGTCGGCAAAGGCCTTTCGGGTGGGCGCGTCATCGTCAAGCCCGAAGACGACGTGCTGTTCCTTGCCGAGGACAACGTCATCGCCGGCAACACACTGCTCTACGGCGCCACCTCCGGCGAGGTGTTTCTCCGCGGCCGGGTGGGGGAGCGCTTCTGCGCCCGCAACTCCGGCGCGCTGGCCGTGGTCGAGGGCGTCGGCGATCACGCCTGCGAGTACATGACCGGCGGCAGGGTCGTCGTGCTGGGCAAGACGGGGCGCAACATGGCGGCCGGAATGTCCGGCGGCATCGCGTTCGTGCTCGGTCTCGACCCGAAGCGAGTCAACCCGGAAATGGTGGAACTGCAGCGCCTCGAACCCGAGGATCTGACGTGGCTGCACGACGTCATCGCCAGGCACGCCCAGTTCACCGGGAGCACTCTGGCCACCTCGATACTGTCCGACTGGCCAAGGCGCAGCGCGCAATTCACCAAGATCATGCCCCGCGACTACCAGCGCGTCCTGGAAGCCACCTTGGTGGCCAAGCGAGAGGGCCGCGACGTCGACACCGCGATCATGGAGGCCAGCCGTGGCTGACCCAACCGGCTTTCTGAAGATCCCCAGGGTCGAGGCGGCGAAGCGGCCGGTCGACGAGCGGGTCGGCGATTGGTACGAGGTCTACGAGCGCCAGGATCCCCACGAACGCGCGGGCGAGGTGTCGGAGCAGGCCGGCCGCTGCATGGATTGCGGAATCCCGTTCTGCCACTCCGGAACCGCGGGCTGCCCGCTCGGCAACCTGATCCCCGAGTGGAACGACCTCGTCAGGCGCGGCCGCTGGGACGCGGCCAGCGATCGGCTGCACGCCACCAACAACTTCCCCGAGTTCACGGGCCGGCTGTGCCCAGCACCATGCGAGGCCGCCTGCGTGCTGTCCATCGGCGAGGAGCAGACCGGCGGCAGCGTCACCATCAAGCGCATCGAGCAGGCGATCGCCGACCACGCGTGGATGTACGGCATCGTCGAACCGCAACCCGCTGCCATCTCAACCGGCAAGAAAGTCGCGATTGTCGGCTCCGGGCCCGCCGGACTGGCTGCGGCCCAACAGCTTACCCGCGCCGGCCATGACGTCACCGTCTACGAACGCGACGACCGGATCGGCGGGCTGATGCGCTACGGCATTCCGGAGTACAAGCTCCAGAAATCGACGCTGAACCAGCGTCTGGCCCAAATGCGGGCAGAGGGAACACGTTTCGTCACCGAAACCGAAGTGGGCGTCGACCTCACCGTCGAACAACTCCGCGGCCAGTACGACGCCGTCGTGCTGGCTGTCGGGGCGCTGAGGGGACGCGACAACGAGGTCGAAGGCCGCCACCTCAAGGGCGTTCACCTGGCCATGGAGCACCTGGTGCCCGCCAACAAGGAATGCGAAGGCGACGGGCCAAGCTCGCTTTCGGCCAGCGGTAAGCACGTCGTGATCATCGGCGGCGGCGACACCGGCGCCGACTGCCTCGGCACCGCGCACCGCCAGGGCGCTGCGTCGGTCACGCAGCTGGACTACAACCCCGAGCCTCCGGAGTACCGCGACGAATCCCAGTCGCCGTGGCCGACGTGGCCGCTGGTGCTGCGGACCCGCCTCTCGCCGGCGCACGCCGAGGGCGGTCACCGCCGGTACGAGGTCGCCGTGCAGCGTTTCCTCGGCGACGAGCACGGCAATGTGCGCGCCATGGAGATCGCCGAGGTGCGTGTCGAGCGTGACGCCGCGGGCCGGCGGCACATCACGCCGGTCGGACAGTCGCTGGAACTTCCCTGTGAATTGGCTCTCCTTGCCATCGGGTTCGACGGCGTCGAGCACATGCCGCTGCTGGACGGCCTCGGCCTCGAACTCAACAAGCGCGGCGCGTTGCCGTGCGGCTCAGACTGGCAGACAGAGGCCCCTGGCGTGTTTGTCTGTGGCGACGCCCACCGCGGCGCGTCGCTGATCGTCTGGGCCATCGCCGAGGGTCGCAGCGCAGCGCACGCCGTCGACGCGTACCTGATGGGAGAGTCCGATCTACCCGAGCCCGTCAAGCCGGGCGCGCTGCCTCTGGCAGTCGTCTGAACCGATTCACGACTATGCTCAGCAGACGTGACTAGACGCGGAAAGATCGTCTGTACCCTCGGCCCGGCCACCGCCACTGACGAGGCCCTCAGGACCCTGGTCGAGGCCGGCATGGACGTCGCGCGGCTCAACTTCAGCCACGGCGATTACAGCGACCACGAGGACAACTACAAGCGGGTGCGCGCCGCCTCGGACCAGACCGGACGTGCGGTGGGCATCCTCGCCGACCTGCAGGGCCCCAAGATCCGGCTCGGACGGTTCGCCTCCGGCCCCACCTACTGGGCCGACGGTGAGACCGTGCGAATCACCATCGACGACTGCGAAGGCACCCACGACCGCGTGTCCACCACCTATAAGCGGCTTGCCGAGGACGCCACGCCCGGCGACCGGGTCCTGGTCGACGACGGCAACGTCGGACTCGTTGTCGACAAGATCGACGGCAACGACGTGGTGTGCACCGTCACCGAGGGCGGCGCGGTCAGCAACAACAAGGGCATGTCGCTGCCAGGAATGAACGTGTCGGCGCCCGCGCTGTCGGAGAAGGACATCGACGACCTCGAGTTCGCAATGCGGCTCGGTGTCGACCTCGTCGCGCTGTCGTTCGTCCGCTCGCCCGCGGACATCGAACTCGTCCACGAGGTGATGGACCGCGTCGGCCGCCGCGTACCGGTCATCGCCAAACTCGAGAAGCCCGAAGCCATCGACAACCTCGAGGCCATCGTGCTCGCC
>NZ_DASSCY010000331.1:0-4265 GCF_035697385.1 Mycobacterium sp. | reverse complement strand
CAGTCGATCGTCGAGTCATTGGCACGTCTGCATCCCGACCTCGACCGCGACGACTTCCGTCGCGGCGCGGCGGCCCACTATTGGAATGTGCTCTCGGATTGCACACCCGCCGCGGCCTATCGCCGCGCGACCGCGAGCCAGCAGCTCGGCGCCCGTGATTTCACTCCACGCACGGCAGAGGCCGCCGATCGGCTTCGTGCGCTCCTACAGTCGTGGGCGTTGCCGCAACAACCCTTGTCTGCGCCGCTGTACGTCTTCTACGGCGGGAAGGACCCGTTCATTGATGCCGCGTGGACTGAAGCCGCTCTCAAACGTGTGTGCGAGATGGGCGGAGTCGTGACCATCGAGTTCGATCCCAACGGCGGACACAATCCGGCCAGCGCGCTGAAATTGATCGGATGGATGGCCGATCGATTCGAGGGTGAGCCCGTGGAAAATGACTGCTGAAGAACTGCGCGGCAGGCTTGACGCTGCGGCGTTGCGTGACGCGGTACTCGGCTCGTCGCCGGTGTGGCGCCGAGTCGACGTGGTGCCCGAAACCGGTTCGACCAATGCCGATTTGATCGCAAGAGCGGCCGCCGGCGAGGACATCGACGGCACCGTGCTGATCGCTGAGCATCAGACAGCAGCCCGGGGGCGCCAGGGACGCCAGTGGTCGGATGTCGCGGGAGCACAGATCGCGATGTCCGTCGGCGTCGACGCCGGCACGGTGCCAACAGACCGCTGGGGGTGGCTGCCGCTGGCGACCGGTGTGGCGATCGTCGACGCGGTCGCGGCGGTGACCGGAGTCGAAGCCGGATTGAAATGGCCCAACGACGTCCTTGCCGGCTCAGGCAAGCTGGCAGGAATCCTCGCCGAGGTCGCCGCACCGCAGCGCGTCATCGTGGTGGGGCTTGGCCTGAATGTCACGTTGCGCAGCGGCGAAATTCCAGCTCCGGAAGCGACCTCGCTGCTCGAACTCGGAGTCGATGCACCAAATCGAGCGCGCCTGATCGAAGCGTTGCTGCACGAATTGGGGGAGCGGATAGTCGCATGGCGAAATGCGGGCGGTGCAGACGACCGTTTGGTGACCGATTACCGCACGCGCTGCCTGACCCTTGGCGCATCGGTGCGCGCCGTTCTCCCAGATAACCGCGAGATCACCGGCATTGCGCAGGCCGTCGACGAGCAGGGCAGGCTGAGCATCGAGAGCAACGGCCAGACGACCTTGGTGTCGGCGGGCGACGTCACTCACCTGCGACCGATCTAGCGGCGCGAACCCCGAATTCAGTTTGCCCACGCAATTTTTTTGATAACCACCGATCCGGTACGGTCGCACTAGCGGGGGCGCTACAGTTCACCGAACTGTTTCATTTTTGCAGCTCATGGACGTTTGGGGAGGCACCGTATGGATCACGTCACAGAGGGTCACTACTACCAAAGCCAGATCGGTAGTAAGAACAAGGTCATCGCCTGGAGTCATCAGTCGCGATTCGACAAGGCCCTCGACCTGATCGGGCACGGAACTCAAAAGCTTCTCGACTACGGGTGCGGCGACGGCACTTTCCTGGCGCTCGCGCAGGACCGCTTCGTCGAGGGCCACGGGGTCGACGTCGACGCCGACCAGATCAGCGGGTGCCGTGAGCGGTTGGCCGACATCGATAACGTCAACTTCTTCACCAACGCGGAGTTGGCCGACCCCAAGCACGACGGCACCTACGACGTCGTCACGTGCATGGAGACGCTGGAGCACTGCACAGCGCCGGTCGTCGAATCCGTCCTTGTCGACGTTGCCCGGCTGGTCGCTCCCAACGGACGGGTGATCATCAGCGTGCCGGTGGAGATCGGACCGTCGTTCATGGTCAAGCAGTCGGTGCGGGCCATCGCCCGCCGCCAGGGCGCAAGTAGCTACCAGCTTCAGGAGAAGTACCCCGTCGGGCAGGCCCTCAAGATGCTGTTCGCACGTCGCGGCACGTCGATCGACAGGCCGGTATACGGAGAGCCGCCGTTGACGGGCCACTCGCATTTCGGGTTCAACTGGCGTCACCTGCGAGGTCGGGTGTCGCAGCACCTCAAGGTCGAGCGCACGCTGTACACGCCGCTTGGATTCCTGGGCGGCTGGTTCAGCAGCCAGGCGTACTTCGTGTGCCGTCCGAAAGACTGAACGCATGGGTTATCCCGAGAACGTGCTCGCAGCCGAAGAGCAGGTGGTGCTGCACAGACACCCGCACTGGAAGCGACTGATCGGCCCTGTACTGATTCTGTTGGTGGCCACCGCGCTTGCGGCGTTCGGCGCCGGCTTCGTCAATCAGACCGACTGGCAATCCACTGCGCGCACCGTCGTGATGCTCGTCATCGGAGCTGTCTGGCTGGTGATCGTCGGATGGCTGACGGTATGGCCGTTCCTCAATTGGTGGACAACGCATTTCGTCATCACAGACCGCCGGGTGATGTTTCGGCACGGACTGCTCACACGGCAGGGCATCGACATTCCGCTCGCGCGGATCAACAGCGTCGAGTTCCGCCACGGCCTGCTCGACCGCATGATGCGCACCGGCACGTTGATCATCGAGTCAGCGGCGCAGGACCCGCTTGAGTTCCATGACATTCCGCGAGTGGAACGCGTCCACTCGCTGCTGTATCACGAAGTCTTCGACACCCTGGGCTCGGAGGAATCGCCGAGCTGACCGAGGCGCCTGGCGCGGCGGCTTGGCCGACGCAGCGGCGTGACGTTTTCGTCGTGCAGACTCGGGTCGCGCTGGTCCTCGAGAACCTCGGCGATACCACCGGCGGTGAGCGATTCGACGGCCTTGTCCGGGTTGCGGCCGAACTCGTCGGGGAAGACCCAGCGACGGAACGCCCAGAACCGGAACGCCATCTGCAGCAGGTTGCCGATGATGTAGGCGGCGATGAAGTCGGCGATGTTCTCCACCGTCAGGCTGACTTCAGGGACGCGCAGCATCAGCACGTAGCTGGAGAACCACAGCGGCGCCATACAAATCAACACGCCGACGCCGCTGAAGCCGAAGAACAGCAGTGCCTCGTGATGGCGCTCGCGGCCCCCGCGGTCCCTGAAGCTCCATTCCCGATTCAGGACGTAGGACGCGATCACCGCGACGATGCCGGCGATGATCTTCGCCGTCACAGGCTTGGGCTCCAGCACCGTGAGCTTCAGCGTGAAGAAGACCGCTGAGTCGATGACGAAGGTGGTCGCGCCAACGATCGCGAATTTGATGAGTTCGTGATGTCGTTCGAAGTACGGCCGGATCGGGCGCGGCAGCCGCGCGATCGTGGCATCGGTGAAGGACACAAGAGGGGAGTGTACGTAAACAACGCTGCCGACGCGCACCCTCGCAGGTCAGGACGGGTCACCGCCATGACAACATAGGCGGGTGACCAGCACCTCAAACGGTCCCCCGGTGGTGACCATGATCGGCGGCGGACAGCTGGCCAGGATGACCCATCAGGCCGCGATCGCGCTTGGTCAGACGCTGCGCGTGCTGGCGGTCAGCCCGCAAGACCCCGCCGCGCAGGTCACCCCCGACGTGGTGATCGGCGCGCACGACGACCTCGAAGCGTTGCGCCGCGCGGCCGCAGGCGCAGACGCGCTGACGTTCGACCACGAACATGTGCCCACGGAGATGCTCGAGAAGTTGGTCGCCGACGGGGTCAACGTGGCTCCGCCGCCGTCGGCGCTGATTCACGCCCAGGACAAGTTGGTGATGCGGCGCCGGCTGCAGGCACTCGGTGCCCCGGTGCCGCGGTTCGCTGAGGTGTCCGACGTCGCAGATGTGGACGCGTTCGCCGCCAGCATCGACGCGCCGCTCGTGGTCAAGACGGTGCGCGGCGGTTACGACGGCCGCGGGGTGACTTTGGCTCGGGATGTGGCCGAGGCCCGCGACGTCGCAGCCCGGTATCTCGCCGACGGGGTAGCGGTGCTGGTCGAGGAGAAGGTGGCGATGCGTCGGGAACTCGCCGCCTTGGTGGCGCGCTCGCCGTTCGGGCAGGGCGCGGTATGGCCGGTGGTGCAGACCGTGCAGCGCGACGGGATCTGCGTCGAAGTGGTCGCGCCCGCTCCCGGGCTGGACTCCGAACTAGCAAGCACTGCAAGCCAATTGGCGCTGCGTCTGGCATCCGAGCTTGGTGTGGTCGGGGTGCTGGCTGTCGAGTTGTTCGAAACGGTCGATGGCGCGCTGATGGTCAACGAACTGGCGATGCGGCCGCACAACTCCGGCCACTGGAGCATGGACGGTGCCAGAACCAGCCAATTCGAACAACATCTGCGC
>NZ_DASSCY010000330.1:0-10286 GCF_035697385.1 Mycobacterium sp. | reverse complement strand
CCGAATTGGAGCGACGCAAGCGGCGGCTCGGCATTCTTGGCTACGACGACCTGCTGAGCCGGTTGGCCGCCGCGCTGGAGGACGACGACTCCCCTGCGCGCGCCAGGATGCACCACCGGTGGTCGATCGTGATGGTCGACGAATTCCAGGACACCGACCCCGTGCAGTGGCAGGTGATCGACCGTGCCTTCAGCGGCCGCTCCACCCTGGTGCTGATCGGCGATCCGAAGCAGGCGATCTACGCGTTTCGCGGCGGCGACATCGTCACCTATCTGCACGCGGCGAGCACCGCAGGCGAACGCCAGACACTCGGCACCAATTGGCGCAGCGACGACGCTCTGGTCGACCGTCTGCAGGCGGTGATGCGGGGCGCCGAGCTCGGCGACGCCGACATCGTCGTGCGCGACGTCAACGCTCATCATCAGGGTCACCGGCTGTCGGGTGCGCCGCACAACGACCCGTTCCGGTTGCGGGTGGTCACGCGAAAGGCTCACGGCCGCAGCGTCTCCCGATTCTTCCCGATCGATGCGTTGCGTGAGCACATCCCCGCCGACCTGGCGGCGGACATCGGCCAGCTGCTCGCGAGTGACGCGACGTTCGACGGTCGGCCGCTCGAGGCTCGTGACATCGCGGTGATCGTGGAGGCCCATCGAGATGCGCGGGCGTGCTACGAGGCGCTGGGCGACGCGGGCATCCCCGCCGTCTACACCGGCGACACCGATGTGTTCACATCTGCAGCCGCCGACGACTGGCTGACCCTGCTGGAGGCGTTCGATCAGCCGCACCGCTCCGGGCTGGTGCGGGCCGCGGCGGCGACCATGTTCTTCGGCGAAACAGCCGAGAGTCTGGCCCTCGGCGGTGACGCGTTGACGGATCGGGTGGCGGACACGTTGCGGGAGTGGGCCGATCACGCGCGGGAGCGTGGCGTGGCGACGATCTTCGAGGCCGCGCAACTGGCAGGCATGGGTCGTCGGGTGTTGTCGTATCAGGGCGGTGAACGGCAGATGACCGACCTCGCGCACCTGACGCAGCTGCTGCACGAGACCGCGCACCGCGAGCACTACAACCTGCCCGCGCTGCGCGACTGGCTGCAGACCCAGCGCGAAGAGCGCGGCGGCGCAACCGAACGCAACCGCCGGCTCGACAGTGATGCCGCGGCAGTGCAGATCATGACGGTGTGGGTGAGTAAGGGCCTGCAGTACCCGATCGTGTATCTGCCGTTCGCGTTCAATCGCAATGTGCAGCAGCGCGATTTGATCCTGTTCCATGACGACGGCGTGCGCTGCCTCCACGTGGGCGGCGCGGACAGTCTCGACTACAACACCGTCGAAAGGCTCGGCCGCCGCGAGGCCGCCAGCGACGACATCCGGTTGACGTACGTCGCGATGACGCGGGCGCAGTCGCAGGTGGTGGCGTGGTGGGCGCCGTCATACGACGAACCGAACGGCGGATTGTCTCGGCTGCTGCGCGGTCGGCGGGTCGGCGAGTCGCAGGTGCCGGACCGGTGCTCGCCGGACAAGATCAATGACGACGCCGCGCTGGAACGGCTGCGCGAATGGGAGGCTACGGGCGGGCCGCTGATCGAAGACTCGGTGATTGCGCCTGCTCCCGCCGTGCCTGCCGTCGCCGCGGCGTCCGAACTCGGCGCCCGGCACTTCCACCGCGCGATCGACACTACGTGGCGGCGCACGTCCTATTCCGGACTGATCCGTGCTGTGGAGACGACGGGGGTTAGCAGCGAGCCTGAGGTCGCGGAGTTGGACGACGAGGTCGCCGACATCCCGCTGTTGCAACCGCGATCCGGAGTCGAGGTGCCGTCGCCGATGGCCGACCTGCCGATGGGCGCGCAGTTCGGCACGCTGGTGCACGCGGTGCTGGAAACCGCGAACCCGTTCGCGGCCGATCTGGCTGCGGAGCTGGAGGCGCAGATTCGGGTGCACTCGGCGTGGTGGCCGGTCGAGGTCACGCCGGAGGTGCTGGCCGAGGCGTTGGTGCCGATGCACGACACGTCGTTGGGACCGCTGGCCGATGGTGTGACGTTGCGGCAGATCGGGCTGCGGGATCGGCTGCGCGAGTTGGACTTCGAGTTTCCGTTGGCGGGCGGCGATCTGCGGGCGGCGGCGCCAAACATCCTGCTGGCCGATGTCGGGGTGTTGTTGCGGGAGCACCTGGCCTCCGACGACCCGCTGGTGTCGTACAGCGGCAGGCTGCGCAACGACGCGTTGGGCGGCCAGTCGCTGCGCGGCTATTTGAGCGGTTCGGTGGATGCGGTGTTGCGGATCGGCGGCCGGTACCTGGTTGTCGATTACAAGACGAACTGGCTGGGCGACGGCGACCGGCCGCTGACGGCAGGCGACTACGACCGGGCGCGGATGACCGAGGCGATGCTGCACTCGGACTATCCGCTGCAGGCCCTGCTGTACAGCGTTGTGCTGCACCGGTTCTTGCGATGGCGGCAGCCGGACTACGACCCGGCGCGCCACCTCGGTGGTGTGCTGTATCTGTTCGTACGCGGCATGTGCGGGCCGCAGACACCGGTGGTCGACGGTCACCCTGCGGGAGTGTTCAGCTGGTCACCGTCGGTGTCGCTGATCACTGCGCTGTCGGACCTGCTTGACGCGGGGAGGGCAGTCGCGTGACGACGACGGAGTGGCAGATCGCGGCGAATGCGATGGGCGTGCTCCGCACGTTCAGCGATGCGGGCGTACTCGAATCAGCGGATGTGCATGTGGCGCAACGACTGACGGCACTTGCGGATGAGGCAGACGAGTCTGTGGCATTGGCGGTGGCGCTTGCGGTGCGGGCGCTGCGCGGCGGATCGGTGTGCGTGGACCTGCGCTCGATCGAGGCGCAGGTCGGCGTCGACGGCCTGCCGTGGCCCGCGGTCGAAGCCTGGCTTACCGCGGTGAACCAGAGCCCGCTGGCGGGCACGCCGCCGGTGCTGAGGTTCTACGAAGACCTGCTGTATCTCGACCGGTACTGGCTCGAGGAACAGCAGGTGTGTGATGACGTGCTGGCGATGGTGGCCGCGAAGCCGAGGCAGACGCCAGCGGACATGGACCGGCTGTTCCCTGAGGGCTTCGAAGAGCAGCGCGCCGCTGCGGAAGTCGCCTTGTCACAAGGACTTACGGTGTTGACCGGCGGTCCTGGTACAGGCAAGACCACGACGGTGGCGCGGTTGTTGGCGTTGCTCGCCGGAAAGACCCGACTGCGGATCGCGCTGGCGGCGCCGACGGGCAAAGCGGCGGCGCGCCTGCAAGAAGCGGTGCAACTGGAGGTCGGCAATCTGGGGCAGGCGGATCAGGAGGCGCTGGCGGGGTTGCATGCGACGACGTTGCACCGGCTGCTGGGTAGCCGGCCGGATTCGTCGGCACGGTTTCGGCACAACCGGGGCAACCGGTTGCCGCACGACGTGATCGTGGTGGACGAGACGTCGATGGTGTCGTTGACGATGATGGCGCGGCTGCTGGAAGCGGTGCGCCCCGAGGCGCGGCTGATCCTGGTGGGCGACCCGGACCAGTTGGCGTCGGTGGAAGCCGGTGCGGTGCTTGCGGATTTGGTCGAGGGTCTGGGCGGGGAGAAGGTCGCTGCGCTACGGACGTCGCACCGATTCGGTAAGTCGATCGGTGCGCTGGCGGAGGCTATCCGGGTCGGTGACGCGGATCGGGTGATCGAGGTGCTGCGGGACAGCGACGATCACATCGAGTGGATCGACTCGAAGGACCCGGCCGAGCATCTACGGAAAGTGGCTGTGCCGCATGCGCTTCGATTGCGCGAGGCTGCGCTGCTAGGCGATGTGGATGAAGCGCTGCGCACGCTCGACGAGCATCGGCTGTTGTGCGCACACCGTCATGGCCCGTATGGGGTGCGGTATTGGAACCACCAGGTAGAGCGCTGGCTGACCGAGGCGACGGGTGAGCCGATCTGGTCGTCGTGGTACGCGGGACGCCCAGTGCTGGTGACCGCCAACGACTACGGGCTCGGCCTGTACAACGGGGACACGGGGGTGACAGTTGTGCGGGACGGAACGTTGCGCGCGGTGATCAGTGGCGGTGAGCGGCAGGAGTTCGCGACGAGTCGACTGGCCGATGTCGACACGATGCATGCGATGACGATTCACAAGAGCCAGGGCAGCCAGGCCGAGGAGGTGACGGTGCTGCTCCCGCAGGAGGACTCGCGGCTGCTGACGCGCGAGCTGCTCTACACGGCGGTGACGCGCGCCAAGGAGCGGGTGCGGGTCATCGGCGACGAGAGCGCGGTGCGGTCGGCGGTCGGCCGGCGCGCGGTACGGGCGAGCGGGTTACGGAGGCGGCTGCGACCGTGACCGGTCAGCAGGCCTGGCCGGCGAAGAAGGCACCGCCGACGAGTGCGATGACGATCGCGACGGTCGGATAGCCCATCGACATGGCCGCCACGACTCCGACGATCACGGAGACGGCGATCAGGAGCTGAAGAAAGCCGAGCAGCCAGCGGGTGGCGTCGATCGAACCGTGGTGATGCCGCGGGTTGGCCGGAGGGTAATCCGGGCCATCGTGCGCTCCTGCTCCGACCATTGACCAGCCTTTCCTATGACGGCGCTCACAATATAGCGTGCCAGTGGCCTGAGTCACAGCCAAGTCATCGAGATTTGGCTGGAGCGTCGCCAAGTTGCAATGCGACGGCGTGGGTGTCTGGTATTCAGACGCCGACGACGGTCAGGAGGTTTTCGAGGCCTCGAAAGTCGTCAGTGTTGCGCGTGTAGAGGGGCAGGTTGGCAGCCAGAGCGGTGGCTGCGATCAGCAGATCGACGGCGCGGGGCCCCCGCGCTTTCCGCCCAGTCGCGATGATCGCGGCGTAGATACGTCCGTAGGCCCTCGCAGAGTCGCCATCGAAGGGCATTGGGTCGAAAGTGGATTCGACTCGCTGGAGCCGATCTTGACGTCGCGCCCGCTCGGCCGAGTCATTCGTCGCATGCGGCCCCGCCGCGAGCTCAGCAAGCGTCAAGGCACTAATCGCCATTTCGCGTGGAAGCCGGACAGCGTCGATGTGGTCCAGGTCAATCACCACCGAGGTGTCGATAAGGCCTTGCGGCCGACGCGGATCGTCAACCACGCGGGGCAGTCTCCTGGCCGGCGGCCTGATCGAGGTCCGCTCGCAACCGGTCAAGCTCTACGCGCGGAGCGCCCCGGAACGCTGCCAAAGCCGTCTCGGCACTGACGAATCGACGGCGACGGAGTGGGTATAGCTCGCCGACCGGAACACCGTTTCTGGTCACAACGAAGGACTCGCCGTCATCAAGCCGCCGCATGATCTCACCGCTGCTATTTCGCAACTCGCGCTGAGTGATCTCCGTGGACACAAGCCCATCGTAGCACCGGTGCTACGGCGTGGGCTCGTCCTGCTTCCAAAGGCGTTCATGCATCATCGGTCGCTGCCAGCAGGGCGATGTTTAGGTTCGTTTGAAAAAAGAAACTCCGCGTCCATCGGAGTGTGGTGCAGGACACACGCCACGGCGGACGGGAGCACGCCTCATGACCACGGAGAACCAGGTCAAGCCGACCGACGTCGACAAGGCGCTACTCGGGACCGCCACGTACCGAAGCCTCGGCGAGCAGAAACTCTCGCCGCAGGAGGAACGGTTCGAGAAGGGCCGACGGACGGTCGGCCTCTTCCTTGCCCCCTTGTTGACCGTCACCTTCCTGGTTCTGCCCATCGACATCCCGCGAGAGCAGCATGTGCTGGCCGCCGTGCTGCTCGGGGTGATCACGCTGTGGATCAGCGAGGCGGTCCCCATCCCGATCGGTGGTCTGCTCGGCGTGGCGGTCGCCGTCTTCCTCGGTGTCGCGCCGGTCGACGACGTGCTCGGGCCGTTCGGGTCGTCGACCATCTTCACGTTCATCGGCGCGTTCATCCTCGCGCAGGCGATGCTCAAACACGGTGTCGCGCGGCGGTTCGCGTTCTTCATCCTCTCGCTGCCGGGGGTTGGCCGGTCTACGACGGGCGTGATCCTCGCGTTCGGCGCGATCACCTGCCTGCTATCGGCGTTCGTGTCGAACACGGCAACGGTGGCGATGCTGCTGCCGACGGCGATCGGCATCCTCAGCGTCGTCGCCAAACTGCTGCAGCACCGCGGCGACGTCGAGCCCGACTTCGATCCGCAGCGGCTGCGGGTCGGCGCGGCCATCATGCTGATGCTGGCCTACGGCGCCAGCGTCGGTGGCCTGCTGACGCCAGTGGGCAGTCCCCCCAACCTGATCGGGCGCGGCCTCATCGAGGAGGCCACCGGCGAGCGGATCAGCTTCTTCCAGTGGATGGTGATGGCCATTCCCATCTGCCTCGTGATGTTCGCCCTGCTGGCACTCATCCTGTTGCGGCTGAACAAGCCGGAGATCAAGAGAATCGACGGCGTCGCCGAGTACGTGGCCGGCGAGCGGGAGAAGTTGGGTTCACTGACGCGCGCCGAGAAGAACACGCTCATCGCGTTCGTCATCACGGTGACGTTGTGGATCATGCCGGGCATCGTCGCGCTGATCGCCGGAACCGAGTCAGGCGCCTACGAGTTCGTCAGCGACAGGTTCGACGAAGGCGTTGTCGCGGTCTTCGGAGCGGCGCTACTGTTCCTCCTGCCGACAGACTGGCAGAACCGCGAGTTCACTCTTCGCTGGAGCGATGCCGCCGAAATCGACTGGGGCACAATCGTGCTCTTCGGTTGCGGCATCATCTTCGGCTCACTGATCTCCGAAACCGGCCTCGCCGAGACCATCGGCACGTCTGTCAACGACGCGCTGGGCTTGTCGAGCATCGTGCCCATCACGATCTTCGCGGTGATCCTGGCCATCATCGTGTCGGAGACAACGAGTAACACGGCGTCAGCGGCGGTGGTGGTGCCGATCGTGATCCCTGTGGCGATCGCCGCCGGTGTCAACCCGTTCGTGCCGGCGCTGGCGGCGACGTTCGCGGCGTCGTTCGGCTTCATGCTGCCGGTGTCGACGCCGCAGAACGCGATCGTCTACGGCTCGGGCGTCGTAAAAATCACGACGATGATCCGGTCCGGTATCGCGTTCGACATCGCGGGCGCAATCCTGATCATCCTTCTGCTTCCCTTGATGGTCAGCCTGCTCGGGCTGGGCGGATGAGCTACATAGCCGTCATTCCGGGCGACGGAATCGGGTCGGAGGTCATCGCGTCGGCGCGTGCGGTGCTCGACGCGGTGGCAGCCAAGCATGGAATCGACTTGTCCTACACCGACTTCGACTGGTCGTGTCAGCGCTACGCGCGTGAAGGCGCGATGATGCCTTCCGACGGGATCGAAACCCTGCGGGATTTCGACGCGATCTTTCTGGGCGCGGTTGGCTGGCCGGGTGTACCCGACCACGTGTCGCTGTGGGGGTTGTTGATCCCGATCCGGCGGGCGTTTCGCCAATACGTCAACCTGCGCCCGATCCGGGTGTTCGACGGGGTGCAGAGCCCGTTGCGGGCGCCGGGCGAAGTCGACTTCGTCGTGGTGCGGGAGAACGTCGAGGGCGAGTACAGCGAGATCGGCGGCCGGCTGAACCGCGGCTTCCCTGACGAGATGGCTGTCCAGGAATCTGTTTTCACGCGCGTCGGGGTGAGCCGGATCGCGGACTTCGCATTCGAGTTGGCGCGCACGAGGCGCAAGTACGTGACGTCGGCGACCAAGTCGAACGGGATTGTGCACACGCTGCCGTTCTGGGACGAGGTGGTCGCGGAACGCGCGTCGCACTTCCCGGACGTGCGGATGGACAGCGAGCACATCGACGCGCTGGCGGCGAAGTTCGTGCTGCAGCCGCAGCGTTTCGATGTGGTGGTGGGATCGAATCTGTTCGGCGACATACTGTCTGACCTCGCGGCGGCGGTGGCGGGATCCATCGGCATCGCGCCGTCGGCGAACCTGGACCCGACGAAGGAGTACCCGTCGATGTTCGAGCCGGTACACGGATCGGCACCCGATATCGCGGGCCAGGGTGTGGCGAACCCGATCGGCGCGGTGTGGTCGGCGGCGATGATGCTCGAGCATCTGGGGCACCCAGAGGCGGCGGGTGATGTGTTGACGGCGATGGAGTCGACCCTGGCTAAACCCGAGACGCGCACAGGTGACCTGGGCGGAAGCGCGTCGACAGTCGAAGTGACGGAGGCGTTGATTTCACAGCTGCGGTGACGCGCCACCGGTTACCGTGAGGCCGTGGCCGACATCGACCGCACCCGCAACATCGCGGCTGCCCCGAAGCAGATCTGGGACGTCCTGGCGGACTTCGGCGGGATCAGTTCGTGGGTCGACAACGTCGACCATTCGTGCATCCTCGTAGGCGGCACGGGACCCGTCGGCACTACTCGTCGCGTTCAGGTCGGACGCGAGGTTCTGGTCGAGCGCATCGTCGAGTTCGACGCGCCGCACGCTCTCGCCTATGACATCGAGGGCCTGCCCAAACGTCTGCGCAGGGTCACGAACCGCTGGACGCTGCGGCCGGTCGGCCGTTCGAGCGTGGTGACGTTGACCAGCACGGTCGAAATCGGTTCTCGCCCAGACCAACAGCTGGCCGAACGTATCGTGTGCCGCGTGCTGGCCCGGCAGTCCGACGCGATGCTCGCCGGTCTCGCGAAACGAATGGAGAGTGCTCGTGTCTGATCGCCCCGACATCGTCATCCTGATGACCGACGAGGAGCGCGCGGTTCCTCCGTACGAGGCGCCCGAGGTCATCGCGTGGCGTGACCGAACGCTGGTAGGCCGCAAGTGGTTCGACGAGCACGGCGTCAGTTTCCAGCGGCACTACACCGGCTCACTGGCCTGCGTGCCCAGCCGCCCGACGATCTTCACAGGGCAGTACCCCGACCTGCACGGCGTCACGCAGACCGACGGCATCGGCAAGGTATATGACGACTCCCGCATGCGCTGGCTGCGCCGGGGTGAGGTGCCCACGCTGGGCAACTGGTTCCGCGCGGCGGGATACGACACCCACTACGACGGCAAGTGGCACATCTCGCATGCGGACCTCACCGACCCGGCGACCGGTCGACCGTTGGCGACCAACGACGACGACGGTGTCGTCGACGGCGATGCGGTGCAACGCTATCTCGACGCGGATCCGCTTGGGCCGTTCGGGTTTTCGGGCTGGATCGGTCCTGAACCGCATGGCTCGCTGCTGTCCAATGCCGGGGTTCGGCGTGACCCGC
The DNA here is from genome assembly GCF_035697385.1 of Mycobacterium sp. Classification (GTDB taxonomy): domain Bacteria; phylum Actinomycetota; class Actinomycetes; order Mycobacteriales; family Mycobacteriaceae; genus Mycobacterium. The sequence continues at coordinate 1,115 of NZ_DASSCY010000330.1, read as the reverse complement.
TGATCGCGGACCGCGTCGTCGCGTGGCTTGAGGACCGGTATGCGCGGCGCCGCGCGGGAGACGCCGACGCGATGCGTCCGTTCCTGTTGGTGGCCAGCTTCGTCAACCCGCATGACATCGTGTTGTTTCCGGCGTGGCAGCGGCGCAGCCCGGTTGCGCCGTCGCCACTGGACCCTCCCGCGGTACCGGCGGCACCGACGGCCAAAGAGGACTTGTCGACCAAGCCGGCCGCGCAGATCGCGTTCCGGGAGGCGTACTACTCGGGCTACGGGCCTGCGCCGGCGATCAACCGGACGTACGACCGCAACGCCCAGCAGTACCGCGACCTGTACTACCGGCTGCACGCCGAGGTGGACGGACCGATCGACCGGGTGCGGCGGGCCGTGACCGAGGGTGGCTCGGAGAACGCAGTGCTGGTGCGGACGTCCGATCATGGCGATCTGCTGGGTGCGCACGGTGGCCTGCACCAGAAGTGGTTCAACCTCTACGACGAGGCGACGCGGGTGCCGTTCGTCGTGGCGCGGATCGGGCCGGGGGCTACGACGGGTCGTGTAGTGACGGCGCCGACGTCGCATGTGGACATCGTCCCGACGCTGCTCGGGGCTGCGGGCGTCGACGTGGATGCGGTGGCGGCGAAGCTGGCCTCTTCGTTCACCGAAGTGCACCCGTTGCCGGGCCGGGACTTGATGCCGGTCGTTGACGGAGCTTTGGCTGACGAGGCGCGGGCGGTCTATCTGATGACGCGCGACAACATGCTGGAGGGCGATTCGGGAGCGTCGGGGTTGGCACGTCGGTTGAGGCTGATAGCGAATCCGCCTGCCCCGCTGAGGATCCGGGTGCCCGCGCACGTGGGGTCGAACTTCGAGGGTTTGGTAGTGCGGGTCGACGACGTCGCGGGCGGCGAGGGCCACTTGTGGAAGTTGGTGCGGACGTTCGACGATCCGGCGACGTGGACGGAACCGGGGGTGCGCCATCTGGCGGCGAACGGGCTCGGCGGCGAGGCGTATCGGAGTGAGCCGCTCGACGACCAGTGGGAGCTGTACGACCTGACGGCGGACCCGGCGGAGGCAGCCAACAGGTGGACGGATCCGGCACTGCACGAGCTGCGTCAGCAC
>NZ_DASSCY010000329.1:0-17951 GCF_035697385.1 Mycobacterium sp. | reverse complement strand
GCCAGCCGGTTCCGCGGCGGCCGCCTGGGCCTGTCGCGCCGGGCGTGACGTGCTGGTGATCGATTCCGCTCAATTCCCACGCGACAAGGCCTGCGGCGACGGACTCACCCCGCGTGCGGTGGCCGAGATGCAGCAACTGGGCCTAGGGCCGTGGCTCGACGGCCGGATCGCGCACCGCGGGCTGCGGCTATCCGGATTCGGCGCCGACGTGGAAGTCGCGTGGCCGGGCCCGTCGTTCCCGTCGACGTCCAGCGCGGTCCCCCGCACCGAACTCGACGACCGCATCCGCATGGTCGCCGTCGACGACGGCGCCAAGATGCTGCTGGGCGTCAAAGCCGTTGGTGTTCAGCATGATTCGTCGGGACGCGTGTCGTCGTTGCAGCTGGATTCCGGCGCCGAGGTCGGCTGCGAGGAACTGATCGTCGCCGACGGGGCACGGTCTACTTTGGGTCGCGTCTTGGGCCGGCAGTGGCATCAACAGACTGTGTACGGCGTGGCGATCCGCGGCTACATCGCGACGCCGCGCAGCAACGAACCGTGGATCACCTCACATCTGGAGCTGCGCTCACCGGAAGGGGAAGTGCTGCCCGGCTATGGCTGGATCTTCCCGCTGGGCACCGGCGAGGTGAACATTGGCGTCGGCGCGCTGGCGACGTCGAAGCGCCCGGCCGATGCGGCGCTGCGGCCGCTGATGTCGTACTACACCGGGCTGCGCTGCGAGGAGTGGGGCTTTACCGGGGAGCCGCGTTTGGCGTTGTCAGCTTTGTTGCCGATGGGCGGCGCGGTGTCGGGAGTGGCCGGGCCGAACTGGATGCTGATCGGCGACGCGGCGGCCTGCGTCAATCCCCTCAACGGCGAGGGCATCGATTACGGGCTGGAGACCGGCCGGCTGGCCGCCGAGCTGCTCGGCACCGGTGACCTGACTTCTGCGTGGCCGGCTGTGCTGTCGGCGCATTACGCGCGAGGGTTCTCGGTCGCACGGCGGCTGGCCCTGCTGCTGACGATTCCGCGGTTCCTGCCGTCGACGGGACCGATCGCGATGCGGTCGGAATTTCTGATGAACATTGCGGTGCGGGTGATGGGCAACTTCGTCACCGACGAGGACGCCGATTGGGTCGCCCGGGTGTGGCGGCGCGCCGGCGCGGGTTCGCGTCGGCTCGACGGGCGCCCACCCTTCAGCTGACGTAGGCCTCCCCGCGAGCGACCGCGTTTGTACGTCCTTTCGCGGCGTGTCGACGTGCAGACACGGTCACTCGCGGAAGTTCAGCTGAGTGGCGACAGCCCGGAACGCACCAAGGCAAGACTGTCGGCGACGAGCTGACCGAGGTCGCCGGTGCAGCCGCCGCGTCCCCAATTCTCCACGGCCACAACAAGAGCCGCGGCCAGCGTCGCGCCTGCTACCTCCGCGACGAGGTCCGAGGCGTCAAAGCGCTTTTGCACGAAGTCGGTCAGCACATTCGCGAAAGACGCCTGCACCACCCGCAGATGACCGGCGATGCGCTCACCGCTGATCAACGTCGCCCGCATCAGCGCGGCCTGACGAACAATTTCCACGTCGTGCGGGAAACTCGCGACACTGGCCAGCACCGCATCGAACAGGGACTCTGAAGCCGGTCGCAGCGCCAGCGCCTCGGCCAGCCAATCCAGGTGCGTCTCGTAGTCCTGGAACAGCACCGCCTCTTTGGTCGGGAAGTGCCGGAAGAACGTCCGTTGCGTGACGCCCGCGTCCTCGGCCAGTTCGGTGACCGTCACATTCGTGAAGCCCTTGCGGGCGAAGCTCTCCAGCGCGCAACGCCGCAGCGCCTCACGCGTCGATCGGCGGCGCAGCTCGTGCAGGTTGGTGGTCGTCGGCATGGCCGGCTCATCGTATCCGACAATCTCGGCATTACCGACACAATTATGTCAGTACTGACATACTCTGCCGCCATGACTGACTATGACGCGATAGTGGTCGGCGCCGGCCATAACGGGCTGACCGCCGCTACGGTCCTGCAGCGCGCGGGGCTGCGCACCCTCTGCCTCGAAGCCAACACCTATTGCGGCGGCATGGCGGCGACCGTCGAGCTGATCGACGGCTTCCGCTACGAGATCGCCGGCTCCGTGCAGTTCCCCACCGCCAGCGTTATCGCCGACGAGCTCGGGCTGAACACGCTGCCGACGGTGCAGTCCGACGTCATGTCGGTCAACATCGGCGAGGGCGACGAAGAACCGATGGTGTTCTACCGCGACCCGATGGCGCTGATGACACACCTCGGCGACAAGCACGGCGCCGACGCCGTCATGGGCATGGCCCAGCTGATCGGATGGAGTCAAGGACCCGCAAAAGCGCTGGGCCGCTTCGATGTTCGTACCCCACCGAACACACTCGACGAGATGTACGCGTGCGCGGCGAACGAAGCCGAGCGTGCCGCCGTCCACGAAATGCTCTTCGGGTCGGCGATGGACGTCATCGACAAGTACCTGCCCGACAAGGACAAGCACGCGGTGATGCGCGGCATGCTAGCCTTTCTCGCCGTCAACTCGACCTACCGCGGGCCATACACACCCGGCAGCGCAACGTGTTTGGCGTTCGCGCTCGCCGTCCCCGACGACAGCACCGCGATGATGACCAAGCTCGAAGGCGGTATCGGCGCGCTCACCGAGCACCTACGCCGAAGGTTCGTCGACGACGGCGGAGAGTTGCGATTCCGCGCCAAGGTCGACAAGATCCTGGTCGACAAGGACCGTGTCACCGGGGTGCGGCTGCGCGACGGCTCGACGGTGTCTGCGCCCGTCGTCGTATCCAACCTGGCACCCGACCTGACACTGACCGGCCTGGTCGGCGCCGAACACCTACCCGCCGATCTCGTTTCCCGCGTCACCGCTCGCGATCACCGATCACCCTATGTCCAAATACATTTCGCGCTCGATGGACTGCCGGAGTTCGCGCCCCCATACGACTTCCTCAACGAACCCGGCATGCAGCAGTCGATCGGCATCTTCGGCTCGCCCGAGGAGCAGCAGCGCCAATGGGAGGACTGCCGACGCGGTGTGATACCCGACAATCCGTCGATGGGAATGCAGATCCCGTCCGCCAACGACCCGAGCCTGGCACCGCCAGGAAAGCACGCCGCCAGCGCGTTCGCCTACTCCTTTCCCGTCGAGGCCGACCGAGAACAACACGGCAGGCTCAAGAACGAGATGGCGCAGAAGGTCATCGACAAGATCACCCGGTTTGCACCGAATTTCAAGGACATTCAGATCCGGCACATCACCTTCGCGCCGTATCACATGCAAACCATGTTCGCCGCGCCAGAGGGCGACTTCTGCCACGGCCTGCTGCACCCCGACCTGATGGGGCCACACCGGCCCGGGCCGAAGGGATTTCTCGATCAGCCCATCCCGATCGACGGGCTATACCTGGGCGGCGCGGGATGCCATGGCGGCCCGGGCATTACATTCATCCCGGGGTACAACGCCGCCTACGCGGCGCTCGACGACGTGGCCGGGTAGCTAGCCGGACGAGGATGACTCGTGGTCGCTGTTGCGGCCTTGCATGCGCTTGGCGACGGCCGCCGCGACTCTTACATCGGCGGGCGGCTTATTCGGGTCGCTGGCTTTGGTGAGGGCGAGCGCGATGAACACGTCGGCCGCAGTGATGAACAACCCGGCCCAGTAGAAGAATTTGGTGGAGGGATCGGGCTGCGTCGAAAAGAAGACGATCAAGAAGATCGGGCCGACGCAGCCGAACACGAACACCGTTAACTGGATGCGGATGTAGCGCCAGAACGTGGCCACCACCGGACTCCTATCAGTGGGTTGAGCAGGGAGCAGCATATCGGGTATCCACGCGTATGCCCGCCCAGACGTGTGTCTACCGTGCGCCGATGCGCTCGCGACGCGACGACGTAGACCTCCAGGCGACCATTGACCGCGCGAAGGCGCTGGGACTCTGCGGCTTCGGTGGCGCGAAGCACCCCGATGACCGGCTTGCTCGCCGCATCGCCCGGTTCGCCGAGATTGACGACGGCTCGTTTGTGTGGACCCGTGACGCGGAGGGGTTGTACTGGCTGGGCCGCATCGATGGACGCTACTTCTACGACGCCGACGACGCGGCCTCCGCGGTTGATCTCGTTCACGTCCGGCCCACCCGGTGGCTGCCCGAGCCCGTGCTCGAACCCGAGGTACCCGCGGCCGTCATCGCCACCTTCGGGCGAGGTGGACGCAATTTCCAACAGACCCATGACCCGCATGTCGGCGCGCAGACCCAGCAGATATGGGATGCGCGATCCGGCTAGCCCAGTGGACTTGCAAGTCCATTTTGCGTCGGCCAGCATGTGCCCGGTGATCACACGACGCGATTTCGCCCGCACCGTCGGACTAGCCGCCGCCGCGACCTCGTTGGCGTCCTGCGCGACCGCTCCCCAGCCCGCTGCGCCTGCGCCTTCACGCACGTCGTTCGCGTCGCTCAAGCAGGTCGACGCCGGCGTACTGAACGTCGGATATGCCGAGGACGGCCCCGCCGACGGCCCTCCGGTGATCCTGCTGCACGGGTGGCCCTACGACATCCACAGCTACGTCGACGTGGCACCAATGCTGGCGGAGCGCGGCTACCGGGTCCTCGTGCCATACCTTCGCGGCTACGGCAGCACGCGGTTCCGTTCGGCCGACACCTTCCGCAACGGCCAGCAGGCCGCCCTGGCCACCGACGTCATCGCGTTCATGGATGCGCTTGACATCCCGCGCGCAGTGATCGCTGGATTCGACTGGGGCGCACGGACAGCCGACATCGTCGCCGCGGTGTGGCCCGATCGGGTCAAGGCGCTGGTTACAGTCAGCGGATATCTCATCGTGAATCTCGTTGCCAATCAACGACCTCTGAGCCCGCAGGCCGAACACGGCTGGTGGTATCAGTACTACTTCGCCACGCAGCGCGGTGTCGACGGCTACCGCCAGAACACCCACGACTTCAACAAGCTGATCTGGCAGCAAGCCTCACCGACGTGGAAGTTCGACGATGCCACGTATGACCGCTCGGCTGCGGCGTTTACCAACCCCGATCATGTCGACATCGTCATCCACAACTACCGCTGGCGGCTGAGCCTGGCGCCCGGCGAACCGCCGTACGACGACATCGACCGTAAGCTGGCCACCAACCCGCCGATCACCGTGCCGACCATCACGATCGGCAGCGATTTCGACGGCCCCAACAAGGACGGCGCGTCCTACCGCAAGATGTTCACCGGGCCCTACTCGCACCGCGTCCTCGACGGCATCGGGCACAACGTGCCGCAGGAGGCACCGCAGCAGTTCGCCGACGCGATCGTCGCGGCCGACGGGCACTGACCGGAAACGGCGTTAGGAGAAACGTGTCGATACTTTCCAGGCCGCTCGTGGCCGACGCCGTGTCGCGGCTGTTCGGCGCGGTCGTCAACCCTGCCCCAAAGCCCGGGGTCAGGTTCCCCGAGATTGCCGGCCGTACCACCGAGACCACCATCGCCACCCGGCACGGAACCGTCGCTGCGACGATCTACCACCCGAAGGCAACGCCGGCCGGCGTGTACGTCAATGCCCACGGCGGAGGGTTCGTGGTCGGCCACCGCGAACAGGATGATCCGTGGTGCCGCTACCTCGCCGCCCACGCCAATGTTGTTGTGATCAATACCGATTACGTATTGGCACCGCACAAACGCTTTCCGACACCGGTGGAGCAGATCTATGACGTGCTGGGATGGGCGGCAGCGCCGGAACGCGACTGGGACGGCGGCCGGCTGTGCGTCGGAGGCCAAAGCGCAGGAGGCAACCTGTCGGCGGCCGTGTCGCGGATGGCACTCGAAAACGGCGGTCCGCCAATCGCGTTGCAGGTGTTGCACTACGCGCCGCTGGACTTGGCGACACCGACCGTCGACAAGAGCTCACCCATAGGATCGCGCGCCTTACTCAAGCCGTGGATGGGTGAGGTGTTCGACACCGCCTACGTTCCCGATCGCGAGCAGCGGCGCCATCGATTGGTCTCACCCGCATGGGGCACCAACGCCGACGAGCTCACCGGCATCGCGCCGGCCCTGGTTATCACCGCCGAGTTCGACCGTCTGCGCGATGAAGCGAAACGGTATGCGGACAAACTCGCTTCTGCAGGCGCGCTCGCCGAGTACCACGAGGTGAAGGGCGTCGATCATGGCTACAACATCATGAGCGACGCCACCGATATCACGCGACGAATGTATGACATGATCGCTGATCACGTCCGGCGAGCGGTCAGCTGAGCGGCACCGTGTGGACGGTCGGTTATCAAGACCGCACCGTCGACGACCTCATCGACACGCTTGCCGCTGCCGGCGTGGAAGTGCTTGTCGACGTTCGCCTTACGCCACTGTCCCGAAAGCCCGGCATGTCGAAGAACCGACTGACGGCGCGGCTGGCGGAAGCAGGTATCGGCTACGTTCACCTGCCGCAGCTGGGCAACCCGCGTGACAACCGCGACGCCTTCCGTCGTGGTGAGAGTTCCGCGCGAGCGCGATACAGTGCCGTCCTCCTATCATCCGAGGGGCGTGACGCGCTCGAGCACATCAGCGACCTGGCCGGGCAACATTCCGTGGCTCTAATATGCTTCGAGCGCAATGCATCCGAATGCCATCGGACGATGGTCACCGACGCGCTGGTCGAGCTGAATCCGAGTCTGCACGTCAGCCACTTGCGGAGCTGAGCTAATCGTTGCAGCTTCCAAAAGAGGCTGTGAACAGGCCGGTTACGGGACTACTCTGGACCGCATAGGCGTTAAGGGTCAGTGGAAGGATCCACAATGCCCGCACGGAAACTGATATTCACCGCGATCGCCGCAGCGGCCCTCGCACTAGGTTCGGCCGCCTCCGCCGCGGCCAACCCCTCCGGGCCCTGCGAGGAACTGCTCTACGTTGGCGTCTGCGCTCCGACAAGCGAACAGCCCTCTCCCCCAGCGCAACACAGCTTGGGCGACGTGCTCCTGGCGCCGGATATGAGTAGCGGTATCCACGCGCCCAACTAGCGCAACGGTTTCGTCGCCGCGTGCAGTGCGACAATGCCTCCGCTGAGATTGCGCCACCGCACCGCAGACCAGCCCGCGTCCGAAATCCGGTGCGCCAGTTGGGCTTGGTCGGGCCACGCGCGAATCGACTCGGCCAGATAGACGTAGGCGTCCGGATTCGACGACACCGCTCGCGCGATCCGCGGCAGCGCCTGCATCAAGTACTCCTTGTAGGCCGTCGCGAACAGCCGGTTCGTCGGCGTCGAGAACTCGCACACCACCAGCCGCCCGCCCGGCCGCGTCACCCGCGCCATCTCACGCAGCCCCGCCGCATTGTCGACGACGTTGCGCAACCCGAAGCTGATCGTCACCGCGTCGAACACTTCGTCACCGAACGGCAGCCGCGTCGCATCACCGGCGACCTTCGGCACCCGTCTGTCGGCGCCCGCCGCCAGCATGCCGACCGAGAAGTCTGCGGCTACACACCACGCGCCGGAGCCTGCCAGCTCCACCGTCGACACCGCCGTGCCCGCCGCCAGGTCGAGCACCTTGTCGCCGGGCCCGATCCGCAGGGCCGAGCGCGTCGCCCGCCGCCAGAACCGGTCCTGCCCGAGCGACAGCACGGTGTTGGTCAGGTCGTAGCGCCTCGCCACGGCGTCGAACATCGACGCCACTTCATGTGGGTCCTTGTCCAGCGTCGCCCGGTTCACGAACGTAAAACTACCTGTGAACGTGGCGCGCCCGGGAATGCGGAGTGCCCTAGTGGGCATTACCCCCTGCGTGACTGAAAAAGTTTGGTTCATCACCGGAACATCACGCGGCTTCGGTCGGGAGTGGGCGATTGCGGCCCTCGACCGCGGCGACAAGGTCGCGGCCACCGCACGCGATATCGCGACCCTGAGCGACCTGACGGAAAAGTTCGGCGACGCGCTGCTGCCCATCCAGCTCGACGTGACGGATCGCGACGCGGACTTCGCCGCGGTCAGGCAGGCCCACGACCATTTCGGCCGGCTCGACGTCGTCGTCAACAACGCCGGATACGGCCACTTCGGCTTCATCGAGGAGCTCACCGAGCAAGAGGCGCGCGACCAGATCGAAACGAACGTCTTCGGCGCGCTGTGGGTTACCCAGGCCGCGCTGCCGTATCTACGCGAGCAGCGCAACGGGCACATCATCCAGGTGTCGTCGATCGGCGGGATCACTGCGTTCCAGAACGTCGGCATCTACCACGCGTCGAAGTGGGCGTTGGAGGGCTTCTCGCAAGCGCTGGCGCAGGAGGTCGAGTCGTTCGGCATCCACGTGACGTTGATCGAGCCGGGCGGGTTCTCCACGGACTGGGCCGGCTCGTCGTCCAAGCGCTCCGAGCCGCTGCCTGCCTACGCGGAGATTCATGCCGAAGCGGACAGGATCCGCAGCCAGCGCATGTCGAAGCCCGGTGACCCGAACGCGTCCGCGCGCGCCGTGCTCAAGATCGTCGACGCCGATAACCCGCCGCTGCGCGTGTTCTTCGGGGAGCTGCCGCTGCAGCTGGCCAAGGCCGACTACGAGAACCGGCTCAAGACGTGGGAGGAATGGCAGCACGTCGCGCTCGAGGCGCAGGGCTGATTTCCACGCGCGATCACGCGGCCTTGAGCCGGCGTGCCCCTTGCACAGCCTCGTAGTGGCCGAGCAGCTCGTCGCAGATAGCGGGCCAGGTCCGGCCCAGCACGCTGCGGCGCGCGGCCACCGAGTAGCGGTGGCGTTCGGCGATCAAGTGGTCGACGGACTCGGGCAGCTTGGCCTCGAACGCGTCGACCGGCAGCAACAACCCGGTGCGGTACGGCGCGACCAGGTCTCGCGGGCCGCCGGCGTCAGGAGCGATGACGGGCAGACCGGACGCCATCGCCTCCTGCACCGCCTGGCAGAACGTCTCGTGTTCGCCGGGGTGCACGAAGACGTCCATGCTGGAGTATGCGGTGGCGAGCTGCTCGCCATACAGGGCGCCGGTGAAAACGGCTGACGGAAGCGCGCTTTGGAGCTTGGCCTTGTCGACGCCGTCGCCGACGATGACCACCTGAAGATCGCTTCGGTGTGCCAGCACCTGCAGGCGCTCGACGTGTTTCTCCGGTGCGAGCCGACCGACGAATCCGACGATCGGCCTGCCGTCCGGGGACCACTGCCGCCGCAGGGCTTCGTCACGCGCAGACGGAGCGTAGCCGGTGATGTCAACGCCGCGCGCCCACTTGTGCACGCGCGGAATGCGGTGAGCAGCAAGGTTTTCCATCGCCGACGTGGAGGGGGCCAGTGTTCGGTCGGCGCGGCTGTGCAGATGACGCGTCCACGCCCATGCCGCTCGCGATGCGATACCGATGCCATAGCTTTGCGCGAAACCCGCCACGTCCGTTTGGAATACGGCGACGGTCGGCACACCGAGATAGCGTGCGGCGTGTAGGCCGCCGTATCCCAGCAGCGCCGGCGACGCCAAATGTACGACATCGGGCTCGAATCCGCGCAACACCCCGACCATCCGTGGCCGAGGCACACCGAGCGGCAACGAGGTGATCTTGGGGAACATTCGCGACGGGACCCGATGCACCCGGATTCCCTCGTGCACCTTGTCGGCCGGTGGTTGACCCCGCGGCGTGTCCGGGGCGACGACCAGAACTTCGTGACCGGTGCGACGGAGGTGCTCGATCACCCGAAGCACCGAGTTGGTGACGCCGTTGACATTCGGGAGGAAAGACTCTGCGACGATTGCAACGCGCACACCAAGATCGTTCCATCAGCGACTTTCGCGAAGGTTGCTTGCGGGGATACGACACGCAAAGACTTCGTGCCGGTGAACCGCTGATCCGCTTATTGCGTATCCAGTATCGTGCGCACAAAGAAGGACGGTTGACATGCGGATATCCCCGGCCGTGGTGGTGTTGACGGTAGCGCTGCTGCTCGGCGCCGTCGGCTGCACCAAACAGGTTTCTGGCACCGCGGCGCCCGACCCGAACAAGGCGCCGGTCGAGTTGAGCGAGGACGGCTTCGGCGTCGTGGCCGGCTTCGAAAACGCTCCGGCCCGGATCGAGATCTTCACCGAGCCGCAGTGCAGTCACTGCGCCGACCTGCAGGCCGATTTCGGCGACCAGCTCGCGTACTACATCGGCGTCGGCGCGCTGAAGGTCACCTACCGCCCGGTGACGTTCCTCGACGACGAACCCGGCGGCCACTCCGCACGGGTGAGCAACGCGATGTTCCTTGCCGCCGAAGAAGCGGACGGACAGAAGGCGACGGGCACCCAGTTTCAGCGGTTCGTCGCGGAGCTGTGGGCCAACCAGGACCTCGGCGGGCCAGGCCCCAGCGACGAGGAAATGGCCGACATGGCCAAGAAGGCGGGCATGCCGGAGGCTGTCGCGTCGAAGATCGCCGACGGCGGCGAGGCGGTCAACGTCGTCGATATGGACCAGGCGAACTTCCAGTACCTCTTCGAGATCGACGTGGCAGCGGCAGGCACACCAACGGTTTACGACCCCGCGGCGGACGAGAAGTTGGACATTTACGACGACGACTGGCTGAACAAGCTCGTTCAGTCCTGACCTTGCGCAGGGCTCCGCGGTGGGGACGAGAATTGCGCCGAAAGTAGGGAATGTGACGGATTTTTCCCGATTCCCGTCATATCCCATACTCTCGCGATGCCACCTCGCGCGACGAAAGCCTGCGCTCCACCATGACGGTCCCGAATAGTGCTGCGCCGGCAATCAACCAGCCGACCACCGCGATCGAGCCCGCGGGGATGATCGCCAGCGATGCGTCGCGGTCCCGTACCCGCACCAAGTCGGGATTGTTCTCGTCGTACTCGACGTAGATCCGCATGCCTTCGTCCAACTCGGACGGGTACAGCACCCCGAGTTCGGGGCGGTAGGTGACGCGGTCGGGTGTGACGAACTCGATCGTCGAACGGCGCGGTCCCGCGCTGAGCACGTTGGCTTCCGCGACGCCCATGTGACGTTCGATCTGCCGGTCGTTGCGCCACGCGCCGAGCACAAGCAGCACCGACTGCAACGTCACCAAGCACGCGGCAACCACGATGCCGATGCGCACCCGCCGCAGAATGCGTTGCGATCGCGTCTCGTTCGGCTCGACGGACAGTCGCGGAAACAGCTTGCGCGCCAAGGCATTCAGACGCTTCGCAGCGGACGTCTTGGTCGCTCCGCTCACAATGCCGCCTTGATCGAAGCGTGCAATGCGCGCAGCGACGACCGGTCGGCCTTCACCTCCAGCACCCGCATCCCGTCGAAGGGCTCATCGAGCGCGCCGACGAGGTCGTCGGCCTCGATCTGCCTGCTCTCCACGTGATAGGCCCGGCACAGCGCGCCGACGTCGACATCGTGGGGCGTGCCGAAGATTCGCGACGACACATCGGAGAACCGCGGATCGCCCTGCTCGAGCAGTTCGAATATGCCGCCACCGTTGTCGTTGGACACCACGATCGTCAGGTTGCGCGGCGTCGGCTCCGTCGGCCCGATCAGCAGCCCTGAGCTGTCGTGCACGAAAGTCAGGTCCCCGATCAACGCGACAGTCCGCGGTGGCCTGATGTCGCCGGCCGAGCGGCTCCGGTCGTGCGCCAGCGCCGCCCCGATTGCCGTCGACACCGTGCCGTCGATGCCCGCGACGCCCCGGTTGGACCGGACCTTGATGCCCTGGGTGTTCAGCCCGACCAGCGCCGCGTCGCGCACCGGGTTCGATGCGCCGAGCACCAGCTGATCCCCCGGCCGCATGGCATCGGCCACCGCAGCCGCGACGTGCAGTCCCGTCTTCAGCGGATGCGCCTTGAGCTGGCTGCGGACCGCCTCGGTGGCATGCCGGTTGACCTCTGCGCAGCGATGCAGCCACGCCGGGTTCGGTTCACCGGACGTGACCGCGCGGGTGCCGGTGGCCTGCGAGTTACCCGACACGTCGGGCCAGCGTGGGCCGGTGGTCAGCGCGTACACCGGCACTGACGGGTCGGCCAGCAGTGCCGACACCGGCCGGTGCAGCGTCGGGCGGCCCAGCATGATGACCTGCTTCGGGCGGACCAGCCGCAACGCGAACGGGTGCAGCGGGTTGGCCGCGGGCGGGGCGGTCGGCTCGGCGACGGTCGGCAGCGCCGCGAGATTCGGGTGCACACCCGCGCCGTGCCCGGCGATGACGACGGTATCCGGCGTCAGGTCGATGTCGAGCGGCTGGTCGAACGTGACCGGCGGCGTGTGGGTCCACGGCTTGCCGTTCGGGCGTCCCTCCGGGACGTAGCTCGCGGCCGGGTCGGACGCGGGATCCGGCACCAACGGCTCGCGCAGCGGGATGTCGAATTGCACCGGGCCGGCATTGGCGGTACGAGATCCCGTGGCGGCCACCAGAACTCGGCACGTCGCCGATCGCCACTGCGCGTTGAGTGAGTCCATCCGCTCTGGCGCGTCCTCGGAAAGGCCCAGGCTGATCGTCGCCCGCACCTGCGTTCCGAAATAGCCCAGCTGCTCGAATGTCTGGTTGGCGCCGGTGCCCAGTAGCTCGTAGGGCCGGTTGGCTGACAGCACGATAAGCGGTACGCGCGCGTAGTTGGCCTCCACCACCGCTGGCCCGAGGTTGGCCACCGCGGTGCCCGACGTCATCGCCACGCAGACAGGCGCACGCTCGGCGACCGCCAGCCCGATCGCCAGGTAGCCCGCGGTGCGCTCGTCGATACGCACGTGCAGGCGGATCCGGCCGGCGCGGTCGGCGTCGTTCAGCGCGAAGGCCAGCGGCGCGTTGCGCGAACCCGGGCACAACACGACGTCGCGGACGCCGCCGCGAATCAGTTCGTCGACGACTACACGGGCTTGGGCCGTCGAAGGGTTCACCACTACAGACTATCGGCGAAGAATCTCAGCACCGCGGCGTTGACTTCCTGCGGTTTTTCGATGAAGCCGAGGTGTCCGGTGTCCGGAATCTCCAGGTAGCGGGCGTTCGGGATGGCGTCGGCGACCTCGCGGCCCAGGTGCGGCGGCAGCACCACGTCGTCGGCGAACCCGATGACGAGTACGGGGGCCTTAATACGTCCGTAAGCGAGCAGCCGGTTGCCCTGCGGCCCGATGGCCAGCTGGGTTTGCAGGCCCGGCGTTGGCTTCGTCGGCCACATGGTGAACATGTCGATCCAGTCGCCGACGACGCGATCGTCGTTGAGTGTGCGCGGCGAAAAGCTTTCCAGCAGGCGCATTTTCGCGTCATAGGTGGGCGGCAGCCGGATGCCCGAATCGGCCAACTCCCACTCCGCGTTGCGGAAGAACTCGCGCGCGCGATCGGCGCGGCCTCTCGTGGCCATCAGCACCGCATGACTGACCAGCTCGGGGCGGGCGAGCATCAGCTCCTGGGCGATGAATGCGCCCATCGACACCGCCACGATGCGCACCGGCGCCGCGTCGAGCTTCTCGATCAGCGCGGCGGTGTCGGCCACCATGGTCTCGGTGGTGAAGCCGCTGGCTTTCTCGGTCTCGCCGACGCCGCGGTTGTCGAACGTGATCGCGCGGTAGCCCGCCCGCTGGAACTCGGGTACCTGGTGCAGGTGCCAGGTGCGGCCAGCACCGCCGCGACCCGCAATGAACAGGATGGGCTCGCCCTTGCCGCGATCGTCGTACGCCAGATTCACCCCGACGACCGTACTAGAGAGCGATTTGTGGAGTGATACCCGCGCTCAGCGCCGCTGCGGCTCCGCAAATCGCCGCTTGCGACGGCTGCGGGCGGTCCGGACGGCGCCCTCCCACATCAACGCTGTGGTCGCCTTGAGCTGCGCGGGCTTGATCATGTCCTTGCCCAGCCACGCGGTTGCTGCCGCCTTCGTGCTGGTCGACGCCTTGGACATGTGACCGGAGTCGAACGGCGGCTCCGGGTCGTATTCGATGATCAGCTGGATGGTCTTGGCCCGGCTCTCCCCAGCGATCTGGCCTGCCAGCCATAGGCCCAGGTCGATGCCCGCGGAGACGCCCGCGCTGGTGACGAGGCCATTTGGTGTCGCTCTCGCGACTACGATCCGCTCGTCAGTGACAGGTGTGACGCCGAGCGCCTTCAGCGCCGGCATCGCAGCCCAGTGCGACGTGGCCCGCTTGCCTTCGAGCAGCCCGGCCGACGCGAGGATCACCGAGCCCGAGCACACCGACGCCGTCCACGTCGCTGTCTGATGTGCCCGGCGCACCCAGTCGAGCAGCTTCTCGTCGCGGGCGTGCTCCATCGTCGTCATGCCGCCCGGAATCAGGATCACGTCGGGCGACGGGGTCTCGTCGAACGAGTGCGTCGCGCCGATGAGCAGCACACCGGAGTCCGCGGCGATGGGTCCGGGCTCGTGCCAGACGAACCGCACCTCGGCGTCGGGCAGGTTGCGCAGCACCTCGTAAGGGCCGATGAAATCGAGTGCGGTGTAGCCGGGGTACACCACGATTGCGATCTGTGTCATTGCCATCTCCTTGGGTTAGGCGAACGTCTTGCGGTACTGGTCGGGCGAGACACCGAGGCGTCGAACGAAGTTGCGGCGCAAGGTCTCTGCGGTACCGAAGCCGCACCGCGACGCGATCACGGTGACGGTGTCGTCGGTCTCTTCTAGCTGACGGCGGGCGGCTTCGGTGCGGATCCTTTCGACGTACGCTCCTGGCGCCTCGCCGACTTCGTCGGTGAACACCCGGGTGAAGTGGCGCGGGCTCATCGCTGCGCGACGGGCTAGCTCTGGAATGCTGTGCGCGCCACCGGGTTCGGTCTCGATGGCTTCCTGGACGTCGCGGATCGGCGCCCGCTTGGCGCGGGGCATCCACACCGGGGCCGCGAACTGCGTCTGACCGCCGGGCCTACGCAGGTACATGACGAGCCAACGCGCGATCGTCTGCGCGGCATCCGTGCCGTAGTCGTCCTCTACCAGCGACAGGGCCAGGTCGATGCCAGC
The DNA here is from genome assembly GCF_035697385.1 of Mycobacterium sp. Classification (GTDB taxonomy): domain Bacteria; phylum Actinomycetota; class Actinomycetes; order Mycobacteriales; family Mycobacteriaceae; genus Mycobacterium. The sequence continues at coordinate 3,060 of NZ_DASSCY010000329.1, read as the reverse complement.
GGTGACGCCAGCCGCCGTCCAGACCTTCGATGAGCTTCGCAGGAAGATCGGCTCGGGATCGACTGCGATGGATGGGAATTCGTGTGCCAGCCCGTCGGCAGCCGCCCAATGCGTGGTTGCCGGGCAGCCGTCGAGCAGACCCGCCTGTGCGGCAAGGAAGGCGCCGTTACAGACGCTGACGACGCGTCGCGCGTTCTCGGCGACAATCTGGATCCAGCCGATGATGTCGGGGTCTTGGCGCGCCGCGTCGACGCCCATCCCGCCGGGCAGGATCAACGTGTCGATGGGCCGGCGTGGATCGGGCAGCGGTTGAGCGACGAGCGCGAGCCCGGTGCCGGAGGTGGCAGGCTCACCGTTCTGCGAGACGACGGATACGGCGTAACCCTCGTCGCCGCGACCCCGGCTCTGCAGGTACAGCGTCGCGCTGGTGAACACGTCGGACGGGCCGACCAGGTCGAGTGCCTGCACGCCGGGAAACCCCAGGATCAACACCGGCCGCGCCATGAACCTAGTGTCGGCGGCCTGGCGCGTGGCGTCTATGCCGTGTATCCCACAAATTAGGACATGGCGCGGTAACAGGCCTTCACCCGGTCGATCCACCACTGCCGGCGCTCGGGTGCGACAGCCAGGGCAGCGAGCCGCGCCGGGTCCGGGTTCACCGCCGAGACCGGCAGGTACCCGTCGACCGGCGACACCGGCTCCGTCACGTCCTCGACGAACAGGCCGCCGGTGCCCAGCCCGCAGGCATGCCGCAGTTCCGGCAGCGCCGCGGCGGCCAGCAGCCCACGGCCGATGCCGACCGCCGAATCCAAGGCGCTGGACACCACGATCGGGATGTCGATCTGCGTGGCGATGTCCAGCAGCTTGCGCACGCCGCCCAGCGGCGCGACCTTGAGCACCGCGATGTCTGCCGCCCCAGAGCGCACGACGTGAAGTGGGTCCTCAGCCTTGCGGATGCTCTCGTCCGCGGCGATCGGCACGTCGACGCGGCGGCGCAATTCGGCCAGTTCGGGCACCGTCGCGCACGGCTGTTCGAGGTACTCCAGCGGGCCGTCGGCCGTCAACGCCTTGGCCGCCTCGACGGCTTCGGCCACGCTCCAGCCGCCGTTGGCGTCCACCCGTACGGTCGGCACCAGAGCGCGAACCGCGTTGACCCGCGCGACGTCGTGCGCCAGCGATTGGCCCGGCTCTGCGACCTTCACCTTCGCCGCGCGTGCCCCGGGAAATCGGGCCAGGACGTCGGGCACTTCATCGGGGCCGACGGCAGGCACGGTGGCGTTGATCGGAACGAGGTCGCGGCGCACCTGGGGCGCCGGCTCGTACGCGGCTTCGATACCCGCGGCCAGCCACGACGATGCCTCAGCCGGTCCGTATTCGAGAAACGCGCCGAATTCGCCCCAGCCCGCCGGGCCGTCGACCAACGCGATCTCGCGAACCATGATGCCGCGGAAGCGAACTCGCATCGGCAGCGCGACGACGTGCAGGCGGCCAAGCAGGTCGTCCAGCGGCGGTGTCACGGAATCAGGCTAGACGGTCGCGCGGTCGCGGCCCTCCCAGTACGGCTTGCGCAGATCCTTTTTCAGGATCTTTCCGGTCGGATTGCGCGGCAACTCGTCGGTGATGTCGACGCTCTTCGGGCACTTGTACGCCGCCAGCCGCTCACGTGACCACGCGATCAAATCCTCAGCGGTGGCGTCCCCCTCAAGTGAGACAACGGCTTTCACGACCTCGCCCCACTTCTCGTCGGGCACGCCGATGACCGCGACGTCCGCTACGGCCGGGTGTTCGGCGAGCACTCGTTCCACCTCGATCGAGTAAATGTTCTCGCCCCCGGAGATGATCATGTCCTTGAGGCGGTCCTCGACGAACACGTAGCCGCCCTCGTCGACGCGGCCGATGTCACCGGTGCGGAACCAGCCGTCTTCGGTGATCGACTCCTTCGTCGCGTCGGGTTTGTTGTGATATCCCCTCATCAACTGCGGTGTGCGGAACCACAATTCGCCTTGTTCGCCGGTCGGCACTTCTTCGAGGGTGTCCGGGTCGACGACGCGTACCTCGGCGTTGGGCACCAGCGTTCCTGCGCTCTGCAGCCGCTCGGGGTGCTCGGTATCCCGATGGTCCTCAGGGAGCAGATGACTGATGACGCCACAAACCTCCGTGAGGCCGTATGCCTGGATGAAATCGGTGTCCGGCCATGCCTCCAACGCAGCGCGCAACAACGGCAGCGGCATCGGTGACGCGCCGTAGGAGTACGTCTTCAGTGCTCCGAACAGCTTGACCGCATCCTCGCCCGACTCCAACACCTTGGCCAACACCGCAGGAACCAGGAAAGTTCTGTTGGCGCCCTTGAGGATTGCGCCGGCCAGCGACATGCCGTCAACTTCCCTGGTCATCACGCTCGGAATTCCGTCGTGAAGCCCGAACTGTACGTAGGACGAGCCGCCGACATGGAAGAGCGGCATCGACACCATGTTCTTGTCGCCCTCATCGAACTCGAAGCCCTCATGGGCGTTGACGGTGTGCGCGATCAGGTTGGCCTGCGTCAGCTCGACACCCTTGGGGCGGCCGGTCGTGCCAGACGAATACATGATGATGCACACGTCGTCGGGTTCCACATCGTCGCCGCGGCCAACAGGCGTCGCATCGGCAAGCAGCGCCTCGTACTCGTCGCCCTCGCCGCCTTCGGGAGTGACCTCGATGACGTGTTCGACGTTGGTGAGCTTGTCGCGGATCTTGTCGACGGTCGGTTTCAATTCCGCGCCGACGATCAGCAGCTTGGCGTCCGAGTCGTTGATCACGTAGTCCAGCTCGTCGGCGGCCAGCCGGAAGTTCACGATCGCGTTGGCGGCGCCCAGCGACGCCGCGGCGAGCGTCAACTCCACACATGCAGGATGGTTCTTGTCCAGGAACGCGACCACGTCACCGCGTTTGATGCCACGTTCTTTGAGCGCGCCGGCGAGCCGTCGCACCCTGTCGTTCCACTGGGCCCACGTCCATGTTCGGTCGAAGTAGGTGAACGCCTCAGCATCGGGTTTCGTCTGCGCCCAGTGGGCGGTTCGT
>NZ_DASSCY010000328.1:0-24769 GCF_035697385.1 Mycobacterium sp. | reverse complement strand
CATCTCGGCGAGCAGGCCCGGCAGATGGTCGGGAAGGGTGAAATCCACTGGTTCTCCTTTGAACATCATCGATCAGTACCCGTACAGCGTTTTCTTCCAGATGCGTGACAGTGTCGCAATGGCGTCCTGGTCGGTCATCTGGACCCCCAACCCGGACGCTCCGACGAACACGGTGGTGAAGTTCTCGAACAGCAATGCGATGGCCGCCGCGGTGTGCTCGGGATTGAGCTCCCCGCCGTGTCCTTGTTCCTGGGCGCGCCGCACCGACGCGGCGACGATGTCCATGCCGAAACGGCGGAACTCGTTTTGTACCGCGGCGAACCGCGGCTGAGTGGCGGCCAGTTGCGCCACCGCGATCATGATGCCGATGTTCTGTTTGAACAAGTTCCAGTAGCCGGTGACCACCGAGGTGAAGAACTCGCGGTCGTCGGGCGATTTCGGCAGGTGCACGCTCGAACCGGACGGCGCCACGATGTCATGCAGAAAGGACTCGGCGAGCGCGGCGAGTAGGTCTTCCTTGTCGGTGAAGTAGCGGTAGAACACCGCAGGCGATTTGCCTGCGGCCGAGGTGATGTCGGCCAGCGTCGTGCCGTGGAATCCGCGCTCGGCGAACAGTTTCCTTGCCGCCTGCTCGATGGCCCCCCGGGTTTGGCGCCCCTTGGCGCTGAGAGTCCCCGACGTTGGAGTTGGCACGTCCGCCTAGTCCAGCATTCGGTCGCCGGCGCGCAGCAGCGAGCTGGGGAGGTCATGCCCGACGACGTTCTGGGCGACCCTCGCAGCGGCTATCGCGGCCGGTAGATCGACGTCGACGTGAATTCCGCTGTCCCGCAACAGGTACACCAGGTCTTCGGTGGCGATGTTGCCGCTGGCGCCTGGCGCGAACGGGCAGCCGCCCAAGCCGCCGACCGAGGCGTCCAGCCGGGTGACACCCGAGCTGACGGCGGCGTAGGCGCTGGCCAGGCCCGCGCCGCGGGTGTTGTGGAAGTGCGCGCCGAGCGGGATACCCCCGATGAGCGGGCGGATCCGCTCGATCAGGGCGGTCACCCGGCGTGGGGTAGTGGTGCCGATGGTGTCGGCGATCGCCAGCCGGTCGACGTTGCTCTCCACCGCCGTAGTGATGACGTCGACGACCCGCTGCGGCGGTGTCGGACCGTCGAACGGGCAATCCCATGCGGTGGCGACGATGACCTCCACAGAGACGCCGCTGTCGTGGGCGATCGCGACGATCTCGGGGATCTGTGCACTGGCCTCCGCGGTGGTGCGGCCGACGTTGGCGCGGCTGTGCCCGTCGGCGGCCGATACGACGTATTCAATCGAAGGCAGGCCTGCGGCGATCGCGCGCTTCGCACCGTTCGCGCTGGCGACCAGCGCGGAGAACTCGATGCCGGGAAAGTTGTGCAGTTCCGCGGCGAGGTCGGCCGCGTCCGCCAGTGCGGGCACCTTGGACGGCGAGACGAACGCTGTCGCCTCCATCTCAAGTACGCCGGTGGCAGCGACGGCGGCCAGCAGTTCGAGCTTGGCGGACAACGGGATTGGGTCCTCGATCTGCAGCCCGTCGCGCAGCGAGACATCGCGAATGCGAACATGCGTCGGTAGTTCGGTCATAGCACGCCCTCCGTCCGCAGCGCGTCAATCTCTTCGAGCGACTTGCCCAATAGCCCGCGGTAGATCTCGTCGTTGTGCTGGCCCGGCCGCGCCGGCCCCGCGTAGCGGATCGTGCCCGGCGTCTCCGACAGCACCGGCACCACGCCGGGCCCCTTGACGTTTCGGCCGATGCGTTCGTCCCAGTGATCGGCGATCATCCCGCGCGACTGCAGTTGCGGATCGGCAACCACCTCGGCGACGGTGTTGATGGGTCCACTGATCACACCGGCGTCCGACAGGCTGGCGATGATGTCGGCGGGCTGACGCTGCGCGGCCCAGTCGCCGATGATCTTGTCGAGTTCGTCCTGATTACGGCCTCGCGCAACATGATTGGCGAACCGGTCGTCGGTTGCCAGCTCCGGCTGGCCCATCGCGGCGCACAGCCGCCGGAAGACGGTGTCCTGATTGGCCGCGATCACCACCCAGCTGCCGTCGGCACTTCGGTAGATGTTGGACGGCGCTATGCCCTCTAGTCGGGTACCCGACGGTCCGCGGACCACGCCTCCGACGTCGTAGTCGGGGATCGTCGATTCCTGCACCGCCAGACAGGCTTCGGTCAGCGCCGCGTCCACGATCTGGCCCTCACCGGTGACGGTACGCCGGTACAGCGCGGCCAGCGCTCCCTGCGCGGCGAACATACCCGCGAGGCTGTCGCCGAGTGACAGCGCGAGGCGTGGTGGCGGACCATCGGGGAAGCCGTTCATGTGGCGCAGGCCGCTTGCCGCCTCGGCGACCGAGGCGTAACCGGCCTTGTGCGCCTCGGGCCCGGTCTGGCCGTAGCCGGAAACCCGAACCAGGATGATGCCCCGATTGCGTTCTCGCAGAACGTCGTAACCGAGGTCCCACTTCTCCAGGGTGCCGGGCCGGAAGTTCTCCACGATGATGTCGGAGCGCTCGACCAGGTCCAGGAACAGCTCACGGCCTTTGGCCTCGCGCAGGTTCAGCGTGGCGGCCTTCTTGTTGCGGGCGTGCACCGTCCAGAAGAAGTGGTGGCCGTCGAGTTCGGCCTGGCCCCAGGTGCGCAGGGGATCGGGTGCGCCGGGCGGCTCGATCTTGATGACCTCGGCGCCCATGTCGCCCAGCAGCCGTCCGGCGAACGGGCCGGAGATCAGCGTTCCGACCTCGATCACCCGGATGCCGTCCAGCGGGCCGGTGACATTCCCCGGGTCGCTTCGCTCCTGCCCGCCGGTGACATTCCCCGGGTCGCTTCGCTCCTGCCCGCCGGTGACATTCCCCGGGTCGCTTCGCTCCTGCCCGCCGGTGACGCTCATTGGGACAGACCGTGCCGGTGTAGCCAGTCGGTGACGATGCCGACCGCTTCGCGCAGTTTGTCGCGTTGGTCGGCACCGGCGTAGTAGTGGTTGGCGCCAGAAATTTCGTACATCTCCTTATCAGGATGCCCGATGGCGTCGAACAGCCGGCGGGTGTGGCTCGGCGTGCAGGCGTCATCGGCCAGGTTGCCGATCACCAGGGCGGGTACCGCGATGTCCTGCCCGCATTCGACGGCGTCGCCGTTGGCGTCGTCGTAGCTCCACTGCGACAGCCAGCTGCGCAGCGTGCAGAACCGGGCGAGCCCCACCGGGCTGTTGTTCACCACCTGAGGATCACCCAGATAGCAGGTTCCCGGGGTGCGTTCGTTCGGATCGACCGTCGGGTCGAGCCAGCGCGGGTCGGCCATGGTGCCGTGCACGACGAAGGCGAACTCGTCATCGGGCAGCCCGGCCGCCCTGAGTTCGGCCAGTTTCTTCTTGACCCACTTGGTGATTCGGCGGTTACGGTCGATCTGTGCCTGCCGGTAGCGCTCGAGGAACTGCTGGGTATACGGCGGCTGGTTCGGGTTGTCCGGGTTGTAGAGATCGAGCTCGGTATCGCGCTTGGTCGGATCGGATTCGTCGAGTATCGACGCGTCCAGCCACTCGGTCATCGTGCCGTGCCGGCTGATGTGTGCGGCCAGCAGCATGATGCCGTCAGCGGGGATCAGGCCCAGTTTGGTCAGGTCCGGGCCGTCGCCGGACGGACTGGCCGTCACCGTCGGGTGCTGGGCTTGCTGCTGATAGAACACCGACAGCGAGCCGCCGCCACTCCAGCCGGCGAGCACCACCTTGTCGTATCCCAGTCGGTTCTTGGCGTCCTTGATGCACTCGCCGAGGTCCTCGACGACTTTCTCCATCAGCAGCGCCGAATCGGTGCCGCGGAAGCGGCTGTTGCAGTAGATGACGTGATGCCCTGCGCGGGCCAGCCCGTTGATCATGGGCAGGTACGCCCCGCCGCCGATCGGATGCATGAAAACCAGCACCGTGTCCGACGGCTTCGTCTTCGGCTTGAGTAAGTAGCTCTCCAGAACGACCAGCTCGGCAACGCCGCCATAGACGTCACGGACACCCGAATTGTTCTGATAGGCAACCAGATACGGGATGCGGTCGTACTCGTGGCGCGGTGGCGCCGCGATGGAACCGGTCGCGGTCATCAGTGTTGCCCCAAGTCATTGGCGAGGACTTCGGCAGACGGGATGAGCCGGCGGCGGGTGTCGATCGCGATCACCGACCAGTCGACTTTGTCGTATTCGTCGAACTTGCGTCGTGCCCGTTCGCGCGCCTTCTCGGGCGCGCCATGGTGGACGCCCTGCGGCGCATGAGAGATCAACCCGGGCGGCATCGGCACGCCGTAGAGGGAACCGCTGTGGAAGAAGGCGATTTCGTCGTAGTCGACGTTGCGGTGATACCAGGGTGTGCGTTCGGTGCCTGGCACGCCCTCGGCGGGCTTGGGCAGGAAGTTCATCACGTACACGCCGGTCGCTTGCATGAATAGATGCACGGTTGGCGGCAAATGCACGCTGTCGGAGGTCACCACGTTGTAGTCGACGATGTTGAAGGTGAACGCGAAGTTGTCGCCGCGCCAACCTTCGACATCCATCGGATTATGTTGATAGTAAAGCGACGTCGGCCCACCCTCGTGGATCAGCCGTACCTCGTACTCTCCATTTGTCTGCGGGCCCACGCCGTCGTCGATCGGAGCAGGCTCGGGAATGGTGGCTTGAGAGGGGTCGAACGGGAAGTGTCGGCCCAGCGCCCCGGGTGGCGGCACCCGGAACTCGTCGGTGGCCTGGATCATCAGCAGAGTCGACGGCCCGTTGTCTCGGTCGGGAATCTGACGGAACGTGCAGGCCTTCGGGATGTAGACCCAGTCACCTTCGCGGTAACGCAGCGGGCCAAACTCTGTCTCCAGCAGGCCAGAGCCCGCGTGCACGAAAGACAACAGATCGCCGTCCACGTAGCGCACGAAGAAGGGCATCGCCTCGGTGCGCCGCGACAGCGTCACCTGGCAGTCGGCATTCGAGAACAGCAGCAGCGGTCCGCCATGCGCGTCGGTCGCGTCGGCCGGCTTGAGCTCGCTGGAGAGCACATCGATCGGCCGAAGTGGTCCGGAGCTGCGGTAAGCGGTGGGGTCGTGGCGCCGGTACATATTCGCGGTGCGACCGGTGAATCCGCCGCGGCCGAGCTCGTCGTCCTTGAGCCCGTCCAGGTCCGCATGCAGACGCCGTGGCGTCCGGCCTTTCCGCAGGTGAACAAAGGATTCCACGATGCGCTCCCTCGACGGCTTTGGCGACTGGCAGTGGCAGAACTAAAAGTGAGGTTAGTTTTACTTAGATGCAGCGTCAATCCGTCAGATCGACCCGAATCGTCAGCAGATTCGTGCCGAACGTGCGTACGCCCATGCTGTTGAGCTGCGGGAGCGAGCGCAGCCGTGCATGTGGGTCGTCGTCAGGCAGCAGATGTGCCACGCCGTTGTGCCAGCGGCCGTGCAATCTCACGCGCACGTTCGGATTCGCTTTGATGTTCTTGACGTACTGCGACTTCTCACCGAACTCGGAGACGAACCAGAACTCGTCGCCGACCCGGCTGCCGCCCAACGGTGTGCGGCGCGGCTCGGCGGTTTTGCGGCCGGTGGTCTCGAGCAGGGTTTGAAACGGCATCGCCCGCATCAGGCGGTTTGCGACGTTCTTCTGAAAGAACGTCGTGATCTGGTCACGCAAGTCACTAGCCATGTTTCTCCCATTCACACCATTGCGGTTCGTGAGACCTTCATGCCCAGTGTGAGCGCCCCTGCGAGTTCGCGGCTCGTGTCGTAGTCGAAAACCACGTGGCCCGAGAGAACGTCCACGTCGCGCTTGATTCGCTGCAGCGGGTTGTCGAGGAAGTGTGCTCTGGCGCCCGATGCTTCCAGAAGCCAGCCGATCACCGCCCTCGACTCGTGCACGATGTGCGCGGCCGCCATCCGCGCCTCGCCCCGCACCAGTCGAGGCACGGGATCGCCTGTGGCGATGAGAGTTTCGATTTCACCGACCGTTTCCGCGAGCAGTCCGTGCAGCGCCCGAAGTCGCACCCTTGCCTCGCCGAGGTGAGCCTGCGCGATGGGTTTGTTCTTCCGGGTGACGCCCTCGTAGGCCAGCACGCGCTTCGACAGGCGCTCGGCGTAGATGTCCGCGACACGCTCGGCGCTGCCCAACGCGGGCATGGCAGCCAGCAATGAGAACGCAGGCACCATCGGCCACCGGCACGTCGTGGCGTCGTGCAGCCCGGCGCCGGGGGCGGTGCCGGTGTAGATGTCTGACACCCGCACCACCCGATGGGCGGGCACGAAGGCGTCGACGATGACGACGTCGTTGGACCCGGTGGCCCACGACCATCGGCCGCTCAGCCTGACGCCGCCGTCGACGGGAACGCCGCGCCCCGTCGGGGCAAGGGGAGCGGGCGCCAGGAACGGTCGCGTTGCGAACGCTTCCTCTTGGGCCGGTTCGTCGAACAGGGCCAGCATCCAGTTGTGCAGGGCGTAGAAGCCGATGGTCCAGGCGCTGGAAGCACATCCGTGCGCCATTCGGCGGACCGGATCCAGGATGGCCGGGAATTCGGCCTGTGTGCCGCCGTACCGGGCGGGCACCAGTAGTTCGGTGAAGTTGGACGCGACGAGGTCGGCGACCGTGGCGGCTGGCAGGCGGCGCAGATCCTCGGCCTCCTTCGCACGGTCACCCGGCCGCGAACGTCACGTTGGCCCGCAGGTCGGCGTCGTCGGCATCGAACCCGTCGTCGAGAAATGCCTGGCGCACCGCCTCCAGAACCCGCTCATCGGAAGCGTGCACAGGTGGCGACCGCGTCGTCGGTGCGCGCCCATTCGCGCATCGCGCGTTCCAGAGTCCAATGACGGGGGCTGACCAGTGACGTCATCATTTGCGAGAGCCGTTCACGCGGCGGGGCGCCGGCCAATTCGCCGAAATGGCGGCGGTCATCGTCGCGTAATTCGCCCCAGGCCTCGATGAGCGCCCTGCGATATCCGGGCATGTCGGTGAAATGCCAGCAAAAACTGCCCTTGGTCACCCCGAGGCGGCTGCACAGCCAGTCGATCTTGAGTGCTTTTATGCCTTCTTCGGCAAGGATCGCGTAGCCGGCCTGGATCCAATCGTCCATGGTCAACCGGCTGCTCGCGGTCGTGCGGGCCTTCGCCATTAGCGGCAGCCTACGTCCAGTCAGTGGGCGGGAAACCAACGCCTGCGTAGGCCGATTTCTTGCAGGAAAATGGCAGCCAACGCCAGTCGGGGTTTCTCAGGTGCTGGTCACATGTTTTACTGCACACGCACAACTGAAATTTTCTCGGTCCGCTCTACGGCCGCACCCGGGGCTCAGTCGAGCGGGCGCGACAGCGCAGTGAAGAAACCGCTGCGGTGCCGAATCGCGATCTCTGATCGCTGCGGAAGGCGTAAAACGCGAAACCGGAAGATGGATGGATTTGCTTCTATGAGGTTCATTGACAAGATTCGTGGCCCCTGGGCGCGCCGGTTCGCGGTGTCTGCCATCGCGGCGGCCCTATTACCCGGCGTAATCGGTCTCACTGGCGGCTCGGCCACTGCAGGGGCGTTCTCCCGCCCTGGCCTGCCGGTCGAGTACCTACAGGTGCCGTCACCGTCGATGGGCCGAGACATCAAGGTGCAATTCCAGCCCGGCGGCCCGCACGCGGTTTACCTGCTCGACGGCCTGCGCGCTCGTGACGACTTCAACGGCTGGGACATGGAGACCCAGGCGTTCGAGTGGTACTACGAGTCCGGCCTGTCTGTCGTGATGCCGGTCGGCGGCCAGTCCAGCTTCTACTCCGACTGGTACCAGCCGGCATGCGGCAAGGCCGGCTGCCAGACCTACAAGTGGGAAACTTTCCTGACCAGCGAGCTGCCGCAGTGGCTGGCCGCCAACAAGGACGTGTCGACCACCGGCAATGCCGCGGTCGGGCTGTCGATGGCTGGTAACTCCGCGATGATCCTGTCGGTCTACCACCCCGATCAGTTCATCTACGCCGGTGCGTTGTCGGCATTCCTCAACCCGTCAGAGGGCCAGTGGCCGTTCCTGATCAACATGGCGATGGGCGACGCGGGCGGGTACAAGGCCAACGATATGTGGGGCCCGACCGAGGACCCGAACAGTGCATGGAAGCGCAATGACCCGATGGTGCAGATCCCCGCGCTGGTGGCCAACGGCACCCGCCTGTGGGTCTACTGCGGCAACGGCAAGCCGAATGAGCTGGGCGGCGCCAACCTGCCCGCCGAGTTCCTCGAGGGTCTGACAATCCGGACCAACGAGACGTTCCGGGATAACTACATCGCCGCGGGCGGCAGTAACGCCGTGTTCAACTTCCCGCCTTACGGCACCCACAGCTGGGAGTACTGGGGACAGCAGCTGCAGCAGATGAAGCCTGATCTGCAGAGCTACCTCGGCGCGGCATAAGTTCAGCACGCGAAATCGCCCGACCGCCAAGCGGTTCGGGCGATTTTGCGTTTGCTTACTTGCTCAGAAACCGCCGGCGACGCGGACCACGGCACGGCCGGAGTACTTTCCGGCACGCACCTGGTCAACGATGTCGACCACGTCCTTGACATCGACGTCGTGTGAGATGTCCGAAAGATATGGCGACCGCAACGAACTGGCCAGCTGCTCCCACAGCACTCGCCGCGGTCCGATCGGTATCAGCACCGAGTCGATGCCGAGGAGCGCCACCCCGCGCAGGATGAACGGCATCACCGTGGTGAAACCTGCCGTGCCGATCGCCGCGCCGTCGCGGGGACTCAGCGAGTAGTGCACCCGAATCGTTACGTCGCCAGGCGGAAGATCGGACTCCACCAGCGTCTCGACTGCCGCCTCGATGCGATCATCGCTCGCCGTGCAACGAGCCCCTGAAACGTGTCCATGGGTTCCGACGCTAGTCGCGCCCGCTGTGCGCGTGGAAGGTGACTACTTCAATTCGGACGACGACAGGCCAAGCAGCCGACGGGCCACCACCAGCTGCTGAATCTGCTGGGTGCCCTCGAAGATGTCGAGGATCTTGCTGTCCCGCGCCCACTTCTCCAGCAGCGTCTCCTCGGAATAGCCGACGGTGCCGGTCAGTTCGACGGCCTTGAGCGTGACGTCGCTGGCGACGCGGGCGGACTTGGCCTTGCCCATCGACGCTTCCTTGGAGTTGGGGATGTCGTTGTCGGCCTGCCACGCGGACCGCACGGTCAGTAGGTAGCCGGCTTCCCAGTCGGCCTCCAACCGCAGAAACTCGGCGGCAGGCGCGCTCTGGGCGTGCGCCGGCTTGTCGTAGGAGATCTCCACTCCGGCTTCGGTGAGGACCTTCCGAAGTTCCTCCAGCGCCGCGCGTGCGATGCCGACGGCCATCGCGGCGACGATCGGACGGGTGTTGTCGAAGGTCTCCATGACCCCGGCAAAACCCTTCTCCACGTGGATCTCCGGGCTGCCGAGCAAGTTGTCCTTCGGAATCCGCACATTGTCGAACCGGATGACCGCGGTGTCAGAAGCCTTGATGCCGAGCTTGTCCTCCAGCCGCTCGACGGTCACGCCGGGATGTTCGCGCGGGACAATGAACGACTTGATCGCCGCGCGGCCAAGCGACTTGTCCAGCGTTGCCCACACCACGATGTGGGTGGCCCGCGATCCGGCGGTGACGAAGATCTTCTCACCGTTGATCACATACTCGTCGCCGTCCACCTTCGCCGTTGTCGACACCGCCGCCGAGTCGGAGCCGAAGCCCGGCTCGGTGATCGCCATCGCGGCCCAGACGTCCTTGCCGAGACGCTCCAGCTGTTCGTCGGTGGCGACGCCGGAGATCGCGGCGTTACCAAGACCCTGCCGTGGCACCGACAGCATCAAAGCGACATCGCCCCAACTGATCTCCATCACGTTGAGCACCGCGGACATGTTGCCGCCGTTGTGGTTGGCGCCCTTTGGTTCGTCGCCGTCACGGAATGCCTCGGCGCCGGCGAACGCGAAAGCCTTTGCCTCCGAGATTCCTTCGAACAGTGTGGCCAACGTGTCGAGCTCGACCGGATATTCGTGCTCCCGCAGATCCCACTTGCGCGAGATCGGCCTCAGCATCTCGGCGGCACCTTGGTGCGCCTTCTCGATCACCGCATTCAGCTTGCGGGGCAGTTCCAGATTGATTGCCATGATTCGACTTTCGCTATGCGGAATGACTACTGACTCAAATAACTACGATGCCCTCGGCGACAGCGATCGCGCGCAAGTCGCGGTACCAGCGTTCGACGGGGTGTTCCTTGGTGTAGCCGTGGCCGCCGAGCAGCTGCACGCCGTCGAGGCCGATCTGCATGCCCTTGTCGGTGCCGAGCCGCTTGGCCAGTGCGGCCTCCCTCGCGAACGGCAGGCCCTGGTCAGCGCGGGATGCGCCACGCCACGTGATCAGCCGCAGGCCGTCGAATTCGATCGCGATGTTGGCGCACATGAACGCCACCGCCTGACGGTGCGCGATGGGCTCGCCGAATGCCTGACGCTCCTTGACGTATGGCACGACGTAGTCGAGTACGGCGTGTGCGGTGCCGACGGCCAGCGCGGCCCACCCGAGTCGCGAGAGCGCGACCGCCTCGAGGTAGTCCGCGTCGGTCGCGCCGTCCTCGCCGAGGCGGGCGCTCAACGGCACCGACACATGGTCGAGTTCGACCTTCCCGAGCGATGCCGCACGGATGCCCATGCTGGGATCCGGGGTCACGGTCAGCCCCTTGACCGAGGACTCGACGATGAACAGTGCCGGCTTGCCGTTGAGTTGTGCTGCCACGATGAGCAATTCGGCGTTCGCCGCGGCCGGGACCAGCGACTTGACGCCGTCGAGCCGGTAGCCGCTGGGTGTACGCACCGCTGTCGTCTTCAGCGCGGTGGGATCGAACAAAGCGTGCGGTTCGGCGATCGCCACGCATGATTGGGGGACGTTGTCGCCCGCGAATTCCTTCAGGTAGGTGGCTTGCTGGTCGGCGCTGCCCCAGTGGGTGAGCGCAGATGCGACGCCGGCGGGCGCGAGTATCGGCAGCGCCAGTCCCATATCGCCGTAGGCGAGCGCTTCGGCGACCAACACGTTGGTGACGGCCGCGCGATTGGCCGCGATGCCCTCGAAATCCTCCGGAACGTTGATCGCCGTGATGCCCAACTCGGCGGCCTTGGCGACCAGATCCGGGGGATAGCTGGCCGCTTCGTCGGCCTCGCGAGCGGCGGGCCGCAGGATCTCCTCGGCGAACTCGCCGACGGTGTCGACGATCATCTTCTGTTCGTCGTCGGGGGTGAGGTCGAAGTAGTCGCTGCCGCTTTTCTTCAGCCGGGTCGGTCCGCTCTGGGCGCCGGACACCCGCTTGAACTGCCGGGTGGTGGCACCGGCGACGGAGAACGCCTGCTTCACGCCGTACTTCAGGCCGCGGTTGAGGGGATCGCGCAGGTTGTAGCGGTCCAGGAATTCCTGGCCGACGATGGGCGTGATCAGCGCCAACCCGATGTCGGTCGCTGTCCGCTTGTGTTTTTGCAGGCCGACGGCGCTTTCCTTGCCTGCCCGGCTGGGTGGTTTGGAGCCGTTCTTGGACGGCAGGGTGTTGGTCATCTCAGCTGCCTCGCTAGATAAATGGGTAGGCACGCAACAGAACTGACTCCAGAGTAAGGTATGCGAACTGACTCCTGAGTAAGTTCGGCCCCTTTGTTGCACAACTCACAGCCGAGCCTGGCCGTAGCGCTATTAGCTGGGAGCAACTCGGCGTGGCAACGATTCCTGTGTACCCGATTGTGCAGCAGGCAAATTCCTCCATGGCGGTTCGGGCAAGTCGCGTTTGCAGACCGCATGCGTGGCCTATTCTGCCGGAATGGACCTTCCGCGAGATTACAGGGAAGTCTCGCGAATGATGCGCGCCCACGCGAACTGGTTGGTACATGCACGGTTCGAGGACTACCTCGTCGCGGCGGGTGCCGTCACGTCGTCATTGCCGGTGATCGGCCGGTATCTCGAACCTGTCGGTGGAATGGCCGCTCTAAGCGTGTGGGGTGCCCGCTATCTGCCGGACTTCATGTCATCGGCGAAACACCGCTTGGGCCCGGGCGCATCCAGCCGACGCGCCCACGCGCCGGCACTGGCCAGCCTGATGACTGCCGGGCTGAGCGACATCGTGGCCGCCGAGGCGTTGGCCGAGCCGTGGTCCATCTCCGATGCAGGTACACCATGGCGCAATGCCGTTCGACTCCGGCGGTCCGTGTACCGCGCCTCAGTCCCATATGGCGACGAACCGGGTCAGGTGCTCGACGTCTGGCGGCGCGAAGACCTCGTAGGGCCTGCCCCGGTGCTCGTCTTCGTTCCGGGCGGTGCGTGGGTTTTCGGCAGCCGGGCGCTGCAGGGTCATGCGTTGATGGCACATCTCGCGGAGCTGGGCTGGGTGTGCCTGTCCGTGCAGTATCGAACCAGCCCCCGATACCGCTGGCCGCGTCAGATTATCGACGTAAAAGCGGCCATCGCATGGGCGCGCGCGAATGCCGACCAGTACGGCGGTGACCGAACATTTGTCGCCGTCGCCGGCTCTTCGGCGGGCGGACACATGGCTAGCCTCGCCGGCCTCACTCCAGGCGAAGAGCAATGGCAGTCCGAACTCGCGCCGTTGGCGGACACCTCGGTCGACGCGGTCGTCAGCATTTACGGCCGTTACGACTGGGAGGATCGCTCGACGGCAGAACGGGCACGGTTCATGGACTTCCTGGAGCGTGTGGTGGTCAAGCGTCGCCAGTCCCGCAAACCCGCGGTGTTCCGGGACGCATCGCCAGTGGCCCGTGTGGGTGCAGGCGCGCCACCCTTCCTGGTCATCCACGGTGAAAATGACATGATCATCCCGGTAGGCGAAGCACGGCAGTTCGTCGAACGGCTGCGTGAAACGTCAAGCAGCCCGGTCGGCTACGTCGAACTACCGGGCACCGGACACGGATTCGATCTCACCGACGGCACCCGGACGAGTGCTGCGGTCCGGGCAATCGGACTGTTCCTCAACCACATTCATCAGGCCCGGCCGCCCGCGCCAGTAGACGCGGCCGGATAGAACTGGACCGAGACACTAGTCGGCTGCTGCCAACAGGTCGTCGAACGCGGCCTGCATGCAGTCGGCATAGTTCGCGGGATCGGGCAGTGCGTCGCGGTCGGCCGTTATCCCCATCGACACGGTTCCGTTGTAGCTCGCGATGACGTGGAACAGGTTCATCCCCCCGATCAACGGACCCAGGCCAGTGACTCGAACAAGGCGGGCACCGGCGAAATAGATCGGCTCCGTCGGGCCCGGGACGTTGCTCACCGTGGTGTTGGCGATGGTGGGCCCCGAAAACGGCATCGCCGTCGCCGCCTTCACCGTCAGCCCTAGCAGTGTCGTGGGAACCAGTCCCGCGAGTTCCATGATTCGAGGCCCGGTCGACGAATCGGAGTTGTCGCGGAAGGCGGCGGACTCCTCGACGATCGATACAAGCCTTTCGTACGGATTCGCCACATTCGTTTCGAGCGACTGCAACCTGCCGAACAACCGGTTGCCGCCACCGCCGTGTTCACCGGATGCTCGGATCGACGCGGGACAGGCGGTCACCAGAGTCTCTTCCGGCAACTCGCCGTGGCCTTCCAGATAGTGACGAAGGGTCCCACCGACGTATGCCACCGCCACGTCGTTGATCGTCGCCTTCGGCACGCTCGCCTTGATCCGCTGGAAGTCGCTGAGGTCGTGAAAGCGGGCCTCGAAAACTCGGTGCGGGGTGGCCGAAGCGTTGAACCGGGTGCGTGGGGCGAACAGCGAGCCGGACCCCGGCGACAACATGGAGGCGATACCGCCGGCCAATTTGCCTGGCAGCACCGTCAATTGGCGGACGGCCTTGAGTGCGTTGGGAACCACCACCCTGCCCGCTCTTAACGGATAGAGCGCGCCGTCCATCGCAGTCCGAGACACCAGACTCGCTGTCGACGGTAACTCGCTTGGTTCCCAAGGCGTTTCGGGGGGGTTGGGTCGCGGACCGTCGGCAGCGAGGTCGTGTAGAGCCGCCATCAGCTCGACGCTTTCCATCCCGTCGACCGCGGAGTGATGCAACTTGAGGCTCACCGCGAACGCTCCCGGCGGGACGCCCGGTATCGAATTCAGTCCCTCGATGACGGTCATTTCCCATGGCGGGCGGCGCAGATCGATCTGCCGGGCATGGATGCGCGCGATCTGGATGCACAGCTGGCGCCAGTCTCCCGGCTGCGGCAACGCGATGTGACGGACGTGGTACTCCAGATCGAAATTCGGGTCGTCCACCCAGTACGGCCGATGCAATCCGCCGGGTAAATCTGTCAACCGCCGCCGGAATGTCGGCGCGAGGTGCAATCGGGAATCGATCTCTTGGAGGATGCCCTTGAAGGTGACTCTGCCGCCTGCTGCTGTAGCGGGGTCGTAGATCAGCAGCATCTGAATCTGCATCGGGGTTTCCGGCCGCTCGGCGCGCAACATCATGTCGTCTGTCCAGCTCAGCTGTTGCACGTGAAGCTCCATTCCCCCGCCACCCCTCTGCTGACAGGCTAGGCGCGTTGCGCGTCGGCCACGCCGAAAATCGGGGCCACCTATGACGTCTGACCGTCGGGCTAGTGGAAGTGTGCCGCGCTGGGTCAGGCCGGATGGAAGTGGGCAAGAACGGCGTGCTGCAGCAGCCCGTTGGTCGCCACGGCGCTACCGCCGTGCGGGCCCGCCTCGCCGTCGAGGCTGCTGAATATGCCGCCCGCCTCCCGCACCAGGATGTCGAGGGCGGCCAGGTCCCACAGCGACACCTCGGGTTCGGCCGCGATATCGACCGCGCCCTCCGCGACCAGGCAATAGGACCAGAAATCGCCAAATCCACGCACGCGCCAGACGGTGTCGGTGAGGTCGATCAAGCGGTCCCGAAGCCCCAGCTTCGCCCAGCCGTCGAGGCTGGACAGTGACAGGCTCGCCGCGGCGACGTCGGCGACCGAGGACACCGCTATCCTCCGTGGTTGCCCACCCGCGACGGACGCGAACGCTCCCGCCCCCTCGCCGGCCCACCAGCGTCGCTGCAGCGCCGGTGCGCTGACCACCCCGACGATCGGGACGCCGTCGTGCAGCAGCGCGATCAGCGTCGCCCACACCGGTACGCCCCTTACGAAGTTCTTGGTCCCGTCGATCGGATCGATCACCCATTGCCGGCCCTCGAAAACCGCTGTGCCGCCGTACTCTTCGCCAAGCACCAGGTCGTCGGGCCGACGCTGCGAAAGCGTTTCGCGCAGAGTGCCTTCGACCGATTGGTCGGCGTCGCTCACCGGTGTCAGGTCTGGTTTGGTGTCGACGCGCAAGTCCACCGCGCCGAAGCGGGGCATCGTCAGTGAATCCGCAGCGTCGGCCAATTCCAGGGCCAGCTTCAGGTCGTCTGCCTCAGCCGTCATGTGTGCCGTCCTACCATGGCCATGTGGAATTCGTCTTCGTGCTCGTGCTGCTCGGTGCGTTGGCGCTGTTGGCCGCGCCTTGGATCATGCGACGTCGCAGTATCGGCGGCGACTGGCAGCAGGGCACGATGCTGGTCACCGGCGTCAGTCCCCGGCCCGACGACCTCGTGGGCGAGCAGTTCGTGACCATCACCGGTGTGATCAACGGGCCGACCGTCAATGAGCACGTCATCTACCAGCGCATGGCGGTCGACGTCGACCAGTGGCCGACGATGAGCCAGCTGATACCGGTCGTCTACTCGCCGAAAAATCCAGACAACTGGAGATTCGCACCGCAGGAGACACCGCCGCCACCGCCAGGTCCCATCGAGTACTAGATCTTCGCCGAGCCTCAGCCGTGGCCGATCCGCAGCAGCTCGGCGACGCTGGTCACCTTCACCCTCGGGCGACCGTGCGGTTCACCCGCCGAACGCTCGTACTCGTCGATCAGCTTCCAATGATCGTCGGTCACGACTTTCGGTTGCCGCTCCAGCAGCCACTCGACCAGCGTCTGCGAGTGGTCCTCGCCGAAGTCCGCTAGCGACGCGCCCTGTAAGTCGGCGAGCAGGGTGTCGACGGTCTCCTGCGAATCCCTTTTATTGCTGCCGATCACACCGGTCGGACCGCGTTTGATCCAGCCGACCACATACTCGTTGCGGCGGCCATCGACCCGGCCAGAGGTGTGCGGGATGGTTCCGGTCTTGTCGTCGAACGGCAAGCCCGGCGTCGGCACTCCGCGATAGCCGACCGCGCGCACCACCAGCTGGGCGGGCACCTCTTCGCGCTCGCCGGTGTCCTTGGCGACGATCCGCCCGTTGTCGTCGACCAGCTTGTTGCGCCCCAAGACGATCGATTCGACGCGACCGTCGCCCTTGATCTCCACCGGCGACGTCCGGAACCGGAACACGATGCGGCGCTTGGCTCCTCGCGGTTCGCGCTCGGCGTAGCCGCGCAACACCTTGATGTTGTTGCGGACCGTCTTGCCTGCGGCCTCCAGGTCCTCGTCGGAGATGTCGGCGAAATCGGCAGGGTCGACGATCACGTCGACGTCGCCAAGACCCTCGAGGTCGCCGAGCTCGCGCAGCTCGAGCGTGGTGAACGGAGCCTGCAGGGGTCCCCGTCTGCCGACGATGAGCACCTCCTCGACGCCACGGTCGTGCAGCGACTCCAAGGCGTGATCGGCGATGTCCGTCGAGGCCAGCACATCGGGGTCTGTCACGAGGATCCGCGCGACATCCAAGGCGACGTTGCCGTTGCCCACCACGACGGCGCGGCCGCTCGAGATGTCCGGTGCCATCTCCTCGAAATGGGGGTGCGCGTTGTACCAGCCGACGAAGTCAACGGCGGCGACGCTGCCGGGCAGATCCTCGCCGGGAATGCCCAACGACCGGTCGGACTGCGCGCCGACGGCGTAGACCACCGCGTCGTAGCGGTCGGCCAACTCGGCGGCCTGCACGTGGTCGCCGACCACGATGTTGCCGAAGAACCGGAACCGCGGATCGAGCGCCGTCTTCTCGAACTGGGAGCTGATCGACTTGATCTTCGGATGGTCCGGGGCGACGCCAGAGCGCACCAGACCCCACGGCGTGGGCAGCATCTCCAGCATGTCGACACGCACGTCCGCGTCGTCGTTCGAGTCGGCGAACTTCAGCAGCGACGCCGCGGCGAAGTAGCCCGAGGGTCCGGAACCGACGATGGCCACGTGATAGGGGCGCATATATTGAGCCTTCTGTTTTCGCCCGGTCACCCGCAAGGGGGCTGTCGCGTCGTAGCCGAGCTGGTTACCGCTCCGATGCTAAACGGGCACGCTGCCGCCGGTAACGTGAACACCCGTGGATCCTGACCGCCAATCCGATATCGCCGCCCTCGACTCCACCTTGACCACGGTGGAGCGGGTGCTCGACATCGAAGGACTCCGCGGTCGCATCGAAAAGCTTGAGCACGAGGCCTCCGATCCGAACCTGTGGGACGACCAGGCCCGCGCGCAGAAGGTCACCAGCGAGCTGTCGCACACCCAAAACGAGCTGCGCCGCGTTGAGGAGCTGCGCCAGCGGCTCGACGACCTGCCGGTGCTCTACGAGATGGCCGAGGAAGAGCAGGGGCCCGGCGCCGCCGACGCGCTCGCCGAGGCCGACGCCGAGCTCAAGAAGCTGCGCGAAGACCTCGAGGCGATGGAAGTGCGCACCCTGCTCTCGGGTGAGTACGACGAGCGTGAGGCGCTGGTCAACATCCGATCCGGCGCAGGCGGCGTTGACGCCGCGGACTGGGCCGAGATGCTGATGCGGATGTACATCCGCTGGGCCGAGCAGCACAAGTATCCGGTCGAGGTGTTCGACACGTCCTACGCCGAGGAGGCGGGGATCAAGAGCGCGACCTTCGCCGTGCACGCGCCGTTCGCATACGGCACGTTGTCGGTGGAACAGGGCACGCACCGGCTGGTGCGCATCAGCCCGTTCGACAATCAAGGTCGCCGCCAGACTTCCTTCGCCGAAGTCGAGGTGCTTCCCGTCACCGAGACCACCGATCACATCGACATTCCCGAGGCCGACGTGCGTGTCGACGTCTACCGATCCAGCGGGCCTGGCGGCCAATCGGTGAACACCACCGACTCCGCCGTTCGACTCACGCACATTCCGACCGGTATCGTGGTGACTTGCCAGAACGAAAAGTCGCAATTGCAGAACAAGGTTTCGGCAATGCGAGTGCTTCAGGCAAAGTTGTTGGAACGCAAGCGTTTAGAAGAACGTGCTGAGCTTGACGCCTTGAAGAGCGATGGCGGCAGCTCGTGGGGCAACCAAATGCGCTCCTACGTTTTGCACCCCTACCAAATGGTGAAGGATTTGCGTACCGAATACGAGGTCGGCAATCCGGCCGCAGTGCTGGATGGAGACATCGACGGTTTCCTCGAGGCCGGAATTCGGTGGCGCAATAGGCGAGATGACGAATAGCACCGTACTTGCAATAAGTCTGTCCGAGCGCTGGCACGGCTTCTGGGGCGGCAGCATCGGAGTGTGGATCCTCGAAAGAGGCGTGCCGATCGCGCTGTATCTGATCGGCGGACTGCTGGCCGCCCGCTTCATCAACTGGTCGGCACGCAGAATGGTCCGGCGCATCGACGCCGAGTACCAGGAAAGCGACCAGCTGGTCCGCACGGAGAGCTCCAAGCACCGCCAGGCCGTCGCGTCGGTGATCTCCTGGGTGTCGGTCGCCCTGCTGTTCGTCCTCGTAATCGTGCAGGTGACATCGATCCTCGCCATCCCGGTCGGATCGCTCGTCGCGCCCGCCGCGGTGCTGGGCGCCGCGCTCGGCTTCGGTGCGCAACGGCTGGTCCAGGACCTGCTCGCCGGCTTCTTCATCATCACCGAGAAGCAGTACGGGTTCGGCGACCTCGTGTCACTGACCGTCGCCGGCATCACCCTCCCCGCGGAGGGCACTGTGGAGGACGTCACACTTCGCGTCACCAAGCTGCGCTCTACCGAGGGCGAGATGTTCACCATTCCGAACGGCCAGATCGTCAAATCGGTGAACCTGTCCAAGGACTGGGCACGCGCCGTCATCGACATCCCGGTTCCGACGTCGGCGGACCTGAACGTCGTCAACGACCTGCTCCACGGGGTGTCCGAGAAGGCGATGGACGATCCCGGGCTGCGCGCGCTCCTGCTGGACGCGCCCCAGCTGATGGGCGTGGAGAGCATCGAACTCGACACCGTCAACCTGCGGATGGTGGCCCGCACGCTGCCGGGCAAGCAGTTCGAGGTCGGCAGGCGTATCCGCGTGCTGGTGCTCCGCGCCCTTCGCCGGGCCGGCATCGTGTCGCCAACCGATGGCAGCTCCCCGATGGTGGAGGCCATCGTGCATCCCGCAACAGCCGGCGGTGCCGAGGAAGAGACCCAGGGCTCGGAGCAGAAAAAGTGACGACCTGGCTGAAGGCCAAATTGGGCCGCATGCGCGTCTCGACGCTGGTGCTCCTGGTCGCGTTCCTCGCGCTGTTCTGGGTGTACCACAACTTCGAGCCCACCCCCCCTGCACCGGAGGTGCCGCCGACAGCCGTGGTGCCACCGGGCTTCGTCCCCGATCCGAACTACACCTGGGTGCCGCGCACCCAGGTTCGCAGGCCGAGGGAGCCGGTCTACACCACGACGCCGACGACGACCACCACGACACCGACGACGACCAGCCCGACAGAGACCACGACGACGAGCCCGACCTCGCCCACGGAGACCCCGACGACGACGGTGGTGGATCCGGATGGGTTGGGGCCGCTGCCGCCGCAGACGCAGACCGTGACGCCGACGCCCGTTCCGCCGACGACGGTGCCGCTCGGTCCGGGGCCCGCGCCGACGACCGTGGCTCCGCCCAGCTAGTCCGGGCAGTTACACCGCTACACTGGCGTGCCGTGATGATCACCCTTGACCATGTCAGTAAGCAGTACAAGTCGTCGGCGCGCCCAGCCCTCGACAACGTGTCGCTCAAAATCGACAAGGGTGAATTCGTTTTCCTCATCGGCCCGTCGGGTTCGGGCAAGTCGACGTTCATGCGGCTGCTGCTCGCCGAGGACACTCCGACAACCGGTGACATCCGGGTGTCGAAGTTCCACGTCAACAAGTTGCCCGGCCGCCACATCCCGAGCCTGCGCCAGGTCATCGGCTGCGTGTTCCAGGATTTCCGGCTGCTGCAGCAGAAGACGGTCTTCGAGAACGTCGCGTTCGCGCTGGAGGTCATCGGTAAGCGCGCAGACGTGATCAACCGGGTGGTGCCCGACGTTCTGGAAATGGTCGGCCTGTCCGGTAAGGCCAACCGATTGCCCGGCGAACTGTCCGGCGGTGAGCAGCAGCGCGTCGCCATCGCCCGCGCGTTCGTCAACCGGCCGCTGGTGCTGCTGGCCGACGAGCCCACCGGCAACCTCGACCCCGAAACCAGCAAGGACATCATGGATCTGCTCGAACGCATCAACCGCACCGGGACGACGGTGCTGATGGCCACCCACGACCATCACATCGTCGACTCGATGCGCCAGCGCGTCGTCGAACTGGAGTTGGGCAGACTGATCCGGGATGAGCAGCGCGGCGTCTATGGAATGGATCGCTAGTGCGCTTTGGCTTCCTGATCAATGAAGTTCTGACCGGGCTTCGTCGCAACGTCACCATGACGGTCGCGATGATCCTGACCACCGCGATCTCGATCGGCTTGTTCGGCGGCGGGTTGTTGGTGGTGCGGCTTGCCGAGAATTCGCGCGCCATCTACCTGGACCGCGTGGAGAGCCAGGTCTTTCTGACCAACGATGTCTCGGCCAACGACCCCACGTGCGACGCCGATCCATGCAAAGCGTTGCGATCGCAGATCGAGAACCGCGACGACGTGCGCTCCGTGCGGTTTCTGAACCGCGACGACGCATACGACGACGCGATCAAGAAGTTCCCGCAGTACAAGGATGTCGCCGGGCGGGAGGCGTTCCCGGCATCGTTCGTCGTCAAGCTCAATGATCCTGAGCAGCACAAGGATTTTGACGAGGCGATGGTCGGCCAGCCCGGCGTGCTCAATGTGCTCAACCAGAAGGACTTGATCGACCGACTCTTCGCGGTGCTCGACGGTCTTTCCGCCGCCGCGTTCGCGGTTGCGGTGGTGCAGGCGATCGGCGCGATATTGTTGATAGCCAACATGGTTCAAGTGGCCGCCTATACCCGTCGGACAGAAATCGGCATCATGCGATTGGTCGGCGCCAGCCGCTGGTACACCCAGCTGCCATTCCTGGTGGAGGCGATGGTGGCCGCATTGCTCGGCGTGCTGATATCGATCGCGGGCCTGACCATTGTGCGGGCATTGTTCCTGGAGAACGCGCTCAACCAGTTCTATCAAGCGAACCTGATCGCCAGGATCGACTACGCGGACATTCTCTACATCGCACCCATCCTGCTGTTCGTCGGCGTGGCGATGGCCGGTGTCACCGCCTACGTCACCCTGCGGCTCTACGTGCGTCGCTGACCGTGGCCAAGAAAGCCGACCCGTCGAGGTCCAGCAACAACAGGGTCGTCGCGACGAATCGCAAGGCGCGGCACAACTATTCGATCCTCGAGACTTTCGAGGCCGGGGTCGCGCTGGTCGGTACCGAGGTCAAGAGCCTGCGCGACGGTCAGGCCTCGCTGGCCGATGCGTTCGCGACCGTCGACGACGGCGAGATCTGGCTGCGCAACCTGCACATCCCGGAGTATCACCACGGCAGCTGGACCAACCACGCGCCGCGGCGCAACCGCAAATTGTTGTTGCACCGCAAGCAGATTGACAACCTTGTCGGCAAGATCCGGGATGGCAATCTGACGCTGGTGCCGCTGTCGCTGTACTTCTCGGAGGGCAAGGTCAAGGTCGAACTCGCGCTGGCCCGCGGCAAGCAGGCGCATGACAAACGGCAGGACATGGCTCGCCGCGACGCGCAGCGCGAGGTGACGCGTGAGCTCGGCCGTCGCGCCAAGGGCATGACCTGATCGGCGCCGCCCTCGCACTGACCTCGGCGCTGGCCTACGGCATCAGCGACTTCGTCGGTGGCATCGCGTCGCGGCGGGTGGCGGCATTACGCGTCGTCTTGGTGTCCTATCCGATCGCCATGGTGCTGCTGGCGCTACTGGCTGCCATCGTCGGCGGGCACGTGTCCGAGGCAGCCGTATTCTGGGGAGCGCTCTGCGGGGTCTCGCAAGCGTTCGGCGTGTGGTGGTTCTATGCCGCGCTCGGGGCCGGCCCGATCTCGGTGGTCTCGCCGCTGACGGCGGTGCTCGTCGCGGCGATCCCCGTCGGTGTCGGCCTGGTGATGGGGGAGCGGCCGGGCGCGATCGCGGCGGCGGGTGTGGTGCTGGCGTTGATCGCGGTGGTGCTTGTCTCGCGGGAAGCCACCGATGAGGACGTCACGCCGCACAAGTTCACCGTGACCGTCGCCTGGTTGACGGTCGGCTCCGGCGTGGCGTTCGGCCTGAACTTCGTGCTGATCGACCAGGCGCCGGTGGAGGCCAAACTGTGGCCGCTGGTGTTCGCGCGCGCCTCCGCGACGGTGCTGGTGCTCGTGATCGCCGCGGTCAGCGCCAATCTGCACCCGCCCTCCGGCACCCCGTTGAAGCTGGCTGTGGCTGCGGCGTTCCTGGACACCGGCGCCAACATCGCCATGCTGCTGGCGTTGCAGGCATCGCTGCTGTCGCTGTCGGGCGTGCTGATGTCGTTGTACCCGGTCGCGACCGTGCTGCTGGCGATCGTCGTGCTGCGCGAGCGGGTGACCCGCTGGCAGGCGTTGGGCATGGTGCTGGCGCTCACCGCGGTCGCGATGATCACGATCTAATTCCCCGCGAGCGACCGTGTCTGCCCCTCGACACGCCACACTTTGATGGCATTTCGGGGACGCTCACGGGCCGCGAGCGCTACGTTTTGCCGGGTGAGCAGGACCTCGCGTTCGGTGACCGAGCTCGACAAGTCCGACGTTCTCGACGGCCTCTTCGCCGAGTGGGACGTCCTGCTGGAGCTGGCTGACGGGCTGTCCGACGCGCAGTGGCTAGCGCCGACGCCGCTGCCCGGCTGGGCAGTCCGTGATGTCGTGGCCCACGTCATCGGCACCGAGTCGATGCTGCAGGGAGCCGGCACCCCTGAGGCCGACATCGACGTGTCGACGCTCAAGCACGTCCACAACGACGTCGGCGTGCTGAACGAACGCTGGGTTCGCAAGCTACGTGGCGTCAGCGCCAACGACCTGCTCGACAAGCTCCGCGACACCGTCGCCCAACGCCGCACAACGCTGAGCAACCTGTCGAACGACGAGTGGAACCAGATCACGGCGACGCCGGCAGGCCCGGATACGTACGGCCGCTTCATGCGGGTGCGGACGTTTGACTGCTGGATGCACGAGCACGACATCCGCGACGCGCTCGATCGACCCGCGAGCAGCCCGGCCTGCGAGGCGTCGCGGCTGGCGCTCGACGAGATAGCGGCCAGCATGGGGTTCGTCGTCGGCAAGCTCGGTGGCGCGCCGGACGGGTCGCGAGTGCGGATCGAGCTGACCGGACCGCTGCACCGGACCATCAACGTTGCGGTCGACGGGCGCGGCCGGGTTGTCGAGGAGTTCGCAGCCGAGCCGACGGCGACGATCGCGCTCGATGGCCTGCTGTTCACCCGGCTTGCCGGTGGTCGGACGCCTCTGGCGCGGCACGTCGGCGCCATTGCGTACGGTGGCGACGAGGCGGTCGGCCGACGAATCGTCGAGCACCTCAACTACGTGATCTAGCTGGGACTACCTAATCGCTGGCTTGTGTTGAACTCACAGGTAGAATGAAGTGTCCTGCTGAAAGTCGGCAGGGATGCGAGGGGCTGAACGGTTTCGACTTCGCGCATCGAATCAAGGGAAGCGTGCCGGTGCAGGCAAATGACCACCGTAAGCGTCGTTGCAACCAATTAAGCGCCGATTCCAATCAGCGCGACTACGCCCTCGCTGCCTAAGCGACGGTGTGTCTGTCAGACCGGGAGCGCCCTCGGCCCGGACCCTGGCATCAGCTAGAGGGACAAACCTTCAGGTCCGGTCGCGGGATCTTAAGGGACATCAAACAGCGACTGGGATCGTCATCCTGACTTGTTCGCGTGATCAGGAGATCCGAGTAGAGGCATAGCGAACTGCGCACGGAGAAGCCTTGAGGGAATGCCGTAGGACCCGGGTTCGATTCCCGGCAGCTCCACCAGATGGCAAAAGGCCAGGACTGAAGAGTCCTGGCCTGTTCTCGTTCGTCATCAACATTTCGGACTCAAGGCTCGGCGGATGCGCTTCGAAACACCAGGACATTCGCGCCGTGCTTACCCGGGGGATAGGAAAACCTCCCCTCGCAGAAGTGGATTCTGGCTTGTGGGTGATTACGGAAGCACCCCCCTGAACAGCATCATTTCTCTCAACGGCCCACGCACCACCCCCGAGAGGAATCCACAATGACCAACTCCACCACCCGCAAGCTGACCCGCTTCCAGTACGCAGCGACGCTCCTCGGCGCCCTGGCTTTTGTTGCCTTGGCCCCGGCCACCGCTCACGCGCAGCCCGTCAACGGCGCCGGCGATGGCGGATGCCACTACACCGACAAGGACGGCTACGACATCCCGATCGACGACGGCCAGAGCGTCATCGTCGACGGGAAGACTGTCTCCTGCAGCGGTGGAACGATCACCGTCTCTAGTAAGAGCGGCGTCGGCGGCGTGCGGCCCCCGTTGAACGGGAACCTGCCCGTCTTGGCCGAAACGCCCCAAACGCCCAAGCGGCCGGTGCTGGTGAATGAGAACGTGGCGGTCTTTCAAGCACAACCCTGAACGACCTAGCGCAGTCGGG
>NZ_DASSCY010000327.1:0-3429 GCF_035697385.1 Mycobacterium sp. | reverse complement strand
CCTCACGTGGGGGCGGGGGATGCGTCCGCAGTGGCGCAGCTTCCGGTTCGTCGTGGTGGTGACGGCGGTGTGGGCGGCGGTCACGTTCACGTTCAACAGCATCGCGGGGACCAATTACGGCTTCATCAACCGCAAGCCGGTGACGGCGAGTCTGCTGGACGTCTTGGGCCCGTGGCCGGTGTATGTCTTCACGGCGACGGCGTTGATCGTCATCGTGTGGGCACTTATGACCTGGCCGTGGGAGCGTGCGACGATTGGTGCCGCGACGCGCGAGGGGCGGTAGCTCAGTCGGTTAGAGCCGCGGACTCATAATCCGTTGGTCGCGGGTTCGAGCCCCGCCCGCCCCACTTCAGGAGTGTATTACCTCGGCTGATGGCTGACATTTGGTCTTCGGCTGATGGGCGACAGTGTTTCGGCTGATGCTTGACAGTGGCTTCGGCTGATCCTTGACACTCCCTTGATGAGGGAGTTAAGCGTGGCCGAGCAGAGGTATCAGGCCGTGTTGGCCGTGATCAGCGACGGTTTGTCGGTATCACTGGTAGCGCAGAAGGTTGGGGTGTCGCGTCAGACGCTGCACTCGTGGCTGGCCCGCTACGAAGGGGCGGGCTTGGAAGGGCTGATCGACCGGTCGCACCGGCCGGTGAGTTGCCCGCATCAGATGCCGGCCAGGGTGGAGGCCGCGCTGTTGGAGCTGCGGCGCTCACGCCCGTATTGGGGTCCGAAGCGGTTGGTGTTCGAGTTATCCAAGCGCAAGGTGTCGCCGCTGCCCTCGGAGTCGGCGGCATATCGAGCGTTGGTGCGGGCGCAGATGATCGACCCCAATTTGCGGGACCGGCGCTCCCGGAAGTGGAAACGCTGGGAACGTGCGGTGCCGATGGAGTTGTGGCAGATGGATGTCGTCGGTGGGTTTCCGCTCGCCGAGGGCACCTCGGCGAAAGCGTTGACCGGCATCGATGACCATTCCCGGATGTGCGTGTGCGCCCGGTTGATGAGCCGCGAACGCACCCGCGCGGTCTGCGATGGGCTGCGCGCAGCGTTGGGCACTTACGGTGCGCCAGAGCAGATCTTGACCGATAACGGCAAGGTGTTCACCGGACGGTTCAACCGTCCGCCCGTGGAGGTGCTCTTCGATGCGATCTGCCGCGAGAACGGCATCGATCATCTGCTGACCCAGCCACGTTCCCCGACGACCACTGGCAAGATTGAGCGGTTCCATCGGAGCATGCGTGCTGAATTCCTCGACAGCCGAGCGGCTTTCACGAACCTCACAGTGGCGCAGCAAGCGTTGGATGAGTGGGTGGAGTTCTACAACACCGCCCGCCCACATCAAGCGATCGACATGCTCACCCCGGCGCAGCGGTTTTGCGCGGGCACCTCGGCTGCACCGATCGCGCTACCGGCGCCATCGAGTCAAGTCGAGCGCACCGGCTCGGATTGGGTCAGCCGCCGAGTGACCACCAACGGGGTGGTGTGCGTGTCCTGGCAGCAAGTCAGTCTGGGCCGCCACTACGCCGGATCGCGCTGCGATGTTCACGTCGACGGCGATTTGTTGCGATTCTTCATCGGCGATGACTTGGTCAAGACCGCCGCACGCACTAGCAACGGTGAGGTACGAAACAAACGGGCCTTCCGCACCAGCGAACAGGCCTAGAACACAACACAGAGTGTCAAGGATCAACCGACACAGAAACGTCAACCATCAACCGACGTTGAACAGCCCCACTTCAGGAGCTGTTGCGTTCACCCCCAGAACTCAAGAGGGTTCATGCCGCTCGGGCGGCCTGGCGCCATGCCTCGCGTACGGATCTGAGTGCATCGCTCGCGGAGACGCTGAGACGAGTCTGGCCGGCCAGCTGCGCCTGCCACTCGGCGTCCGACGGCGCACGATCGAACATGTGCGGAGCCGGCGTCTTGTTGGTGGGTCCGTATCGCCGAAATAGCGCGGCCGCGTCCGCGTCAATGGCGCCGAGCTCGCTCAGTGCCCAGAGGTCCCAGAGATCACGGGGTGCGCGCCGGTCCACCCATGTCGCGGTTTTCGACGCGGCGAACGCGGGGAGTGTGGGCACGAGCAGTGCGGCGGTGGGCGCGTCGGTGTAGCGCTGGTACAAATCGTGCCGTTCGGTTGGCCAGACCACTCGGTCTCGGGCAGACAGCAGCTGCAGCCGGACCGGACGTCCGTCCGCAGGTCGCAGCAGGACCGGGCGGGTGTCTGCGATGTTGCTCAGTGCGGGTTCGACGGTCAGCCTGCCGTGGGTGCGTGGCACTGCGCGGGGGAGCGCGGCGTCGAGATCACTTGCGACGTCTTTGCGGCTGCCGACGGCGATGAGGTCGATGTCCTCGCTGAGGCGTCCGTATGGGAGGTGGGTGCGGGCCAGGGCAGTCCCGCCGATGAACTGGATTCGGTCACCGAAGTCGCGGCTGAGGAACGCCAGGAGGTGAGAGATGAGGTGGTCGCGCTCGACCTGTTCGGCAGAGACTCCGAACTGTGTTGCTACCGAGTCGCGTTCGTCAGGATCCATGATCGATCCCGGCCCATTCTTCGGCCCGCCGCAGGGAAGCCAGCCGACGCTGTGCGGTGGCGAGCCTCTGCAGACGTTGCTTGTCGCTGCGCGCGTAAAGGGCCGCAACAGCGGTGGGGGTGTCGGCTTCGTTGTCGCCGAGGGTTGGGCGGTGTGTCAGGTCGAGGACGGTCTGTTCGGGCGTGGTCACCAACGCCGGCCCCAACTCGGTGCCTATACGTTCGGCGTCCAGGGCGCTCGTGCCGCGTTTGACGAATCGCACGGTCGCGGGTCGATCAGACAGTGTGATGGGGCGGTGCTGGCGCGGTACGGCCACGATTGCCGTCGCCAGGGCGCGCGGGATCACGCCGTGCAGGCGCGCAGCGCTGAGGCCCATAACGACAACGTTGTCGAAACCATAAATGGCTGTCGCGATTCCTGCCGCTGCGGATTCCAGGTTCGGTATCCATTTGCGACCCAACATCTCCTGCGGGACAACGGCGTAATACCCGTCCGCGAGGCGGTGGAGGAGACCGTGTTCGGCCAGCCGGACGAGCTGGGCCCGGGGATGGTCGTACACAGCGGCGGCATCGCGCGGCCGGATCGTCTTCAACGGAGCCTGAGCCAAGGCGGCCGGGATCGGAGTGCTGCGGTTCTGTGCCACGCTCACTCCTTGAGTATGCAAAACGTACCTCTGTAGGGTACGAAATGCATAGTGACCATGCAAGGGTTGTGCCACATTCCCCGGATGAGCGGGTTGAGTGGCTGAGCAGGGGTATCAGGTCCGCGTGCGAGCTCAGACCCTCATTTGCCCGGTTGTGCTCCGATCATGCTTGTCACGCAACGATTCCCGCGTCGCACCATGACTCCGAGGCCGAACCCGACGCACCGGCGCGGCACGCCAAGACGGTGATATTCGGCACGGTCGCCT
>NZ_DASSCY010000326.1:0-4509 GCF_035697385.1 Mycobacterium sp. | reverse complement strand
GTGGGTACGGTCGTCCCCGCTGGCTGGTTGTCTAACCAGTCAAGACACAACACATGACGGCAAGAGACGGAGGAACCCCGTGGCCCTTCCCCAGTTGACCGACGAACAGCGCGCGGCAGCGTTGGAGAAGGCTGCTGCCGCACGTCGAGCACGTGCCGAACTCAAAGATCGGCTCAAGCGCGGCGGCACCAACCTCAAGCAGGTGCTCAAGGATGCCGAGTCCGACGAGGTCTTGGGCAAAATGAAAGTTTCTGCGCTTCTCGAGGCGTTGCCCAAGGTCGGCAAGGTCAAGGCGCAGGAGATCATGACCGAGCTCGAAATCGCCCCGACCCGCCGCCTGCGTGGCCTCGGCGATCGTCAGCGCAAGGCTCTGCTGGAGAAGTTCGACTTCACCAGCGACTAGTGAACGCCGGCCGAGGGGTCGGACAGCGATGAGCTCAGTCGTAGTGCTGTCCGGCCCGTCTGCCGTCGGGAAATCCACCGTCGTCCGCTGCCTGCGTGACCGGATCCCCGACCTGCACTTTTCCGTCTCCGTGACCACCAGAGCGCCACGTCCCGGGGAGGTCGACGGTGTCGACTACTCGTTTGTGACGGCCGAGCGGTTCCAGCAGCTGATCGATGAGGGCGCGCTGCTGGAATGGGCGGAAATCCACGGCGGCCTGCACCGATCCGGCACGCCTGCAGCGCCCATTCGCGCCGCCACCCAGGCCGGACATCCCGTCCTCATCGAGGTTGACCTGGCCGGTGCACGGGCAGTCAAGAAGTCCATGCCGGAGGCGATCACGGTGTTCCTCGCCCCGCCCAGCTGGGAGGCGCTCGAGAGCCGGCTGTACGGGCGCGGCACAGAGACCCCGGAAGTGATGGCTCGCAGGTTGGCCACCGCGCGGGCCGAATTAGCAGCCCAGGACGACTTCGACGAGGTGGTCGTGAACAGCCAATTGGAGTCTGCCTGCGCCGAATTGGTAACCTTGCTGGTGAACCCCCGATAATTCGTGCGCCTCACCGGGCGTGGGGTTCCCGAGCACCACTCAATTTTCAGGAGAACTTCTACGTGAGCACCCCGCACGCCGACGCGCAGCTGGCCGCTGTGGACGACATCGACACGTCCGCCGCCGGCGCCTACGACACGCCGTTGGGCATCACCAACCCGCCCATCGACGAGTTGCTTGATCGCGCGTCGAGCAAGTATGCGCTGGTGATCTACGCCGCCAAGCGCGCCAGGCAGATCAACGACTACTACAACCAGCTTGGCGACGGCATCCTCGAGTACGTCGGCCCGCTGGTCGAGCCCGGGCTGCAGGAAAAGCCGCTGTCGATCGCGCTTCGCGAGATCCATTCAGACCTGCTCGAGCACACCGAGGGCGAGTAAGCCAAGGCCTGGGCGTGGTGGACCGCAAGCGGATCATCGTCGGCGTCGCCGGTGGCATCGCTGCCTACAAGGCCGCGACGGTGGTTCGTCAGCTCACCGAGGTCGGCCATTCCGTGCAGGTGGTGCCCACCGAGTCCGCGTTGCGGTTCGTCGGCGCCGCCACGTTCGAAGCCCTTTCCGGGAACCCGGTCCACACCGGCGTGTGGGACGACGTCCATGAGGTGCCGCACGTTCGGATCGGCCAGGAAGCAGACCTCGTCGTGGTCGCTCCTGCCACCGCGGACCTGCTCGCACGTGCGGTGTCGGGCCGCGCCGACGACCTGCTGACCGCCACGCTGCTGACCGCCCGATGTCCCGTGATGTTCGCGCCGGCCATGCACACCGAGATGTGGTTTCACCCTGCGACCGTCGACAACGTCGCCACGTTGCGCCGTCGAGGCGCGGTCGTCCTGGAGCCTGCGTCAGGCCGGCTGACCGGAGCCGACAGCGGCGCAGGCCGGCTGCCAGAAGCCGAGGAGATCACCACACTGGCCCAACTGCTGCTGGCCCGCGGCGACGCGCTGCCGTACGACCTGGCGGGCGTCAAGGTGCTGGTGACCGCGGGCGGCACTCGCGAACCGATCGACCCGGTGCGATTCATCGGCAATCGCAGCTCCGGCAAGCAGGGCTATGCGATGGCCCGTGTGATGGCCCAGCGCGGCGCCGACGTCACGCTCATCGCTGGCAACACCGCCGGACTCACCGACCCTGCCGGTGTCGACGTCGTCCACATCGGGTCTGCCGCTCAGCTCAAAGACGCCGTGTCCAAGCACGCGCCCGATGCGCATGTACTGGTGATGGCCGCCGCGGTTGCCGACTTCCGGCCCGCCCACCTCGCTACGAGCAAGATCAAGAAGGGCCCGGAAAGCGAAGGTGAGCCATTGATTGAGCTCACCCGCACAGACGACGTGCTCGCGGGTGCGGTGCGGGCCCGCACAGACGGCCAGTTGCCCAACATGCAGGCGATCGTCGGGTTCGCTGCGGAAACCGGTGACGCCAACGGCGACGTGCTCTTCCACGCTCGGGCCAAACTGCGGCGCAAGGGCTGTGATTTGCTCGTGGTCAATGCCGTGGGTGAGAATCGGGCGTTCGAAGTGGACAACAACGACGGATGGCTGCTGGCGGCCGACGGCACGGAGTCCGCTCTGGAGCACGGTTCGAAAACTTTGATGGCCAGCCGTATCGTGGACGCGATCGTGGCCTTTCTGCACACCGGCAGCGAGTAATTCGGACCACGCATCAGGTGCGCCAAAGGTTGCACGCGACGCGCATATAATTTGACTGACTAAGTTTTGAAAGGGATCACACCGTGAGCAAAGCTCGGCTGTTTACCAGTGAGTCGGTAACTGAGGGCCACCCCGACAAGATCTGTGACGCCATCAGCGACTCGGTGCTCGACGCATTGCTCGCCGCAGACCCGCGCTCGCGCGTCGCCGTCGAAACGCTGGTCACCACGGGCCAGGTGCACGTCGCCGGCGAGGTCACCACGTCGGCCTACGTCGACATTCCCACTATTGTGCGCAAGCGGGTGCTCGAGATCGGCTACGACTCTTCGGAGAAGGGTTTCGACGGAGCCACCGCCGGTGTGAACATCGCGATCGGATCGCAGTCGCCTGACATCGCCCAGGGCGTGGACACCGCCTATGAAGCTCGCGTGGAGGGCGAAAGCGATCCGCTGGACGCCCAGGGCGCCGGTGACCAGGGCCTGATGTTCGGCTACGCCATCAAGGACACGCCGGAGCTGATGCCGCTGCCGATCGCGCTGGCCCACCGGCTGGCCCGTCGCCTGACCGAGGTCCGCAAGAACGGCGTCGTCGACTATCTGCGGCCGGACGGAAAGACCCAGGTCACCATCCAGTACGACGGTTGGACGCCGGTGCGGTTGGACACCGTGGTGCTCTCCACGCAGCACGCCGACGGCATCGACCTGGAGAACACGCTCACGCCCGACATCCGCGAGAAGGTCGTCAACACGGTGCTGGCCGATCTCGGCCACGAATCGATGGACACCTCGGACTACCGGCTGCTGGTCAACCCCACCGGCAAGTTCGTGCTGGGCGGTCCGATGGGCGACGCCGGCCTGACCGGCCGCAAGATCATCGTCGACACCTACGGCGGATGGGCCCGCCACGGCGGCGGCGCGTTCTCCGGCAAGGATCCGTCCAAGGTGGACCGTTCCGCGGCGTACGCGATGCGCTGGGTGGCAAAGAACGTGGTCGCCGCCGGCCTGGCCGAGCGCGTCGAGGTGCAGGTCGCTTACGCGATCGGCAAGGCGGCGCCCGTCGGGTTGTTCGTCGAGACCTTCGGCAGCGAGTCCGTCGACCCGGCCCGCATCGAGAAGGCCATCACGTCGGTCTTCGATCTGCGCCCCGGCGCAATCATCCGCGACCTGGACCTGCTGCGCCCGATCTACGCGCAGACCGCGGCGTACGGCCACTTCGGCCGCACCGACATCGAGCTGCCGTGGGAGCAGACCAACAAGGTCGAGGAGCTCAAGGCTTCGGTTTAGTTTCTTCGCCGAGCAGACGCAGAATCGCACGATTCCGCCGCTGGTAATGCGATTCTGTGTCTGCTCGCGGGTCACCCCGTGCGTTGTGACCGTGTGAGGTGGCTGTCGATCCGCTGTGCCAACCGGGCGGGATACCGTCGAACGTCCTCGACCACGATGGGGATGACGGTCCATTCGCATTCCTGCACGGCGGCGAAACGCTTCTTGTCTCTTATCATTTCGGCGCGACCCACATGCCAGTCGATGCTCTCGTACTCGGCGGCCACGCGAGCATCAGGCCAGGCAAAGTCGACCCGCCACGATTCACCGTTGCGCCCGTGGATCTCGTACTGCAGCTCTGGCCGCGGCAGGCCGTAGTCGATCATGACGAGGCGGGCCTCGCTTTCCATCGCCGATTCGGCTCGCCCGTCGGCGTACGGCAATAGGTCACGCACGGCGACGATGCCACGTCGTCCACTCTGCTCACGGACCGCCTGCTCGAAGTCGGATGGTGTGCACCAAGCTGAGCGCAACGCCGCGTCGAGAGTTGCAAGGACGCGTGGCCTCGCAAGTTCCCGCGCCACTTCCACGGCCGTCCACCCCGGGGCCGTGG
>NZ_DASSCY010000325.1:0-6753 GCF_035697385.1 Mycobacterium sp. | reverse complement strand
GTGTCGGCCGCATCCGGCACGTTCATGCCGGCGGCGAGCCCGGAGCGCAGGTAGTCGATCACCGCGTCGTTGAGTCGTTCGCCAGGAACCACCGCCGGTATGCCGGGCGGATACGGCGTCATCTGCTCGGCGGAGATGCGGCCGCTGGCCTTGTCGGCCGGCACCGCCTCGACCTGTCCGAAGAACGCGTCGCGAGGTAGCTGCACCGTTTCCAGTTCGATCTCCGAAGGAGACGGCAGCCGGATCTGCGGCGGCGAGTCGAAGTCGTTGGCTGCCTTGCGCCAAGCCCACAGGGCGTCGAGAAGCCGCTCGCCGGTGGCCTTGTCGTCGGCGAACGACATCGTGGCCAGCAGTCGGCGGTGGTCACTCATGCCGAGGTCGACTTGGCGGTGCTCACGCAGCCAGTCGGCCGCCTGATAGCCCGACGTCCCGGTGGCCGACACATCCATCAAGATCTGCATCCGATCCAGGTCGTGGGAGGCCTCGTTGCCGAGCAGCTCGTCGTCGAGCACCTCGACGTCCGGGATCAATTCGATGTCGGCTCGCAGTCCGCGCACCAATTCCAAAGCGTTGCCGAGCAATTCGCGGCCATGCTCGACCATCTGGCGGCGCCAGCCGTCGAGCGCCGCGTACACCATTGCGTTCGGGCTGGTGGTCATCAACAGATCGGCGCATGCCGACAGGCGGGCCCTGTCCACCAGATCGCCCTGTACGTGGAATACCGAACCCTGCTCGAACCCGGCTCCCATCTTGTGCACGCTGACCACGCACACGTCGGCGCCGGCATCCATCGCCCACGTGGGCAGGTCTTCGTGGAACGGCAAATGCGCGCCCCACGCCTCGTCGACGATCAGAGGCTTGCCGCGCTCGTGGCAGACCTTCGCGATGCCCTCCAAGTCTGTGCAGGTGCCGTATGGGCTCGGGCACACAACGAGCGCGCCGGAGGCGTCGGGGAAGTTGTCCCACGTATCGGCATAGTCCTGCGGTGACGGCGGGTGGGAGAAGTGCCGCTCGGCGTCCCAGCGTGGAGTGACCCACCGCGCCTGCACACCGGAGAAGATCAGGCCGGCGACGATCGACTTGTGGCTGTCGCGTGCGACGACCAAGCTTCCGCTGGCGACCGCCATCATCGCCGCCTTCACCGACAGCGAGCTGCCGCATGTGGAGAAGAACGCGGTGTCCGCGCCGACGGCCTCGGCCATCAAGTCCTCGGCGTTCTTGAGGTAGTTGTTTCGGGACTTGCGGTCGTCGAGCCCGCCGCTTACCAACACGTCGTCGTGGAACGGCTCGTGGCCCAGCACGGCCAGCACCCGGTCGTCGGTGCCGCGGCCCTGCCGATGGCCCGGCGGCGTGAACCCGTACCGGTTGTGTTTCCGGTAGTCGATCAAGGCGTCAAGGAACGGCGCTTCGGATTGATCCATGATCAACGGAGTACCCGAAACGCTCGCGCTAAACCGGCGCCATCAGGGCTTGAGCACCACCTTGACCATGCCGTCCTGCTTCTTCTGGAACGTCTCGTAGGCGTCGGGCGCCGAGCCCAGCGGCAGCCGATGGGTGGCGAACTGCTCGACGCCGAGTGGGTCCTCGTCGGTGAGCAGCGGCATGATGTCGGGCACCCACTTCTTGACGTTGGCTTGGCCCATCCGCAGCTGAATCTGCTTGTCGAACAACGTCATCATGTTGATCGGGTCGGCGGCGCCGCCGTAAACGCCGGACAGTGAGATGGTTCCGCCTCGGCGCACCAGCGCGATCGCTGAGTTCAGCGCGGCCAGCCGGTCCACCCCGGCGTGCTTCATCACGACGCGACCTACCGGCGACGGCAGGAATCCGGCCGCGGTCTGGGCGGTCTCGGCGATCGGGGACCCGTGGGCCTCCATCCCGACGGCGTCGATCACCGAGTCGGCGCCGCGCCCGTCGGTGTAACTCATGACGATCTCATCCGCGTCGTCTCTGCGAAGGTCGATGATGTCGGTGCAGTACTCCCTGGCTCGGCCGAGCCGCTCTTCGACGAGGTCGACACCGATCACGCGAGCGCCCTTGCGGTGCGACGCGATCCGGCAGGCCATCGACCCGATCGGCCCCAACCCGAGCACCAATAGCGTGCCGCCGTCGGGCACATCGGCGTACTCCACCGCCTGCCATGCAGTGGGCAGCACGTCGGACAGGTAGACGTAACGCTCGTCGGGCCCATCGTCGGGCACCTTGATGTGGGTGTACTGAGCCTGCGGCACGCGCAGGTATTCGGCTTGGCCGCCGGCCACCTCGCCGTAGAGCTTGGAGTAGCCGAACAACGCGGCGCCGGTGCCCTGATCGCGGTTCTGCGTGGTCTCGCATTGGCTCTGCAGCCCGTGGTCACACATGAAGCAGTGCCCGCACGAGATGTTGAACGGGATCACCACCCGGTCGCCGGGCTTGAGGTTCTGGACTTCGGAGCCCACTTCTTCGACGACGCCCATCGCCTCGTGGCCGAGGATGTCGCCCTGGCTCATGAAGGCACCGAGCACCTCGTAGAGATGCAGATCGGATCCGCAGATGTTGGTGCTGGTGACGCGGATGATCGCGTCGGTGGGTTCCTTGATCGCCGGGTCTGGCACGGTGTCGACCGAAACCTTCCGTCGTCCCTGCCACGTGACTGCTCGCATGTGTCCTCCTCCATTGGTCGTTCGGTGAGGCGTGCCCGTTGACGGGATCGCCAAACCTCGCGCCAGGATGGATGCATGAGTTTCAAACAGCGAACCGCGTTCATCACCGGCGGGGCCATCGGCTTTGGGCGGGCATTCGCACGTGCCCTTGCCGCTGAGGGGGCCAACGTTGTACTGGCCGACATCGACGGGCCGGCCGCCGAAGGCACTGCCGCCGAACTGGTTTCGGCCGGCGGGAAGGCGATCGCGGTGTCGTGCGACGTCGCGGACCCCGACCAGGTGGACGCCGCTGTCGCTGCGGCAGTCGACGAGTTCGGCGGCGTCGACATCTTGATCAACAACGCCGGACTGCACCTGATGCAGTACAACCAGCCGTTCGGGGCGTTGTCGCGCGACGAGATCCGCGGCTTGTTCGACGTCAACGTGCTCGGCGTGATCAATGTGACGCTGGCGTGCCGGGCGTCGATGAGCCAGCGCGGCGGCGGGGTGGTGCTGAACATCTCGTCGATGGCCGGCTACATGAGCGCCACGCCGTACGCGGTGTCCAAGCTCGCGGTCCGTGGCCTGACCGTCGCGTTCGCCACTGAGCTGGCATCAGAGCGCATCCGGGTGAATGCGATTGCGCCGGGGCTGATGAACACCGAGAACGCGCTGGCCGATCTGCCGCGGCCGCTGATCGATGAGTTCGTCAACGAGCGACAGCTGGTGCATCGGCTCGGCACGATGCGCGACGTGGTCTCGGCGATGCTGTATCTGTGTTCCGACGAGGCGTCGTTCATCACCGGTGAGACGCTGAAGGTCAGTGGCGGTTACCCGCTCAACTTCTAGTCACTCCAGGGCGTGACGGGACGGTCGCGGCGCTCGCCGTCCAGGATCACGTCGACGCGTTCGTCGAAGAAGCAGATGCGGTCCCGGACGGGCTCGGCGTCGTGAAGCGGTTCGTGGTAGGTCCATGCCACGTCCTTCGGGCCGCCGGGCACCGAGAAGTAGGACGCGCGGCCCTTGTAGGCGCAGTAGCTTGCGGTGTCGCTGGGCTCGAGCCTGCTGACGACGTCCTCGCGGGGCAGATAGAACCGCACCGGCAGCAGCGTCTCGAACAAGAGCATCGGGCGAGACGATTCGGCCAGCAGCAGGCCATTGGATTCGACGCGGATGTGGCGGCTGCTGCGCAGCACGTCGATGCGGCTGAACGGATCGTGCGGGTGGCTGACGATCGGCTCGTCTTCCTCGCGCCACTCGAACGCGTTGAACTCGAGGATGACGTAGTCGGCGAGGTCGGGATCGTCGGGCCGGAACGCCGCGGCGGCGCCGGAGTCGTCGCCGGCGATGACGTCGAAGGCGGTGCCCGCGCAGGAGTGCGCGTCGAAGGGCACCGACGGGTCGAGGATCGGTCGCGAGCTGATCGCAGGCAGTCGCACACCGACATCCTCGTCGGCACCGGACTCGGCACCGGCGGGTACCAGCTGCGCCGACAACGCCGTCAGCGGCACCGCGTATGTGGGGACGACGCGGCGTGGCTCCCACACGAGCCGGGCGTCGCGAGTGTCGGCGACGGGTTCCCCGCCGAGGAAGGCGCGGATCCGTTTTGCGGTCGGCTCGTACCGCAGCGCGCTGAGATTGCCGCTGAGCAGGTCCATCATCCTGACGGCCATGGCTTCACGCTACTTCTTCGGTGGACGCAGCACATTCATGGCCAATCGCATGACCGGCCGCGGGAGGCGATCCTTGGCGTTCAATGCGGCGTTGGCGGCCTGAGTGCGCAGGGGTGTGCCGCGGCCGAACATCTTGTTCAGCGGCCCGCCGGAGGGTTCGAGCTCGATGTGCAGCGGCGGCTTTCCGTCGGCGGCGCCGAGCGCATTGGAGATGACGATGCGCTGGATCTCGCTGGTGCCTTCAAAGATGGTGTACAGCTTGGCATCCCGGTACCACTTCTCGACGGGATGGTCTTTGATGTAGCCCCAGCCGCCCATGGTCTGGATGGCGCGCTCGGTGGCGCGGACGGCCACTTCGCTGGCGGCGAGCTTGGACATCGAACCCTCGCCACGCTCGAACGCAACGCCAGTGGCGGCCATCCAGGAGGCGCGCCAGGTCAGCAGCCTCGCGCCGTCGATCTCAGTGGCCAGGTCGGCCAGCGGAAAGGCGATGCCTTGGTTGTCGATGATCGGGGCGCCGAACGCCTCACGCCGGTTGGCGTACTCGGTCACGTATTCCAGTGCCGCCCTGGCGATTCCGAGAGCCTGCGCGGCGACCATCGGCCTGGTCTGCTCGAAGGTGCCCATGGTGGCCGAACCGGAGTGTCGTGCGCCCTGCACCGCTTCGCGGGCCTTGGCCAGTTTGTGTTGGAGCTTCTCTTCGCCGCCAAGCAGGTGATCGCCGGGCACCCGCACACCGTTGAACTTCAGCTCAGCGGTGTGCGACGCGCGGCAGCCCAGCTTGTCGAGCTTGCGGACCATCTCCAGGCCGGGGGTGCCGCCGGGCACGATGAACAGGGCCTGACCTTTGTGGCCGAGCTCCTCGTCGACGACGGCGTTGACGACGTGCACGTTGGCGATGCCGCCGTTGCCGATCCACATCTTGTGGCCGTCGATGATCCAGTCGGCGTCCTTTCCCGGGGCGGCACGGCGGGCCCGGGTTCTCAGGTTGCGTACATCGCTTCCGCCCTCGGGTTCGGAGATCGCCAGCGCGGCGAGCTTGAGATCGCCTGGCGTGCCGAAACATTCGGGTGCCCAGTGCAGCATCTGCTCGGGTGAGGCGGCCTGGCCGATCGCCGACAGCGCCAGCGCAGGCATCACAACGGCCAGGCCGATACCGGCGCAGCCCCAGAACAGCTCCTCCATGAACATCGGAAGCGAGAGCCCGGTCGGGTCGCCGATGAGGTCGCGGTAGAACAGCGGACTGTAGAAACCTCGCTCGGCGGCCTCCTCCAGTACCGGCCACGGGAACTCCTGGCGCTGGTCGTACTCGGCGGCCACCGGCCGGACGATCTCCTCGGCGAACTCGTGGGTGCGCTTGACCAGGTCGTGCTGTGCGGCGGTGGGGGTGAGATCGAAGCTCATGGATGGTCGAGTACCCACTAGCGTGAAGGCGTATGAATCTCGCGATTCTGCGTCTTCGGCAGCGCGACGGAGTGACGTGCGGTCCGACCGTCGCGGTGGTGGCAGGCGCGCTGTTGGATCCCCGATACCGGGCCGCGCTGCTGGCGTCGGATGCGCATGCCGCCGCCGAGCAGGCGCGGGTGCACGCGGAGATCAACCGAGTCTGGCCGCGCAGGCTGGGCACGACGCCGAGCGGCATGGCCCGCGCGATGAGTGCGCACAGCTCGGTCCGGTATCGCTGGCGGCTGTTTCGCGGTCGGCGCGACAGGCTGTCCGATGTGCTGTCGGCCGTCGACGCCGGTTGGCCAGTCGCCATGCTCATCGGGCGTTTCATCCCTCGGCATT
Source organism: Mycobacterium sp. (assembly GCF_035697385.1). GTDB lineage: Bacteria > Actinomycetota > Actinomycetes > Mycobacteriales > Mycobacteriaceae > Mycobacterium. The sequence goes on along the minus strand of NZ_DASSCY010000325.1, from coordinate 671 downwards.
GGGTGCTGATCATCGACGCGACCGGGCCCGCGCTGCAGTGCTACGAACCATCGTCGGGTCAGATGCGCACCGTGGATGTCGACGCTGTCCGTGGTGCCCGGCTGGCCGGGCTCGGCTATCGGCGGCCGTTCGCGTTCGTGCTGCCGAGGAAGGTCTCCATGGCCGCTTCGGCCTAGAATCGGCAGCTTATTCGAACGTATGATCGAACAGTGGGCGAGCTTCAGTCGATCGGCTACAACGGGCAGCCCGTGCAGCAGGCCTTCCGCCGGGTCGATCCGGCGGTCGTGGTGCTCGTCGACCTCGCTGCGCTGTTTCCGCGCGAGCCCCATCGACGCGGCGGCTACAACCCGTCAGGACTGCAGATGCACTCCGTCGTCGAGGGCCGGCTCACCTACTGGGCTATCTGCGAGCAGGGCTACTGGTGGGGACTGGTCACCTACGACATCGCGTACGGCCCCCGCCGCAAATCCGTCACGCACTGGATCCCGGCGTGGATGCTCAAGCGCAAGGCCGACTAAGCGGCGTCGTTTCCGTCGTCGAGCAAGTACCTCTCGGGGTGGTGGTAGTGATTCACCCGGGTCTGTCCACTGTCGAGGTGTGGGGGTGGGATCCATTCTGTGGTGCCGTCTTTGCGTTTTCGCGTTTTCCAGCCGCCGGTTTCGACGAGCAGG
>NZ_DASSCY010000324.1:0-3380 GCF_035697385.1 Mycobacterium sp. | reverse complement strand
ACCGTAGGCATCGGTGGAATCGCTGGGCTTGAGCTCACCACACGATGCGTCGATCGGCCGCAACGGACCGACGGATCGGTACGCGGTGGGGTCGTGGCGGCGGTACATGTTCGCGGTTCGTCCCGTGAAGCCGCCGCGGCCCAGTTCGTCGTCCTTGAGCCCGCCGAGGTCGGCATGCAATCTCCGCGGCGTCTTGCCTTTGCGCAGGTGGATGAACGATTCCATCAGTGGCCTCCGTGCTATCGGCAGTCAACACCGGACAGCCCGAAGGCGACGTCTGTCGGCCAAGGCTCCTTGCAGCGGCCCTGGCTGCGCGCCTCGTCGCGGTGGATGCCAAGTTACCAAAACCAGACAGCGTTTGGTAAGGTTTTAAACCTAACGCCGTTGGGTGCGAGTCGGTGCATCAGCAAGGCCCGCCATGTGGGCCGATCGATCTGAGGGGAATCTCGATTAGCGCTATGCCGTCAACCGGGTCGGCCTCCTCGGCGCCATTGGCGGGGGTCACTGTCGTGGCGCTCGAACAGGCGGTTTCAGCGCCGATGTGTTCGCGCACGCTAGCCGACTTCGGTGCCCGCGTGATCAAGGTGGAAAGTCCGCACGGCGGTGATCTCGCACGGAGCCTCGACACTGTCGTCAACGGGCTGGCCGCCCACTTCGTTTGGGTGAATCGCGGCAAGGAATCGGTGACACTCGACCTGAAGACACCGCAGGGAATGGACATTCTGTTCCGGCTAATCGAAACGGCCGACGTGTTGTTGTCCAACCTCGCGCCCGGTGCCACTCACCGGCTCGGCATCAGTCCGGAGCAGCTCGCGGCGCGGTTCCCGGACCTCATCGCCGTCGAGATCGACGGATATGGACGAGGCGGACCGCTCTCGGACAAGCGGGCTTACGACCTACTGGTGCAAGCGGAGTCAGGCACATGCGCCGTGACCGGCCATCCGGGGGCGCCAGCCAAACCGGGCCCGGCCGTTGCCGACGTGACGACCGGCCTCTACGCCGCACTGTCGGTCATGGGGCTGCTCTTTGGACGCGAGCGTCGGGGGACGGCGGGCCACGGTGGTGCCAGGGTCAGCGTGAGCCTGTTCGACACGATGATGGAAATGTTGGGCTATCAGCTCAACTTCACCCGGCACACCGGCGTAGATCAGCAACCGCTCGGAATGAGTTCACCGGCCGTCGCGCCCTATGGCGCGTATCCGACCGCCGACGGTCACACCGTCGTCATGGGAACCACCCATGACCTCGAATGGCAACGGCTTGCACGCAAGGTCATCGAGCGCCCCGACCTCGCCGACGATGCGCGGTTTGCCACCAACTCGCTACGTGCCCAGCACCGCACCGAACTCGACGAGTTGATCGCCGACTGGTGTGGGCGACACGACTTGGCCCACATACAGACGACCGCGGACGCCGCGGGCATCGGCAACGCCCGGTACAACACCATCTCCGAAGTCATCGCGCATCCGCATCTGCAGGATCGCGACCGGTGGCGTGAGATCGAAACACCGGGCGGTCCGATCCCCGCCTTGCTACCACCGCCGATCATTCACGGCTTCTCGCCGCCAATGGGCTCGGTTCCGGCGTTGGGGGAGCACACCGAGGCGGTACTCAACGAACTCGGATTCAACGGCGACGAGATCGCCCGGTTGCAAGCAGTGGGCGCGATCGGTGTTGCCCCAATCCCGTGTTCGTGAACGTGAGGAGTCGGGCCTGCTCGATTGGCATTGCCCATTCATCCGAGGTGAGGAACCTATGGACGTACGTCTAACCGATGAACAACGAGAACTGCGCGATGCGGCAGCCAAGCTCGTCAACGACCTGGGACCGGCGTCAGTCGCGGACCTAGATGATGCGGAACGCGTCGTGCGCTTGGAGAAGACGGTTGGCGCAACCGGTTGGCGATGGCTGCGCAGCGACGGTGCCTCGGGCGTCGAAGTAGCCATCGTCGCCGAGGAGTTCGGACGTGGACTCGTCGACATGCCTTACCTGGGGCCCGTCCTAGCTGACGAAGTACAGCGTCACGTCGCTCCGGATGCCCCCCCGGCAACGATCGTCCTCGACGGAACGGCGCCGGATGCTCGCGGCATCAGCCGTGGGGTAAGCGTTTCGGGGGGTACACTATTCGCCTCCGAGCTGAGCGAGGCGACCAGCGGCGTCGATCTCACCCGCTTCCGGGCCGCCACACTCGGTGAACCAGAAGAACTCGGACGTGTGTCGAGCGACCATCACGACGCCTGGTATGCATTGGCGTTGGTGGCATCGTCGGCCGACATGCTCGGGGCTGCCCGCGGAGCGCTGAACTTGGCCACCGATTACGCGAAGGTGCGCCAGCAATACGGCAAGACGATCGGGTCCTACCAGGCCGTCGCGCACATGCTCGCCGAGAGTCTGGCGCTGATCGCGGGATCGACCAGCGTGCTGTGGTACGCCGCGTGGGCGGTCGACGAACTGTCACCTGCCGAGGCGGTCGACGCCGGTCGAATCGCGAAACTCTACTGCGCGCGCGCCGCAAAGACGGTGTGCGAGACATCGATTCAAGTGCACGGTGGCATCGGTAACACTTGGGAGTGTTTGGCCCACGTGTACCTGCGACGCGTACTGCTGTCCACCACTTTGTGGCCAGTCACCTTGAGGGAGATCAACATTGGACTTTCGTGATTCGCCGGAGGAGGCCGCGTTCCGGGAACGGTTGCGTGGCTGGCTGACCGAGCAAAAGGGCAAGTTCCCGACGTCGGGCGACGAGTATTGGGCGTCCCAAGGCGCCTGGCATCAAGCGCTGTACGAGGCGGGCTTCTTCGGCACCTCGTGGCCCAAGGAATTCGGTGGTCAGGAGCTTCCGCCGGTCTACGACGTCATCGTCGACGAGGAGATCGCGACGGCGGGCGCCCCGGCGCGGCCAAGCCTCGGTTACCTAGTCGTCGGGCTCGGTCATCATGGCAGCAAGGAACTGCAGCAACGCTTCCTGCCGGGCATGATCAACGGCACCGAGCGTTGGTGTCAGGGGTTCTCCGAGCCGGGCGCGGGGTCGGACTTGGCATCGCTCACCACGACGGCCACCCGCGAAGGGGACGAGTACGTCATCCACGGCCACAAGATCTGGACGAGTTACTCCGATGTTGCTGACCTGTGCCTGGTGCTGGCGCGGACCGACAAGTCGGTAGCCAAGCATCGCGGCATCTCGGCGTTCGTCGTCTCGATGCATCAGCCGGGTGTCGAGCAGCGGCCGCTCAAGATGATCAGCGGCGTGACAAAGGAATTCGGCCAGGTGACCTTCGATGGCGCCCGTGTACCCGCCGATCAGATGGTCGGTGCACCGGGAGACGGCTGGAAGCTGGCGATGACCGTCGTCAGCCATGAGAGTGAACCGTCGACAGTCG
>NZ_DASSCY010000323.1:0-22777 GCF_035697385.1 Mycobacterium sp. | reverse complement strand
GCGGCGGTGCACTTCCGCAAGGAGATCGTCCGGCTGATCGCCGAGATCTCCATGGGCGCAGGAACATTGGCGATGATCGGCGGAACCGTGGCGATCGTCGGGTTCCTGACGCTGGCCGCCGGCGGCACGCTCGCGGTGCAGGGCTACTCGTCATTGGGCAACATCGGCATCGAGGCGTTGACCGGGTTTTTGGCGGCGTTCATAAACGTGCGCATCGCGGCGCCGGTCATCGCCGGTATCGGGTTGGCCGCCACCTTCGGCGCCGGGGTGACCGCGCAGCTGGGCGCCATGCGCATCAACGAGGAGATCGACGCGCTGGAATCGATGGCGATCCGCCCGGTCGAGTATCTGGTGTCGACCCGCATCGTCGCGGGGATGATCGCGATTGCGCCGCTGTACTCGATTGCGGTCATTCTGTCGTTTGTGGCCAGCCGGTTCACCACCGTGATGCTGTTCGGCCAATCTGGCGGCCTGTATGACCACTACTTCAACACCTTCTTGAATCCCATTGACCTGTTGTGGTCGTTTCTGCAGGCGGCGTTGATGGCAATCACGATCCTGTTGATCCACACGTACTTCGGCTTTTTCGCGACTGGTGGCCCATCGGGGGTCGGTGTCGCGGTCGGCAACGCGATGCGCACCTCGTTGGTTGTCGTCGTCTCAGTGACACTGCTTGTGTCGCTGTCCATTTACGGTTCCAACGGCAACTTCAACCTGTCGGGCTAGGGGAGGTAAGTTGACGCGAAACCTTGGGCCCGGCCCGGCCCATCGGTCAGAAACCACCAGCGCCGCGACCCCCGTGGGGGGACGTCCCGGGCGGCATTTCGGGACGAAAGGCTATGCCCGGCCGCTGGCCGGGTTGGCAACGATTGTGGTTCTGGGTGCCATTGTCGCTCTGGCTGTGAGCCTGTTCCGGGGTAGCTGGGCCGAAACCGTTCCGGTGACGGTGATTTCGGATCGCGCCGGCCTGGTGATGAATCCCGACGCCAAGGTGAAGATGCGCGGTGTTCAGGTGGGGCAGGTGTCCTCGATCGAGGACCGGCCTGACGGCACCGCCGCGCTGCACCTCGCCGTGGACAAGAACCAACTGCATCTCATCCCCTCGAATGTGTCGGTCGACATCGCCTCATCGACGGTGTTCGGTGCGAAGTTCGTACAGTTCGTCGCACCAGAAGATCCGTCGCCGGAGAAAATGCGCGGCGGACAGGTGATTCAGAACGAGCATGTCACCACCGAAATCAACACGGTGTTCCAGCAACTGGTCACAGTGCTGGACAAGATCGACCCCGCGAAGCTCAACCAGACTCTCGGCGCGATCGCGACCGCCTTTGACGGCCGCGGCGAGAAATTCGGCAAGACGTTGGTCGACTTCAACGCACTGCTGGCCAAAATCGAACCCAGCCTTCCGAACCTGGCCCATGACATCGAGGCGGCCGTGCCAACCCTCACCGCCTACGGCGATGCGACGCCGGACCTCATCTCGACGGTTCAGAATGCGACCCAACTGAGTAACTCCATCGTCGACGAGCAGCAGAACCTCGACGAGTTTCTGGTCAGCACAATCGGTTTGGCCGAAATCGGTAACGAGGTGATCGGCGGCAACCGCCAAGCACTCAGCGAGGTGCTGCGCTTGCTCCTGCCCACCACCGATCTGCTCAACCGGTATCACGAGACAGTCGGGTGCACGGTCGGCGGACTCGCCACGTTCTCGAAAGGAATACCACAGTATTCCCATATCCTGTTCCTAGCTAGCCTCACCCTCGGCGTCGAGCGTTATCGTTATCCGGAAGACCTGCCGAAGGTCGCCGCCAAGGGCGGCAACTATTGCAAGGAACTGGGTCTGCCGGACATGCCGCCCGGATTTCGGCCGCCGTTCCTCGTCAGTGATGTCGGCACCAACCCGTTCAAGTACGGAAACCAAGGTATCCTGTTGAACTCTGACGCGCTCAAGCAGTGGCTGTTCGGGCCGATCCCGGGACCGCCGCGCAACACCTCGCAGATCGGGATGCCGGGATGACGCGCTTGCGGGGAACGATTATCAAGTTCGGTGTTTTCGCGGTCGTCATGCTCGCATTGACCGGCTTCCTCTTCGTCACCTTCGCCCAGGTTAGGACCGGGTCGACGAGTAAGTATTCCGCGGTCTTCGACGATGCGTCGCGCCTGGAAACCGGGGACACCGTGCGCGTCGCCGGCATTCGGGTGGGCACTGTGCAAGATGTGTCGTTGCAAGCCGATCGTAAGGTCCTTGTGAAGTTCGACGCGGACCGCAACATCGTGCTGACCACCGCGACCAATGCTCACATTCGATATTTGAACCTCGTGGGCGACCGCTACCTCGAACTTGTCGACGCGCCAGGATCGACGAAGATCCTTCCCGCGGGCGCCCAGATACCCGTCGACCGTACGGCACCCGCCCTCGACCTCGACCTGTTGCTCGGCGGGCTGAAACCCGTTATCCAAGGGCTGAATCCGCAAGACGTCAACGCGCTCACGGCGTCGTTGGTCCAAATATTGCAAGGCCAAGGCGGCACGCTCGAATCGCTGTTCTCGAAGACTTCGTCCTTCTCGAACTCGCTGGCCGACAACAACCAGGTGATCGAGACCCTCATCGACGACCTCAAGGCGGTGCTGGAGACTCTCTCGAAGGACGGCGACGAGTTCTCCGGCGCGATCGACCGACTCGAACAACTGGTGAGCGGCCTGTCGCAGGACCGCGACCCGATCGGTGACGCCATCACTTCGCTCGACAACGGAACCGCCTCCCTCGCAGACCTTCTCGGTGAGGCGCGACCGCCATTGAACGGCACCGTCGACCAGGTAAAGCGCCTCGCCGACATACTGTACGCAGACAAGGACCGCTTCGACGCCACCGTACAGCGCCTGCCCGAGATCTATCGCAAACTGGCACGCGTCGGCTCCTACGGCGCCTTCTTCCCGTACTACATCTGCGGGATCACCTTCCGCGCCAGTGACCTTGAGGGCCGCACCGTCCAATTTCCCTGGATCAGGCAAGAAACCGGAAGGTGCAGGGACGAGTGATGCAGAGGTACCGCGGATCGAAACTCATCAGGGCAGGCGTCATCGGCGTTGTCCTGATCATCCTCGTCATCGCGATCGGGCTGCAGCCGGAACGCTTACTCTCCTGGGCCACCTCACTGCGGTATCAGGCGTTGTTCACCGAGGCTGGTGGCCTTACCGTCGGCAATGACGTGACAGTATCCGGAATCAAGGTCGGCTCGGTCTCGTCGGTCGAACTCGACAACGGGGACGCGCTGATCGGTTTCACCGTCGACAGTCAATACGCGCTCGGCTCCGACACCAGCGCGCACGTCCGCACCGGAACCCTGCTCGGCGAGCGGGTGCTGGCGCTGGAGTCGGCGGGCAGTGGCACGCTGTCGCCCAACCAGGTCATTCCGACATCCCGGACGTCATCGCCGTATTCGTTGACCGACGCGGTGAGCGAACTCACCACCAACACCGCAGGCACCGACACCACCGCGCTCAACCAGTCGTTGGACACACTGTCGGCGACGCTCGATCAAGTCGCTCCGCAGCTGGGGCCGACGTTCGATGGCCTCTCGCGACTGTCGCAGTCGCTCAACAACCGCAACGAAAGTCTGGCCGAGCTGCTGAAAACGGCTGGCGACGTCACCGGGATCCTGTCCGAACGCAGCCAGCAGGTCAACGCGCTGATTCTCAACGCCAACGATCTGCTGGCGGTGCTCAATGACCGTCGGCAGGCGATCGTCGGCTTGTTGGCGAACACCTCGGCAGTCTCGCGGCAACTGACCGGCCTGGTTGCAGACAACGAGAAGGAACTGGCGCCAGCGCTGGAAAAGCTGAACGCGGTCAATCAGATGCTCGAACGAAACCGGGACAACCTTGCGAAGGCCATCCCTGGCCTGGCCAAGTACGAGCTAACCCAGGGCGAAATCGTTGCCAACGGTGCCTACTACAACGCGTTGGTCCCCAACGTCCAAATCCCGCAGGTTCTGCAGCCGTTCCTGGACTACGCGTTCGGGTTCCGGCGAGGTGTCAATGCCGGGCAACCGCCGGACACCGCCGGACCACGCGCCGAAATTCCGTTCCCCGTCAACGGGATTCCACAGCCAGGAGATCTTCCCAATGATGGCAACCCGTAAGCCACTGGCGGCTGCCACCGCCGTCCTACTTGCCCTCGCGCTGCTGGCCGGAGCGGTGTTCTTGGTGCGCCAGGTGTTCTTTGGGCCCAACACCGTCACGGCGTACTTCCCGACGGCTACCGCCATCTATCCCGGTGACGAAGTGCGGGTGTCGGGCATCAAAGTCGGCACCATCGACGGGATCCAGCCCGAGGGAACGCAGACCAAGCTGACCCTGAAGGTCGACCGCGACGTTCCGATACCGGCCGATGCGAAGGCGGTGATCGTCGCTCAGAATCTGGTTGCGGCGCGTTACGTCCAGCTCACGCCGGCGTATCGGACCGGAGACGGGCCGACCATGGGTGACGGCGGAGTCATTCCCAGCGACCGAACAGCTGTACCCGTGGAGTGGGACCAGGTCAAAACCCAGTTGATGCGCCTGGCAACCGAATTGGGACCCAAACCAGGTCAGGACGGCGGGGTGTCGGACACCTCCGTTGGCCGGTTCATCGACAGTGCCGCCAACGCGCTGGACGGCAACGGCGACAAGCTGCGGCAGACGCTGGCCCAACTGTCCGGCGTTGCACGGATCTTCGCCGAAGGCAGCGGCAACATCGTCGACATCATCAAGAACCTGCAGGTATTCGTCAGTGCGCTTCGCGACAGCAAGCAACAGATCGTCATGTTCGAGAACCGGCTGGCCAGTCTGAGCAGCGTCGTGAACGACAGTAGGTCCGATCTGGACGCGGCGCTGTCTGACCTTTCGGTTGCGATCGGCGAGGTCCAGCGCTTCGTCGCGGGTAGTCGCAACCAGACCTCCGAGCAGATCAGAAGCCTGGGCGCTGTCACTCAGATCCTGGTCGACAACCGCATGGCCCTCGAGAACGTTCTCCATGTGGCGCCGAACGCGCTCGCCAACTTCCAGAACATCTACTACCCTCCCACCGGTGGCCTGAGCGGATCATTCGCGTTCAACAACTTCTCGAATCCGGTGTGGTTTATCTGCGGCATGATCGGGGGCGTCGCGAACACCACCGCACCCGAAACCGCGAAACTCTGTGAGCAATACCTCGGTCCCGCATTGCGGCTGCTCAACTTCAACAACCTCCCGTTGCCAATCAACGCGTACCTGAGGCCGAGCGCGAGTCCGGACCAACTTATCTACACCGACCCGAAGCTGGTGCCCGGAGGCCCAGGCGCGGGCGATGCGCCCGAGCCGCCGCCCGCGGTGTCGGCCTACACGGGCGTGGGTGATGTGCCGCCGCCCCCGGGGTATGGAAACGCTGGGCTGCCCCCCATGCCGCAGGGTCTGTACGGGCACGACGAAATCCCCGCCATTCCGTCGCCGGCGCTGTTCCCGGGCGCGCCGATTCCGGGTCCGCCCACTGTGATTTCCCCGGCACCCGCAACCGTCGACGGCGTGCTGCTTCCACAGACTTCGGCGCCCGGCGCTCCGCCCGGCCAACCCCTACCGCCCGATGCACCCTTGTTGCCCGCCGAAGGGATGCCGCCATCATGATCCGCCGGAGCCGTGTGAAGGGACTGATCGTCACCGGGTGCTGTCCCGCCCTGGTGCTGACCGGCTGCGCATTCCAAGGGGTGAACTCACTGCCCCTGCCAGGGACCGTCGGACGGGGGCCGGACGCGGTGATCTACCACGTCGAGATTCCGAATGTCGCTACATTGGAGTCGAATTCGCCGGTGATGATCGACGACGTCGTCATCGGCAGCGTCGGCAAGATGACCGTCGACAACTGGCACGCCGACGTCGAAGTCTCAGTCAAGCCCGACGTTGTAGTGCCGGCCAACGCGGTGGCCACAGTCGGGCAGACCAGCCTGTTGGGATCCATGCATCTGGCCCTCAATCCGCCGCTGGGCGAAACGCCGAGTGGTCGACTGCAACCCGGTGCCACCCTGCCCTTGAACCAATCGTCTACCTATCCGACCACCGAGCAGACACTGTCCTCACTGTCGACGGTCGTCAACGGAGGCGGGCTGGGCCAGATCGGCGATATCATCCACAACTTCAGCGCCGCATTGTCCGGACGTGAGCCTGAGATCCGCGACCTGCTCTCCCGACTCGACAACTTCGTCGGAGTCCTCGACCAGCAACGAGACAACATCATTGCCTCCATCCAGCAACTCAACCGAGTCGCCGGTAAATTCGCAGAGCAGCGTGACGTGATTGACCGCGCGCTCAAGGATATTCCGCCGGCGTTGGACGTGCTCATCAAGGAGCGGCCTCGTCTGACAACGGCACTGGAGAAGCTCGGAGAGCTCAGCGACACCGCCACACAACTGGCCAACGACAGCAAAGCCGACCTGGTGACCAACCTGCAAAATCTGGAGCCGGCACTTCGTGCACTCGCCGACATAGGACCCGACCTGACTGCGGCACTTATCTTCGCCACAGCCTTCCCCTACGGCCCGGCCTTCGCCGACAAGATCACCAAGGGCGACTACATCAACCTGATCGCCATCTTCGACCTCACCTACCCGCGATTCAAGCGCGGATTGCTCCTCGGCACCCGGTGGGGCGACGCATATGCCAAGCTCATCCCCGCGCCGGGGGATCCCTACTATCTCAATTACTCCTACACACCGATGTCGATTGGCGTCGCGCCGCCGCCAGCGGAGGCGCTGCCTCCACCTCAGGCGCCGCCGGGCGGACCGATGCCGCCCGTGACCGAACCGCTCCTGCCAGTGGCCCCGCCGCCGCCTGCCACGCCCTGGCTGCCGCAGGGACCGGTGATCACGTCGTCGCAGATCTTCGCCGGGCCATACGGAGCCGACGCGCCGCCCGGTCCCGCGGCCCCACCGCCAGCTCCGGCGGCGCCGCCCAACGCCGTCCTACCGATGCCTGGAAGTGGTGGCTGATGCTGACCCGCTTCGTACGGAACCAGTTGATAATTTTCACCATCGCATCGATCGTCGGTGTGGCGGTGATGCTCTTCGCCTACATGCAGGTGCCGACGCTGCTCAACATCGGCCGACTGACAGTGAAGCTGGAGTTGCCTGCCGCGGGCGGTCTCTACCGCTTCGGCAACGTGACCTACCGGGGTGTGCAGGTCGGCAAGGTGACGTCGGTGGCGCTGACCGAGAACGGCGCGGAAGCGACGTTGTCGCTGGACCGGTCACCGAAGATTCCCGCGGACCTGCAGGCCGACGTGCTCAGCGTTTCGGCGATCGGTGAGCAGTATGTGGACCTACGCCCGCGCACCGATTCCGGCCCGTACCTGCAGGACGGATCGCGAATCCCGATGGCCGACACCACGATCCCGCAACAGGTCGGTCCGATGCTGGATCAACTCAGTGAGCTTGTGGACAGCATCCCGGAGGGCAGGATCTCCGACCTGCTCGACGAATCCTTCAAGGCATTCAACGGCGCCGGTGATGATTTCGGATCACTGCTCGACTCCGCGGCCAAGGTGACTGAGGACGTCAACGGTGTGTCCGGCCAGACGCGGTCGCTGATCGATGACAGTGGGCCACTTCTGGATTCACAGGCCGAGACCGCGGACGCCATCCGCACATGGGCGCACAGTTTGGCCGGAGTCACCGGGCAGATCGCGCAGAACGACCCAGAAATACGCGCGATCCTGCAACGCGGACCCGGCTTCGCGCAGGAGGTTAGCCAGCTTCTGGATCAAGTGAAGCCGACGCTACCGATATTGCTGGCGAACCTCACCACCCTGGGGCAGATTCTCGTCACCTATAACCCGTCGCTGGAACAACTCCTGGTGGTCTTTCCGAACGCCCTGGCGTCTAACATGTCGTTCGGGCTTGCCAAGAACAATCCGACAGGGCTGGCCGTGAGCGATTTCGCGCTGACCATCAACGATCCGCCGTCGTGCACGGTGGGTTTCCTGCCGCCGTCGCAGTGGCGTTCACCGGCTGACACCACCACGATCGACGCACCGGACGGGTTGTACTGCAAGCTGCCACAGGACTCCCCGATCGCGGTACGTGGCGCGCGTAACTATCCCTGCATGGGCCACCCGGGAAAACGCGCGCCGACAGTCGAACTCTGCAACGATCCCAAGGGATTTCAGCCGTTGGCGATGCGCCAGCACTCGCTCGGGCCTTACCCGATTGATCCGAGTCTGATCGCGCAGGGGATCCCCGTCGATGATCGCATCGATTTCAATGACCGAATCTTCGCGCCGCTTGAGGGGACACCGCTACCGCCAGGTGCGGTTCCGTCGGGAACGCCGCCGGGTCAACCGCCGGGTCCGTCCGATCCGCTCGCGGCTCTGACACCGCCGACACCATCCGCGCCGCCTTTGCCGCCGCCGCCGCCGGGAAACTCTCTCAATGGGCAGCCCATTCCACCGGTCGAGCCGGTTCCGATTGGATCGGCGCCTGGTGAGTCGGCGCCGGCTCCACAGGGCGACGGCGCGGTTCCCGCCGCGCCGAGTGCCTTCGGTGGCAACGATTCTGGGGACGGACCGTCCGTCGCTTTCGCGCACTATGACCCAAGCACGGGCCAGTACTTGACGTCCGACGGTCAGTTACAGCAGCAGACGAATCTCGCTGCCGGAGCCGCGCCCAAGTCGTGGAAGGATCTGCTTCCGTTCTGACCCTGTCTACGACGCTTAGGACAGCTTGTCCAACCGCACCGGCATCTCGATGACAAGGGGTTGGTTTCGGCCGCATGCACCACTCGGGCTCGACGTACGTTGGCGGCCCACGAGGAGGTCGACGATTTTCATGTCCCGGGTACCAAGGGCGGGTTCGAACCCGTAGAACTGGAACCTCTGTTCGCCAGGGGCGAACGTGCCGTCGGGGCACGGCTCCCAATTGGGAATGATGCGATCAATGACCCAGTAGTCGTTCGGATAGCCGAACCAGAGCCGAGCGGTCCAGCCATGGTCGCTCGTCACCTGGCCCTCGCACTCGATTGGACTCACGCAGCTCGAGCTCAAGGTCCAGGTCTCAACTACCGTCGTCTCGTCAATGAAGACCTCGTTGGTTTTCGCCCACTCGCCGTCCGACATCATCCGATAGGTGCCGTTGAGCTCGACCCCATAGTTCGAGGCGTGAGCCGACGGCGCGGCGCCCGAACCTCCAACCACGGTAACGGCTGCTAACGCTCCGACGACGATCTTCAATCCGCGCATGACCTGAAAGCCTATCTTGGGCGGCAGCAATCCTCTCCGAAAGCGAGAATTCCATTCCGGCGCATGTCAGAATGATGCGGTGCGATCCACCGTCGCAGTACTTTCTGCACTCCTGACCGCAGGTCTGATCACTCTCGCGCCGCCGGCTTCAGCTGGGCCGACCGAGTGCAACTATCCGTCCTGCACACCAGGCATCATGCCGAACGTCGTGCTCGGCTCGTACTGTGACAACGCCACGTACTACTCGTTCGGCGTGACGTCGTGGGGACGTCTGGTGTTCTGTGGGTCGCCGAGGCGCTACGAACCGCGATGGTTCCGGTCTCCCGAAATGCACGGGATCAAGGAAGAGAACAGTCAGTGCTCGACCTATGAAGGCGAAGTCGCGCAGGCGCCGGACGGCTTGTTCTTGACCTGTGTCGCTAGACCAGATGGCTTCCCCAAGTGGGAGCGCGGCGACCTCTGAGCACCCTCGCCCTGCGCGATCGGAAGTGGCCGGACGGCCATCAATTTCTCGCGAAGCTGTGCATCGCCCTGAATCAACGTCATGGCAACACTCTCACCGGAAGGTGAGACCACCCGGCTTCGTTCGATGAGTTGACTCGAACACAGTCCTCCCAGATGACTTCGTAATTTGGCATGAAGTCGAGCAGATGGTCCAGCGCGACAGCACTTTCCATCCTACCGAGCGCTGCACCTAGGCAGCTGTGGATGCCATATCCGAGGCCGAGGTGTTGCGCCCCCGCTCGGTCGCGGTCGATATCGAAGATATCTGGGTCGCGGAACGCGTCGGGATCACGATTCGCGGCAGCCGTGCAGAGCAACACAGGCCTTCCCGGTGGAATCGTAACCCCCTGCAGCGTGACCTCTTTGAGTGTGTACCGCACGTTGTAGAGCACAGGTCCATCGAACCTGAGCACTTCCTCCACCGCCCCGCCGATCTTTGTGCGGTCATCAAGCAGCAGTTGCCACTGGTCGGGATGCTGCGCTAAGAGCGCTACGGCGCTGCTGACGACCTTGGTGACAGTGACGGCGCCGGCACCACCCAACAGCATCGCAAAGCTGGCGATCTCGAGGTCGTCGAGACTTGTCACCTCGCCGCCCTCACGCATCATTTCTGCGCCGACGAGGGTGCTGATCATGTCGTCCGATGGCTGCTCCCGGCGTTGCTGAACCAGGTTGTGGTAGAAGGCGAAGGCCTCCAGCAGCGCCGTCGTAAAAGCTTCGTCGACTTCGTCGCCGGCGCGGTGCCGCATTATCTCCTCGGCCAGCAACCGCAGGCGCTGCCGCGACTCCGTCGGCACGCCTGCCATGTGCGCGATGACCTCGACGGGGAATGGTGCAGAGAAGTCTTGCACCACGTCGAACCGGCGAGGGTCCGCCGTGCTGAGGTACTTCTCCACCAGGCTTGCGACTGTCTCGCGCAGAGCCGATATCGCTCTTGGCGTGAATGCCCGACTGACTAACCCGCGCATACGTCTGTGTTCGGGCGGATCCATCAACAGGATGAGGTTGGGTGGAACGTCGCCCGACTTCACCATGGCAAGGTCGTAGCCGTGCGCGGACGAATACGTCGAGTAATCGCGATACGCCTGGGCGACATCGGCATGTCTGGTGAGCGCGTAGAAGTCGAGTTCGGAGTTGTAGTACACCGGCGACTCTGCGCGTAGCCTGCGGTAGCTCTTGTGTGGGTCTGCGAAGAACTCGTCTGAGGACGGGTCGAATTCCATTCCACCCCTATTGGTCGATGTTGCGGCCGAGCCACGCACCACGACGCGGAAGTCCCATCGCTATCCGGCCCATCTGGTGCCCTGCCCATGCAGGAAGAATGCGGTACACGATCATCGACGTGCGAGCGTCGGGGCCTACGCCGTGCCGCGCAAACGGGGCCCGCTCGGTGAGGGCGGTGGCCAGCCGCGGCGCGAATTTCTCGGGGGACCGTTTGAAGAACCCCACTGCCCTGCGTCCGCTGCGATCGATCCGGTCGTGAAGTTCCGCATACGGCCCGGCGTCGTCGCGATAGTGCGGGCTGTCTTCGGTGATCATGTCAGTGTCGAACGTTCCGGTCACCAACACCGTCACGCCGAGACCGAACGGAGCAATTTCATTCGCGAGGCCCTCGGCCCAGCGTTCGAGCGCGCTCTTTGACGCCGAATAGGGAGTGATTGCCGGCAACCCCCGTCCCGCCGCCTGGCTCGACACCACCACGATGCGGCCACGTCCAGCCGACCGCATCGATGGCAACAGCTGGTTGGTGAGCGCGACGGGTCCGAACAGATGCGTCGCGAACATTCGCTGCCAGACATCTGTAGGCAGCTCCTCCGAGCTTCCCGCGGCAGCAATGCCTGCGTTGTGCACCAAGCCATCCGGGGCACCGACCGCCGCCTCGATGTCGTGGGCCGCCGACGCGATCGACGAAGGGTCGGTGAGGTCAAGGCGGACCGCGATCATGCGCGGATCGTCCGGCTGGGCGCGTACCGCTGTCTGTAGTTGCGCGAGTGCGGTTTCCGGGCATCGGACAGCGGCGACGACGCGCCAGCCCAGCCGATACATGTGGGCGGCGCAGGCCAGTCCGATGCCGCGGGACGCACCGGTGATGACAACGCTCGGCGGTTGACTCATTGCCAGAACCATACTTCGATGGATCGATAGTTGGTTTAATCTTGTGTCGGAATGACGGGGGTGGTCGACGTGGGTAGCGAGGTGGCAGCCGAACCGATCCACCTTCCGACAGGTCCTGTCGCGCCGGCGTTCGTCCAGGGTCTCGTGTTTGCGGCGGGACGGCACAAGGCTTTGGCAGCAGCGCATCGGCGATAC
This sequence comes from Mycobacterium sp., assembly GCF_035697385.1. GTDB lineage: Bacteria > Actinomycetota > Actinomycetes > Mycobacteriales > Mycobacteriaceae > Mycobacterium. The sequence continues at coordinate 10,722 of NZ_DASSCY010000323.1, read as the reverse complement.
GGCCCGTGCTTCTCCGCGAAGGTTCCGTTCTGGGGCAAGGTCTTCGTCCTTGGCGAGGGCAAGCTGATCAAGGAGCTGCTTTCCAGCAGCAGCGACCTCGTCGACAACGCATCCGGTCTGGACACGGTACTGCCGGCCGGGTCAATGGTGAGGCTTTATGGGGCAGAACATCGTCGGCGTCGCAAGCTTCTCGCCCCCTCTTTCAACGGGCGTCGCATGCGCAATCACGAATCGATGATCGAAGAGGAAGTGCTGCGCGAGATCGCCACGTGGCCAGAAGGTGTGGAATTCGCCTGCGCGCCGTCAATAAGGCGACTCACGTTGAACGCACTGTTGCGCGCAGTCTTTGATGCGGAGGGTGAGGATCTCGCCGAGCTCCGGCAAATCATTCCGCGGATGTCGCTCTGGACCTCCCGGCTCGCAGTCCTACCACCGGCGCTGCGCCGGGATCTCGGCCCGCATAGCCCGTGGGGGCGGTTGCAGAGGGACAAGGCGCGCTACGAGGAAATCATTACCTCTCTGATCGAATCCGCCCGCCGCGACCCTGGTCTGGAAGACCGCGACGACGTCCTGGGAACGTTCCTGCAGGCCCGCTACGACGACGGTACTTCCATCGATGACGCACACATCGCCGATGAATTATTCGCACTGCTCGGTGCGGGCCATGAGACAACCTCGGCGTCGATCTCGTGGGCGATAGAGCGGTTGCGCCGGCACCCAGACGTCTTGTCGCGCTTGACCGCCGAAAGCGACTCGGGCGGCCACGAGTTGCGGCAGGCCACAATCTGGGAAGTGCAGCGGACCCGCCCGTCAATCGAGATGATCGCCCGCTCGACCCGTCGCCAAATCAGGCTGGGCGAGTGGGTTATCCCCGAGGATTCTATGATTCTGGTCGACATCGCATGCGCGCACAATTCGCATCAGAGCTTTGTGGACGCTGAGGCGTTCAACCCGGACCGATTCGTCGGCAACCCTCCGGAGAGCGTGGCATGGCTGGCATACGGTGCCGGGGTGCGCCGCTGTGTCGGCGCAGTGTTCGCCAATCTGCACCAGAATGTGACACTGCGAGTTCTGCTGCGCGAACTGGAAATTGCTACCACCGACGCGCCGGGTGAAGGTCGTCGCTACCGGGGAATCACCCCCGAACCGCGCCGGGGCGGCCTGTTGGTGATGAGGTGGCGCCGCCGCCACGCCGTCGCTGCCGCGAGCGCATTGGCATAATGACTGTCGAAAAGATGCAGCGCCTCAGCGGTTTCGACGCCAGCCTCCTGCAGCTCGAAACTCCTGACGTGCCAATGAATGTCGCTGGTGCCATCGAAATCGACACCTCGACCATGAAGGGCGGATACAACTTCGAACGATTTCGGGAGGGAATGAGGGCGCAAGTCAACGCCATTCCGGAACTCCGCGCGAAACTGGCTGACAGTCCGTGGAATCTGGACACTCCGGTGTGGGTTGAAGACGAACACTTCAACATCGACAATCATGTGCGCCGCGCCGAGATACCCCCGCCGGGGACGCGGCACGAAATATCCGACCTTGCTGGCGCACTCATCGCGGCGCCGATGGACCGGTCGCTGCCGCTCTGGCGTATGTGGGTACTCGAGGGCGTGGCGGGCGTGAAGCCAGAGGACGGTGGCCGCGTCGTCGTCCTGTTCGTGATACAGCACTCCATCATGGACGGGACCAGCGGACCGGCGATCTGGCTTCAGCTGAGCAGCGACCAGGTCGATGCGCCGGCACCCGAACCGATAGCCGGTTTTCCCAACGTCAGAAGGCGACAGATAGCGCTCGACGGTCTGCGGAGGTTCGCGCTGCGGCCATGGTTCTTGATCACCAAGGTGCTGCCCGCCCATTTTCGGGTGGCCTCCGATACCATTCGCCGGTTTGCGTCAGGCAGAGCCATGCCGCGCACCTTCACCGCACCGAAGGTCTTATTCAACGGCAAGGTCTTCGGACCCCGTACTGTCGGCTATGCCAAGTTGGACCTCGCGAAGGTCAAGACTGTCAAGAATTGGTTTGGCGTTACAGTCAACGACGTTGCGCTGGCGGTAGTCTCGGGCGCGGCCAGGAAATATCTACTCGACCGTGGCGCTTTACCGCACACCTCTCTGATCGCCATGGCGCCCGTCGGTGTCTTCGAGGGGGCCGACGACATGGGTCGCAACAACCTGACAGCGATGTTCACCGCACTTCACACAAATATCGCTGACCCGGCTCACCGGTTGAAGGCCATCGCCGAGACGACTTCGGTCGGTAAGGAACACAGCTCGGCCAAACGCAGGACGCTGCTTCAAGACTGGGCCAACTACGTCGCGCCAGGCGTTATCGGTGCCTTCGTGGCGCTCTACATGGGCAGCCGACTTGCGGAACGGCGGCCGCCGTACAACTTGTCCATCTCAAACGTGCCGCTGTCTCCGATTCAGCGATACCTGCAGGGCGGAAAGATCATCGCGATGTATCCGTTGGGCCCGCCGTTCAACGGAGTCGGACTGAACGTCAGCATGATGTCGCTGAACGGCAGTCTCGACATCGGCCTGGTGGGCTGCGCCCATCTGCTACCAGACATGTGGGACCTGGCCGACGCATTGCCTGCCGTGTTGGAAGAACTGGTCGCGGCGGCAAAGTAGTCGCGGTCGAGCAGGCGTAAAAACCGCCGACACGCCCAGGTTTTGGACGCCCTGTCGTCTAGCCAGAGGGCTTGAATTTGATGTTCAGTTCGGTGAGCCCGCGCAGGATGAAGGTCGGCTCGTAGGTGTAGCGACGCGCTCCAAGCGGTCCGTGCTTGTCCTCGCTGACGGTGATGTCAGCCATCCGGTCGAGGATTCGCTCGATCGAAACACGGCCCTCGACGCGCGCCAGCGGCGCGCCAGGGCACGAGTGGATACCGCGGCTGAACGCGATGTGCTCGCGGACGTTCTTGCGCTCGAGCGAGAACTCGTGCGGATTGTCGAACCGCTTGGGGTCGCGGTTGGCCGCGCCCGGGCTGACCATCACCGTGGTGCCTGCCGGCACCGGGGTGTCGCCGAGAGTCGTTGTCTTGCGGGCCATCCGGAATACGCTCTTCACCGGGCTGTCCATCCGCAGGCATTCCTCGATGAAGATCGGGATCAGACTGCGGTCGTCGCGCAACTGTTGCTGGATGTCCGGTCGGTCGCTGAGCACCCGCAGTGCCGCGCCGAGCAGCTTCGCAGTCGTTTCCTGGCCCGCGGCGAACAGGAACGTCGCGGTGCGGACGACGTCGACGACTTCGGGCGTCGAACCGTCGGGGTACTTCGCGGTGGCGATCGAGGTCAGGACGTCGTCGCGGGGCGACTCGCGACGTTCCTCGATGTAACGGGAGAATTTCTCGTCCGCCCACGCCAGCGGGTTGGCTGCGATCACTTCGTGGTCGAGGCCGCCGATGTTCGTTCCGGCCAGCTGGGCCCCGAATGCTTCACGGAAATCTTCGTGGTCGGATTCAGGCACGCCGAGGAGGTCGGCAACGACCAAGAGCGAGAACGGTTTCGCGTACGCCGCGAGGAACTCGCATTTGCCGTCGGCGATGAACTCGTCGATGTGACGATCGGCCAACCGCCACATGAAGTCCTCGTTCTCCTTGAGGCGCTTCGGTGTTAGCAGCCGAGAAAGGATGGACCGCGCGTCGGTGTGCTGCGGCGGGTCCATCGTGACCATGTGCTCGAACATGGGGATCTCGGTGCGGTGCGCCTCGAGGTCCGCACAGATGTCGTCGCCCTCGGGCGCGAACGGTATTGGCGTGAACGGACCCATGACCGCGACGCAGGACGAGTAATTCTCGCTGTCCTTGTAGACGGTGTTGGCCGCTTCCCAGCCGGTGACCGCAAGCACGCCGTTGTTGATCGGACAGCACACCGGGTCCTTTTCGCGGACGTGGTCGTAGTACGGATGTGGGTCGGGAACGAGCGACGGGTCGGTGAAGTAGTCGACGGAGTCGAAATCGGTGGTCATTTTAAAGCGCTTCCTCCCGGAACCCATGGTTGCTGTGGTGGTTTGACGGCACGACTATGCCCGACTGTGCGAGAAACGAAATATGCTGAGCACCTGCTTAGCATGGCGGTAGTGTCAGGGTCAAGATGACGGGGCTGGCCGGCGTCTAACATCTGCGTGTTGGAGCGTGGCGGCACGACGAAACAGGAGGTGGCATGGGATCGGCCCGAAGGATCGGGGCGCCGGACGCGAAAAATCGCGGTGTGCTGCTCGACGCGGCCGAGGAGCTGCTTCTGGCGGATGGCTACGCCGCGGTCACGTCGCGCCGGGTCGCTGAAAGGGCCGGACTCAAGCCTCAACTCGTGCACTACTACTTCCGGACGATGGAGGACCTCTTCTTGGCGGTGTTCCGCCGCAGGGCCGAGGAGGGACTCGAAGTTCTGGCGACGGCGCTGGCGTCGCCGCAGCCGCTGTGGGCGCTGTGGCGGTTTTCCACGATGCCGGAGGCCACCCGGCTGACGATGGAATTCATGGGCCTGGCGAACCATCGCAAGGCGCTGCGGGCCGAAATCGTCTACTACGCAGAACGTTTCCGGCAGGAGCAGAACACAGCGATTGCGGCGGCCCTGCGCCGCTACGGCGTGGACGTGGCGGAAGTTCCCCCGGTGGTGTGGACCGTGTTCGCGACGAGCGTGTCGCAGGGACTGGTGATGGAGCAAGAGCTCGGCATATCCACCGGGCACGCCGAGACGTTCGAGTACTGCGAGCGGTGGATTCGCCGGCTGGAGGGCGAACCACTTCCCGCAGACGGTGCGACGATGGCTTCTTACCAGGGGCGAAGCGAGCAGAGGGCACCCTTTGGTCCCTGATCGGTCGCGACGACGACGCCGTCCACCGCAAGCACGCAGTGAATGTTGGGCGTCTGCTCTCTCCCCGCGGTGCCTGCCGTGACCATGGCCCAGTCGTTCGGGTTTGCCAGCATGACGTCCATCACCCACATGTTGTCCGGGCCGACGTCCGCGTTGGCTTTCGGGCTGAATTGGTATGGGTTGTGGCTGTAGGCGGCCCAGTCCGGCGGGTCGACCTCGCGGTAGTAGATCGCCAGGTCGGCGAAGGGCTGTTCGGCGAAGACCGTGTACTTGACCTGGTGCAGAGGCGGCTGAGCGTGCGACACAGGGGGCGACAGCATGAAGCTGGTCGCCGTCAACACCGTCGCTAACAGGAGCCCGAGCGACGCCCGCGGAAACATCATTTTCGGATTCTAGAACGACGTTTTCCCATCGGGAGCCAAATGTCCGTTTCCACTCAGAGCGACAGGATCGTCGCCGAAGCCGTGCCTGGTGCCCCATAGACTTGGGCGAGACCCACTCGAGGCTCGCCGGGAACCTGGCGTTCGCCCGCCTCGCCGCGGAGCTGACGCACCAACTCGTGGACCTGGCGCAATCCCGAGGCGCCGATCGGCTCGCCGTTGGCGATCAGTCCGCCGTCGGTGTTGACCGGTAGCTGGCCGTTGATCTCGGTGGCTCCGTCGGCCAACAGCTTCTCCTGCTCGCCGTCGGCGCACAGCCCGGTCTCGGCCATGTGGATGACCTCGGCGCCGGCATCGGTGTCCTGCAACTGCGCGATGTCGACATCCTCGGGACCGATCCCCGCCACCTCGTAGGCGGCCTTGGCCGCGTACACGGTGGGGGACGGGTCCTCGTCCAGTGGCGCCGATGTCGCGTGCACTTCGTAGGCGCCGAAGGTCCGTGTGCGGATCTCGGTGGCACGCACGTACACAGGCTTGTCGGTGAAGCGGTGTGCGATGTCGCCGCGGCACATGATCACGGCCGCCGCGCCTTCGTCGGGCGCACAGAACATGTACTGCGTCAGCGGGTAGTTCAGCATGGCCGAGGTGAGGATCTCTTCCTCGGAAATCGGCTTGCGCCGGAACGCATTCGGGTTCTTCTCACCGTTGCGGAAGTTCTTGGCGGCGACCTTGGCCAGCGTCGCCTGCGAGATGCCGTGCTTATGGATGTAGTGATTGGCCTTCATCCCGAAGAACTTGGTGGTGACGAACTGACCGTTCTCGGCGTACCACTGTGGCAGCGCGAGTTTGGCGGGGTCGTCGGTGAAGGCGCCACGCGGGTGCTTGTCCAGGCCGATCGCGATGCCGATGTCGTACTTGCCCAGCCGGATCGTGTCCGCGGTCTGTTGAATGGCGCTGGCCGCTGTGGCGCATGCGTTGAACACGTTGGTGAACGTGATGCCGGTCAGGCCGACCAGCCGCGTCACAGCGTCCGGGTTGGACACCTCGTAACTGCCGCCGAAGCCGAACTGGATGTCCTTCCAGTCGACTCCCGCGTCGGTCAGGGCCAACTGAATCGCTTCGGCGCCCATCTCCATGGCCGTCTTTTCGAACCGGCCGAATGGATGAAGCCCCACACCGATGATGGCGACGTCGTTCATTGTCGACTGTTCCTCTCTCAGACCGGTTGGAAGGCGAACGTGACGATCTCGTTGCCTTCCTCATCGGTGGCGAAAGGCACCATGGTCAGCTCGACCTCCATACCGAACGCCAACTTCTTCGGGTCGTTCTCAGTGAGTCGGCCCTCGACGCGGATCACGTCCCCGAGTTGCACCAAGCCGACCCCGAAGGGGACGAAGTCTTTACCTGCGGGGCCTTTGTACGGCAGCCCGGGTGGGAAGCCCTGCGTCGTCCATGCCACCACCGTTCCGCGGCGAGGCAGCAGCACGTCCGACATCTCGCCGGCACTGCACTTTGGGCAGCGCTGCTGGACGGGGAACGTGGTAGCGCCACACACCCCACAGTTGCTTCCGATGAGCTGCGGGTTGTCGTCGGGCCAGGTGGAGATCTCCGGCGCGAGCGCTATCTGCGGTGTCGGCACGTCGCTGACGATAATCGGAAATGACGTTCTCGTCCAGAGAGAACCAGTGGATCACCGGCTGGTCGATATGCCTAAGACGGTCAGATCGATATCGACGACGATTTGTATGCGGGCTCGGCGCTGCGCACTGCAGCGGAGGGGCGGTGCCTGAGTTGCTGCGTCGGGCGGCGATTCGAGTGGCGGCGCGGCCATCGATCAAGCAGTGGCCCGCGCGGACGGTCGGCGGCCGTCCGAAGGACGACAGAGGTACTCGCGACCTTGGATGAGTGGCGTGGCGAGTGGCCCGATGCTGGTCGCTGATGCGTCGTGCCTATTCGAGGTCGTCGCAGACACGCCCCGCGCCGGTGAGATCGCGGCCCGGTAGTCCACCAATGTCGAACAGGCGGCACCGCACGTGATCGATGTCGAAGTCATGGAGGTGATCCGCGCCCAGCACCTCCGTGGCCACCTTGACGGCACAGCCGCGGCGCAAGCGGTGGCGGACTTGCGGGACTGGCCGGGCGAGCGTTGCGGGCATCCGTGGCTGCTCGACCGGGCCTGGCACCTACGGGATTCGGTACGGGGATGGGACGCGGTGTACGTCGCGCTGCCGGAGGCGTTCGATGCGACGCTGCTCACGCTTGACGTGCGCCTCGCCCGTGCGCACGGGCCAAGATGCAGAATCGAGGTCCTCAGCGTCAGAGACTGAAGTCGTAGTGCACGCCTAGCTATCCGCATTTCGTTGGCGGAATGACGGGACGCGCCGAGATGGGCAGCTCTAGCGTTGCGTGCACATCGGACTCTTGTTTGGCTAGGCGGTGAGGCTACGCATCACCTTCGAAACCTGTTGCGGGTGAGGCCAATGCGCCCAGATCGTCGCCAGGTAATCAGCTTGTTACAGGGCTTCTTTGGACCTAGAACTCGAGTCAAACCAGATCAGGCATGACTGCTGTTGACTGAAGTCGATACATCGGATACAAAGCGCTCATGTCACGGTCCGGGGGAGCCGGTGGACGTCATACTCCGCGGGGTTGCTTAGAAATCCGCCGGGTGTACGCACGCCTTCGCCTACGCGTCCGAGTAGATGTACTGGGCTTGCACCATGGCGGCCGCCGAGGTGGCGCGCGGGCCCTGACATATTCCGCTTTCCGACGAAAGCGCATGTCCTGCTCGAGCTTGGATCGTGGGCGGAAGCCCCGGATGGCGGCCGACTTCGACCGGGTTCTGGGCAGTCCGCACGGAGGTCGACGCTTCCTCCAAAGGGCATTTTCTTCTGTTCGAACTCGACGGGGTGCTCACTACCGCTGCGATGAGCCCCCCGCGCTCCACATTCTCACGGTCGTCCGATCGCAATCCAACAAGAATGGGTTTCCAACGATGATGCTAAGGCTTTGGGAGGGCGTCCGTTACTTCGCCGCGTACGGCGCTATCGCGCTGATAATCGCGTTCTGGTACTGGATGTTCAAGTCCATCGGAACATTCTGAGTCGCGCAGCACATCGTGTCGAGCTGCGCGATCCGGGGACATCGCGCGATGACTGAACTGGACGACGGACACGCATTGGACATCGAACGCAGTTGTGCGTTGACTGTGGTCGCGCTTAGTGAAACCCGATGCGAGGTGTGCTCCTATAACCGGGCCTACCGCAGTTCGCTGAAGGAGCTGAAACCCTCTTTCCGGCAACGCTTCGTCACCATTCCGATGACCTACTTGCCACCTGAAAGGGCGGCTGAGGTCGTCGTCGCCGAAGCCGGTGTCGGACCGACTGGCCACAGCGCAGCGACTCGTCAACTGTGCGATCGCGGTCCGCACTGCGGACGAAGCGTTCCATTTCGCCCCTCCCTCGACACGAGTGTTCGTTACCGCCGCTCTCTTGATTGCGTCGGGAGCTACCGAATTCGAGGCAGCACACGCGTGCACCTTGGCACCTCTGAGTACAGACGGAGCCGTCACCGACGGGCTTCGCGAGGTCGCGGCCGCGAGCCTGCTGACCGCCGAAGGGTCTACTAGCCCATAACCCGGAAAAGGAGCCATTGAGATGGATCAAAAAGAGAGGCAGCGCAAGACAGCGCTCATCGTCCTGCAGATCGTGATCTACGGCTATCTGCTGGTGATGTTCTCCATCCAGTTGTACATGTCCATCGTCCGAGGCTTGTGGTCGCTATGAATCTCCCTCTGATCAAACGTCTTTCAGGAAATGGGAAACGTGCGGCGTTGTCGACTGCGACGGGATCCGATAGTTCGGTAAGCCTGGAGGACCATCACGAGGAATCACACCGGGCGCAGCGGCGCGCCGACAAGTGGATGATCGTCGGCGCCGCGATGATGGGCATGTGGGCGCCCGGCCTCATCGGCTTTCCCATCTTCATGCGGGGGGTCTACCTGCAGCGCCAGGCGCTGCGCGCTGGCCTGTCAGTGCGGCCGATGCTCGTCACCCTCCTGGGTTATCTCGTGCTGCTCGACGCATGTCTGAACACCTTCGGGTGGGCGCTGGACTGGATCGCCAACCACACCTTGGTCAACCGGGTGCTGCTGGTCGGGTGGGGCAACATGTTCGACGCCGGCTACTTCTGGCATTACAACGAGCTGTGGGTTGGCGGCTCGGCGGCCCCGGGTGAGAAAGGTTTCGTATTCGGGTTGATCTTGACCGTGTTCACGATGCGGGCTGCGGCGGCGATCGGGTTCCTGCAGATGAAGCGGTGGGGCCATCAGTGGATGATCGTCACCTGCTGGATGGGCGTGGTGATCTGGTGTGCCTACGTCTTCAACATGACGATGTACGCAGACATCCGCTACGCCGGCACGGTGTTCCCCGTCGTCGGGTGGTGGCTCATCGACATCTTCTACATCAGCCCGTTCCTCGCAATCCCGTACCTGCATACGGTCAACCGCGAAATCTTCACCGACTGACTACGAGCCAAGGAGAAAGTCGTGGCTACACCCTTGTTCGTCGACTCCATCGGACGAGAAGTCAGCCGATGATCCGCCCGTTGGTACACGCCGTCTTACGCAAACATGCACAAGTGGATCAAGCGAGCGACCATCGTGTGCCTGGTCGCGCTTGTCGTGCAGGGTGCCTTCACCTTGCCGTTCATGGCGGTCTACTACGGTTATCCCACACTGAGCGTCACACAGATCTGTAGTGAGCTGTTGAAGGTCCGGTACTCAGACGACGCGTTGGAGTGCAAAGCGCCGTACCCGGCATTCGGTCCTCCCGAAGGCGCGGAGGGTAAAGACACTGCCCGGGACAAGTGGGGGATCCAACCCACACCCGACTACAACCGGCTCGGATTTTGTGAGCTGGTCCGCATTCACGACGAACGAGTAGCCAGGGAGGCTGTGCAGGACGCATCACCGGCGCCGTGACCAAGAAGTCCCGCGACACATTCGGGATGGGACCTCGGTGAGATCGTGGGTATCGCGAAAGCGGTGTCACCGCAACACAAAACCGTGACCAGAACGTCATCTCGACGGCGGTTAGGGCTTGGATCTTTTCCGAGTGCGCCGCCGACGAGTGGTTGAACGGCTCGAGGACCGCCGATACATGTCGGAGCGGTGTTCCCTCCAGAAGATCACGAAGACGAAGCCCAATCTCTTGAATCGCAGGTGCTGTTACGCACTCGCGAAAGTTCCAATCGCGGAACCTCATGATTGACCACATCCGGATCGTACGGTAAGACATCCTGTATAGCGCACCGTAAACTGTGCCTGTACAACAGCATGAACTCGGAGCAGACCCTCCAGCGGAATGTCCTTCGCAAGGAAGGAACAGGCTGTCCGCCAGCCGTATTCGACTGCGTTGGAGGGGCGCACCGAACCTAGCCGGGTGATAGCGGGTCCACAGGGGGGGTCGCGTCTATGACGCAGTCAGAAGTCGTCTTCGAGCCGTTCTCCGATGAGTTCTTCC
>NZ_DASSCY010000322.1:0-7029 GCF_035697385.1 Mycobacterium sp. | reverse complement strand
GCGGGGCCAGTTCGTGCGGTTCCTCGACATGGGGTGGGAGGACTTCATGGTCGGTGCGGAGTACGACGGCGAGCAACATCGGACCAGCAGAGCGCAATACGTCAAGGATCAGCGTGTCTGGCCGACGCTCGCACGTCTGGGTTGGCATGTCGTGCGGGCCATCAAAGAGGACAGCGACACAGACCTTGTCAGGCAGGCGTGGGATGCGATGGTCTCGCGCGGTTGGCGTCCCACGTGAAGGTGCCGAAACGGTATTCCAGCAGAGAAAGTTCGAGTAGACCCCTGCTGGAATACCGTTTCGGCGCAAGGGCCGGTCAGTGCGTCCACTCCTCCGTCTGTGTGAGCCACAGCAGATAGCCAAGCGCCGGTAGCACGATCACCCCCGCCAGGCCGACGACCACGAGCAGGCCCGCCAGCGTCGCGTCTGCGCCTGCGGCATCATTGATGGTGACCTGGTCCACCAGCATCCATGGGTACTGGCCCGCGCCCCAGCCCGTGATCACAGCACCGACCGCAGCCGCGGCGGGAAGCCTTGCCACCGAATAGCTTCGGCGATACAGCAGCACGACGGCGGCCAATCCAGCCGCAGCCGCCACCACCAGCAGCGGTGACGCATGCGTGCGCAGACCCGCGGCCAGTGTTGGCGCGTCTACCGAGATCGGATACAACCCCGCGAACACGATCAGGCCGCTGACGATCCCGACCGCCAGCGTCCTGGCGCGCAGCTTCTCTGCAAGCTCGGTGTTTCCGGCACGGGTGGCGTCCGCGGTCAGGAAGACGCCGGCGAGAAAGACACAAGTGGTGACTGCCAGGCCACCGCCGACAAGCGATGTCGGGTTGATCCACGATCCGACGCGGTCGCCGTACCCTTGCGCCGGTACCCTGCCCGACGCGATGGCGCCCGCGACCGCGCCAAGGAAGAACGGGGTAATAAGCGATGAACCCGCGAATATCGCACCGAACAACCGGGCCTGGCCCATCGTCGCGGCGTACTTGCGAAACGCGAAACTGGCTCCCCGCAACACAATCCCGGTCAGTGCGAGCATCAGAGGGATGAACAGTGTCGTCATCGCCGCTGCGAACGCCTCGGGAAATGCGGTCCACCAGATGACGAGAATGTAAATGAGCCAGACGTGGTTGGCTTCCCACACCGGCCCGATGCTGTGATCGACAAGCGTCCGCAGTTCACGGCCCGCCTGACCGCCGCCCGCGGTGAGATCGTAGAAGCCTGAGCCGAAATCGGCACCGCCGAACAACGCGTACGCAATGACGCCGAGGAACATCGCGATCGCAACCACCGTCGCCAACGTCACGCCTGTAGCTCCTGTCGTGGCGGTCCGTACGGGCTCGGCAGGTCGACCTCGCCGGCACGCCAGCGCCTGGCCATCGACCGCAGCACGACGACTGCGCCGACGGTCATGCCGAGATAGATGACCAGTACTCCCATATAGGTCCACCAGATGCCGGTGCTCGTGGTGACGGCATCACTTGTGCGCAACACATGCCACACCGTCCACGGCTGGCGCCCCACTTCGGTTGCTATCCAACCGAATTCAACCGCCAGGATGGCCAGGGGGCCAGCGATGACGGCGAACCGCAGGAACCATCGATTGCCGAGCAAGTCGCGCCTTCGCCACCGCAGCAGCCAGTACAGGACGACAACACCGGCAAGCAGCGTCCCGATGACGACCATCGACTGGAACGCCAGGTGCGTGATGTTGACCGGCGGCCACTCGTTCTCCGGCACGGTGTCCAGTCCGGGCACCGGCGCATCCCACGAGTTGCGGGCGATGATCGACCCGAGCCGCGGAATGTCCAGCGACCCGTGCACCTCGCCGTCGATGAGCACGCCGCCGAGCCGCAATGGGGCAGGGCTCTCCGTGGTTTCGGCAAGTTCGAAGGCGGCGAGTTTCGCCGGTTGCGTGTCGTGGATCCGCATGCCCAGCACGTGACCGATCAGTGGCTGCGCCAGGGCCGCCACCGAAGCGAAGACAAACGGCACCGTGAATCCCAGCCGATGATGCTCATCAACGCGCCCCCGCAACAGCCCAAATGCGTAGACGCCTGAGACCACCAGCCCGACGACCATGAAAGCGGCCACCCACATGTGCAGGAACTGCAGCCACACCCCGCCGTTGAACATCGCCCGCCACGGGTTGACGTTGACGACCTCGCCGTCGCGCATCTCGAAGCCGGCAGGGTGGTTCATCCACGCATTCACCGACACCACGCAGAACGTGCCGACGACGCCCGACACCCCCATCGGAATGAGCATGGCCAGATGACGGCGCGGCGGCATGCGGCCCCAGCCGTATAGGTAAATGCCAAGGAAGATCGCTTCGACGAAGAACGACAGCCCCTCGAATGCGAACGGCAGTCCCAGCACGTCACCGAACCGGCCCATCAGCCCCGGCCACAGCAAGCCCATCTCGAAGGACAGCACGGTGCCCGAGACCGCGCCGATGGCAAACAACACTGCCGACACCTTGGCCCACCGCTTCGCCAGCCCAAGTGCGACCGGGTCATCACGCACGATGCCCCGCCGATGCATCACGTAGATGATCGTCGGAAACGCCACCCCGAAGCAGGCGAGGACGATGTGCCAGCCCAGCGAGACCGCCATCTGCTGGCGTGCCGGAAGCAGCCCCGGCGGTTCGTCGCCGGAAGCCAGAACCAGCGCGACATCGCTGAGCCCCATCAGGGCATTCTTCCCCGATGCAGACCCTGTGAAAACCGCCGCGAGTAAGGTAAATGCCATAAATGGGGTTAAGTAGTAGCCCCTTGGACCACGTCACCCTTACGAGGTGATCCCGCTGACGGGTAGCCCGACAAAACTTCGCGAGCCGCAGCGATCTCATGTCCGTGTGTCTGATCCCGCCGAGATGCGCGAGTTTCTCGAATCCGCCTATGGGGTCCGTCTTCGCCTGTCAACCAGCGACATCGCACCGCCGGACGGGAAACCGCTGCTGACGCATGCGCGTACCGACGTGGGGACTTTTGCAATCGAAGAGATCGAGCTGGTGGGTGACCTCGAAGCCGCTCCCGATCCGATCAACAAAGTGGTCGTCGCCTGGCCCAGCAGAGGCTGGGTGGCAAGTCAGTGCGACGGTATCGCCGGCAAAGCGGGCGCGGGCGAGGTGACTCTGATGACTCAGCCCGACCTGCCGCACTACGCCCGCGCCGAGAGCCTGCGCGTCACTTCGCTGTTGCTGGACCCGCCGCTCGTCGGCGGTGTGGCCACCGGCCTGCCTGTGAGCCAAGCACCGTTGGGGATTCGCTTTTCGAGTTTCCAACCGGTCGACCTCGCGTCCGGACGATTGTGGCAACAAACCGTGAACTACGTGAAGAACAGCGTGCTGGCCGACGATTCCTTGGCAACGCCGCTGGTGCTCGGGCATGCGAGCCGCCTGCTGGCCGCTGTCACACTGTCGACATTCCCGAACACGGCTACGGTCGGTACGTCGCCGCATGACCGCAATGACCATCAGCCGGAACTGCTGCGGCGCGCGATCGAGTACATCGACGCCAACGCCGCCAGCGATATCTCACTGGCCGATATCGCCGAAGCCGTCCACGTGACTCCGCGTGCGGTGCAATACATGTTCCGCCGCAACCTGGACATGACGCCGATGCAGTATCTGCGGCGGATCCGCCTGCACCACGCCCATGAGGCTCTTTTGGCGGGTGATCGGATGCGGGATTCGGTGACGGCGATCGCCGCACGCTGGGGATTCATGCACACCAGTCGTTTTGCGGTTCTCTACCGGGAAACGTACGGTCGAAGCCCACATGCGACGTTGCGGGGCTGACGATCTGGCACGGCGAATCAGCAGAATCGCGCGCCGATCGGGGCCCTACAGCCGATTCTCGGGCCCCAGCACCGCCCACACCGTTTTGCCCGCCGGTGTCGGCGCGGTTCCCCACATCCGGCATAGCGCGGCGACGACGCGCAGGCCCGATGCAGCGCCATTGGCCTTCCCGTCCTCACGAAGGACGACAGAGCCAGCACCGGCATCCGCCACCGCCACTGCCACCGTCGTGCCGTCGGTCTCGAGTCGCACTGCCGGTGCGCTGTCGGTGTGTTGGAGGACATTCTCGACGAACGCGGTCACGACGACCTTTGTGACAGGAATCAAGTCGGTTTGCGACCACGCCGTCAGCCATTCGGTCACCAAGTCGCGGGACCGACGCAAGCTGGTCAGCTTCGCAGGCAATTGTGCCTGGGCGCGTCGACGATACCGGTGCCGAGCAGAGTCGGACAGCGTGTCGATTGCTTCTTCAACTGTCGGATATACCGACACATACCGGGTTACACCGTTGCGGGAGATGGCTTCTCGGCCGGCGGTATCGTCACAGACTAGGAGAATCGGCACCTCCGGCCATCTGCCGACATGCCACCGCGCACTGGTGAACACGACCCAAGCCGACGGCGCCGGGACGCGCAGGCCGGCGACGTCGATGACGACGGCCGCAGGCTCGTCAAGTGCTGCCTTGATGATCGTGTCGCGGAGTGCATGGTAAGTATTGCTGTCGAGCAGACCTTCAGCGCGCAGGACCGTAGTCCCGCGCACCGGCTGGGCGGTGACGGCCAGCTTGCTGGTCGAATTAGGGGCCACCGCGCTCACCCGCATCGGAAGTCACTTCCGATAGACGCCTGCCCAGCGCACCGCCCCGGTACGAATCCGTGTCTGCCATTGCCAACTGACTACCCGCGCAGGCGCGGGATAACCCCTTTAGAGCTTGGCGATTACGTTTTCCGCGAACATTTCAAGATTGCGGATTTTGGTGTCAAGCGGCTCCTTGTCCTCACCCATGATGTAGGGAATCCGGAAGCCGACGATGACGTCGGTGACGCCCTTGTCCTCGAGGCGTTTGATGCCGTCGCGCGTGAACGCATCGACCGAGATGACGTGGATCTCGAATGGGCCTGTACGGCCCTCTTCCTCGCGAATCTGGTTGAGCCGCTTGATTAGTCGGTCTAGCTCGTCGGGCTCGCCGCCGCCGTGCATCCAGCCGTCGCAGCGCGCCGCCCGCTTCAGTGCCGCTTCGGCATGGCCGCCGACGAGGATAGGGATCGGTTTATTTGGCGCCGGCGTCATTTTTGTTTTCGGGATGTCGTAGAACTCGCCGTGGAATTCGAAGTACTCGCCGGTTGTCAGGCCCCGGATAACCTCGATGCATTCATCCATTCGCTTGCCGCGCTTCGCGAATGGGACACCCAGCAGCTCGTAGTCCTCCTTCCACGGGCTTGTGCCCACACCGAGCCCGAGGCGGTTGTCGAACAACGCGGCCAGCGACCCCGCCTGTTTGGCCACCAGCGCCGGTGGCCGGATCGGCAGCTTGAGGACGAAGAAGTTGAACTTCAGCGTCGTGGTGACCGCGCAGAGTGCGCCCGCGAGGACGAACGCCTCGATGAAAGCCTTGCCGTCCAGAAACTCGCGGCTGCCGTCCGGGGTGTATGGGTACGTGGAGTCCGATTCGTATGGGTAGGCGATGCTGTCGGGAATCGTCATCGCGTGATAGCCCGCAGCCTCGGCCGCCTTGGCCAGAGGTATGTAGAAGGCCGGATCGGTCATTGCTTCTGCGTAGGTGAATCGCACAGCGCAAGACTAGAACGCGTTCTAGTGCGACGTTTAGCGATCGCGCATGTGGGAAGGCGGTGGCGGTGAGCACGGTAGCAAAAGCCCTGTACATGCCCCTGTCCGTCGCGAGCAGCGTGGGCGGCGGTCTGCTGGCCGGCCGAATCTTCACCGAGATCTGGCAGCGGATCAGCCCGTCGGACCAGGAACCGCCGGATCCGAAGGATCTGGACCGCTCGGGTCGCGAGGCGATCACCGCCGCGGCGCTTCAGGGTCTGGTATTCGGTCTGGTGCGCGCCGCGGTAGACCGGGCCAGCGCCAAGGGCTATCGGGCGGTCACCCAGGAGAGTCCCAAGTAATACCGGCATCATGGCGGGGTGAGTGAGACCCGCAGCGGCAGCCGCACGTGGCTCACTCGCAACGTCCGTGTGCTGTCGGCGGTCTCGTTTCTCCAGGACGCCGCCAGCGAGCTGCTCTACCCGCTGCTGCCCATCTATTTGACCGCGGTGCTCGGGGCGCCTGCGTCGGTGGTCGGCGCAGTGGAAGGGGCGGCCGAGGGCGCCGCATCGCTGACCAAGCTGGCCGCGGGGCCACTCGGCGACCGGTTCTCGCGGCGCCCGTTGATCGCGACGGGATACGGGATGGCGGCGCTGGGCAAGGTGTTCGTGGCCGCCGCAACGGTGTGGCCTGGCGTGCTGGCCGGCCGGGTTGTCGACCGGCTAGGCAAGGGAATTCGAGGCGCGCCGCGCGATGCGCTGTTGGTCGCCGACATCGACGACACCGCCCGCGGCAGGGTTTTCGGATTCCACCGGGCGATGGACACGCTTGGCGCGGTCGTCGGCCCGCTGCTCGGCCTGGCCGGCTACGAACTGCTCGACCACCAGATCGCGCCGCTGCTGTGGGTGGCCGTCGTTCCTGCGGTCCTGTCCGTCGCCTTGGTCTTCCTCGTTCGCGAACAGCGTCGGGTGCTGCCGCGTGTCGAGCGGAAGGCGATTTTCGCCAAGGTAGGTGAGCTGCCTCGGCGCTATTGGCGGGTGACCGCGGTCCTGGTGGCGTTCGGGGTGGTGAACTTCCCGGACGCCCTGCTTTTGTTGCGGCTCAACGAGATCGGCTTCTCGGTGGTCGAGGTCATCCTGGCCTATGTCACCTACAACGCGGTGTATGCGGTATCGAGTTATCCGGCGGGCTTGCTCGCTGACCGGATTCCGCGCCCCGCGGTGTTCGGAATCGGCCTGGTGTTCTTCGCAATCGGCTATGGGGGCCTGGGGTTGACGACGGACGCCGCCACAGCCTGGGTGCTGATCGGGGCCTACGGATTGTTCGCCGGATGCACGGATGGTGTTGGGAAGGCGTGGATTTCGTCGTTGGTCGGTGGTGATGTGCAAGGCAGTGCGCAGGGTGTCTTTCAAGGTCTGAGCGGTTTCGCGGTGCTGGCGGCGGGATTGTGGGC
>NZ_DASSCY010000321.1:0-13826 GCF_035697385.1 Mycobacterium sp. | reverse complement strand
AATCGCCGGCACTGTGCTCGCCGCCGGAACGCTGAGCATCGCCGCGTTCGTCGGAGCTGGTGCGGCCAACGCCGACGCTGTCGACGACACCTACCTCGCTAGCCTCGCTCAAGCGGGCATCCCGCAGATTGCTCCGGATCGGGCAATCCTGGCAGGACATGCCGTCTGCCAGAACCTCGACGAGGGTGTCACCCCTGACCAGCTAATCGCGGCATTCGTCGCGAAGAAGGTGTTCGCTACCCCGCAGCAGGACGAAGCGATGATCGTCGCCTCGATGACGGCGTACTGCCCGCAACACCTGCCCGCCTAGCGATTCGATGGCTGCTCTGCTCGTGCGCACGGCCTGGAATGAGTGCCGATCGTGTCATGTTGGCAATGTATGCTCATGCCGTACATCACCAACATATGGAGGCTGTCGTGTCGGTGACACAGATCGACCTCGATGACGAAGCGCTGGCCGAGGTTATGCGGATCGCCCGGGTGCACACGAAGAAGGAAGCCGTGAACCTCGCGATGCGCGACTACGTCGAGCGGTTTCGGCGCATCGAGGCGCTGGCCCGGTCCCGTGAGCATGCGGAGGGCTGGGACTACGCCGGGTGGCAGGCCGCGCGGGCGGACGAGAAGGCTATCGGGAGTTGATCTCGTTCTTGGTCGATTCCTCGGCGGTTTGGCGGCTGCAACGACAACCGGAACTGACCCACGCCTGGGACTCGTCGCTTGTCAGCGGGGGAGTCGGATCCTGCGAACCACAGCGAGCCGAGTTTCGCCGATCGGCGCGGAATGCGGACGAGTTCGATCAGATGAACCAGATGTTTCGTGACATCTACCCCGATGTGCCCGTACCGAAATCCGTTTGGCGCTGGATTGATTCGGCACAGCACCGACTCGCCGGCGCGGGCGCGGTTCGTGCCTTGTCTGTTGTCGATCTGCTGGTCTGCGGCACTGCGGCGGCCAGGGGGCTAGTTGTCCTTCATGACGACGCCGACTACGAACTCGCAGGGCATCATCTTCCCGACGTCAGAGCGCGGCGCATCGTTAACGCCGACCAGTGACGGACTACTCCCGGATGACTTCCAAGGCAAAGGTCTTCGGAAAGCCGTGGCGTGGGATTGGCTGAATACGCCTAGTCCCTGAGCGTCTTGCGGTTCATCATGGTTGCTATGGGGCAGATGGGTTCGATGGCTGATGCGTCGCCCTCATCGACGTGGGCTCGGGTGCGGAGAGCGCGACTCTCATTGCTGCTACTTGCCGGCACCGTTGTCGGAGCGATAGTCGTGATTACCGCGAATATCGCGATGGTGGTGATGGTCTCATCGCTGGCCGACCGGCTTCCGCCTGACCGGGCAGGCGTGCGACTGGGGAGTCCGCTGCCGCCCGGCGACGAGTTCGCAGAGATCAACCGGGTGACGCACTGGCCGCCCGACTGGACCGCGGCCGTATGTACGCCACCGGTGTACGAACTGCGAATCCCTTACGCGCACCTGCCTCATGCGACCGCAAGCGCGGCGTGTGAGGCACGAATTCAGCCGAATGGTGAGTACCGCAATATCACGATTGCGCGCTTCCCCGATGAATTGGCCATGCAGGTCGATCTCCTCAACGACGGCTTCGAGTGGTACGCATTCGCATTCGACCGCGGCGAGCTGATGGCCTTCGCGACCCACTCTGAAGTTCGGGTTACCGACCCGATCACCGGCATGGGCGAGTCGCCAATACTGCAACCGCTCAAGGAATTCGGCTTCAATATCTACTCAGATCCTGGGCCGTAGCCTTTCCATAGCGTGCACTGTGCAATCAATCGGCCGCGGCGACCAGCGGTTCGAGCTGCAAGTCGGGGTTATTGCGTTTGAGCATCTCGACGAACCAGCTGCCGGTGAACAGTGCCAGCAGAACGCCGTCGGTGCGCATCAGTACCTCGATCGATCGCTGAGATTGTAAGTACGGCAAGTCCTCTGGGCGGGTGCGCCGAGCGATGGTGTATGCGAGGTGCTTGAGCTCGATTGGCGCCTTGAGTTCCGCGGCCATTCCTTGGCTGGCCACTTCGAACTGCATCGGACCCACCGCTGCCAGAACGGGTGCGTGGTCGCCGCGCACGTCTGACCGCAGGACTTGGATGACACCCTCCTGTTCGAGTTGCGTAATGCCGCGCCGGAATTGCTTGTGCTTGCTGACGTCGGCGACGCGCGCCACGGCGAAATGCTCTGGTGCGAAATTAGGTATCGGCGGATAGGCGACCGGCTCGTCGCGGTAAAGGGTGTCTCCCACGCGCAGGGCCGTGGCGTTCACGAGGCCGATCACATCACCGTGCCACGCGGTGTCCATGGCCGCGCGCTGCTGGCCGAACACCGATTACGCGTACTTGGTTGTGAACGGTTTACCGGCTGCGACGTGGCCGATCTTTATGTGCCCGCCGTCACCGTCACCCATGCTCGGCTCCGAGCCGCCCTGATAGCCGGTCATGACGATCTGCCGAATCCTGGTTCAGCCCAACAGTTTCGACGTGCTTGCCCTTCGCGTGGTACTCGGTGGTGATCGCGGCGAAGGCCTCTACCGTCCCGCTGCCGGCCTGAGCCCTACCCTTACCGGAGGGAAGAGTTGAGATTTGGTGGGCTAACTCTCAGATCAATGCGAAACGCGCGGCACCGCTTGAGTTCGCCACAGACGAATGGCATCCCGTCAAGTTTCAGGATTATTCGGGTTCTCGTGGTTGAAGAAGCTCCACCCGTCGATCGGTCAGCAGGGGCAGGATGCGTCCGACGACCAACTCTTTGTAGTGGGACGAGCTTCTATGCGTGTCGAGGGCGGCGCCATCGCGGTAGTGCTCGATCAACACAACAGTGGTGGGTTGGTCCAAACCCTGGAAGGCCTCGTAGCCGAGACAACCGGGTTCGGCAAGCGACTGCGGCCGGAGCGCGGCGATGTGTGCGAGCACGGTGCCAAGCGAGGACTCGGTCGTCTGCCAGCGGGCGACCACGACGACGGACTCGGATGTCCCCATCAGATTTGCTTGAGGGCTTCGACCAGCGCCTCGCCGACCACTGTTCCGGATTGTGGGTTCTGGCCGGTGATCAGACGCCCGTCGACGACAAGCTTCGGCTGCCACGGGTCCGTCGCTTCGTAGATGGCTCCTTCCTCACGCAACGCGTTCTCTAGATCGAATGGCACATCGTCGAGGGCATAGCCGTCTTCTTCGGCAGCCGAGAAGGAAGTGAGTTTGCGACCACGGACCAGCGGCGCACCGTCGTCGAGGGTTACACCTAGGAATGCCGACGGCCCATGGCAGACGGCGGAGACGATCATGCCCGCATTCCAGGCGCGGATAACCACGGCCTGCACCTCCGGGTTACCGGTGATGTCGACCATGGGCCCGAGGCCGCCGGGGAAGAAGACCGCGTCGTAGTCGAGCACATCGACTTCGGATAGCTTGCGGCTGCGGGACAGGCGCCGGTACGCCTTGCCGTCGAGGAAAGCGGTCTGTGTGGGGTCGTCGGCGTCGAATCCGTCTTCTGGCGGTTTACCGCCCAATGGCGAAGCGAAGTCGACGGCGATTCCAGCCCGGTCAAGCGCTTCGAACGGGTGGGCGATCTCGGGGAAGAAGAACCCCGTGGGCCGATTGTTGGGGCCGATCACGGCGGCGTTCGTTGCAATGAAAAGGACATAGGGGACACTCATGGCGCTCTCCTTGGCTCAGGAATTGTCAAATCCACCGAAACGCGTTGGGTAATCCACAGTCTCGGCCAGCCGGTAACTGGCTACGGTCCTGCGGCACCCAACATCACTGTCATGACAGCACGGAGTCGGGGGGCGAGAGATCGCAGCGCTCGCATTGGCGCGGAAGGGGCAATTCCTGAGCACGAATGCGCTATTGGGCTTCGTATCGGGGTGGCCGTGCTAAAGCCGCGAGCGATGGCATGTCGACCAACGATGCACCCGCGGCGATTCGACATTGACGCGCGATGCGGGTCGACAAGACGCCTCGAAAAGCGTCCCCGCCGAGACATTTTGGCACTAGGCGGACCGATACTTACCTTCCGAAATTCAGGGGCCGGCCAGCACTGCAGCCATTAGTCGACTGCGATGAGTTCGAGCTGAATATTGTCCGGGTCGCGGAACACCACCGTCGAGTATGTGATCGGCTCTGTCTCATCAACCACGCCCGTGTGCCTGATTCCGAGTTCATCCAGCCAAGCGGTCCACGTTTCCAATGCGGCGCGTCCAGCCACTCCAAAGGACACATGATCCAACCCGGTACGCGCCTCGTCGAACTGCTCGCCACGATTGCCGGTGTTGGTGTGCAGCCCGAAAATCAACCCTGAACGAGGCTCAGGCAACAACACGCTGTAACCCGTCTCCTCCCGGCCGTAATGCGGGACCGTGATATCCAATCGCTCGGTTCGAAACACCCGCTGATACCACGCGATGCTGGCGTCCAGGTCTGTGACTGTCAATGAGACATGATGGACTCCGCCGAATCTGGCGTCGATGGTCTCACTCAAGGTATGCCTCCGTCCGATGGTGACAAGCAACGGGACGTTGATGGTGCTGTAACGCATTCTTCGAAGTTGCGCGTTCAGATGCGGTCGCAATGCGCGGTTCCATTCTGCCGGCGACGCTGAGCAGGCACTGCGCCCAACAGACAGCTGAGTTGGTCTGCGCCACAGCATGGTCGGAATGCGTCATGTCTAGTCCGCAGCTGATGAACTCCGGGTTCATTGACTCACCGCGGAGAAGTGGTACGAGTTTGATTCAGACCCTCCCGAGGCACCGTTCCCAGCAGGACTTTCACCGTAAGCTTGTCCTTAACTGAGCAGCCATGCGAACTGGTCCTGGCAAGTAAGCAATTCGCGCAAGTTGCGCATTGGCATGGTTTGCGCAGTGGGCATTCGATCGAATCGATCCGGGAGTGACAGACGTGGCTGTGCCAATCGGTCCCGTCGACACCCGCGGCGAGGGCCGTTCGGCCTCCGGCAGCACCTTGCGCCTGCAGATTCTCGGTCCGTTGCGGCTATGGCGCGACGGTGTAGAGCTGGACGCCGGTCCCCGGCAGCAGGCCTATTTACTCGCGTTGCTCCTGGCTCGGGAGGGACGGCCGATCAGCACGGCCGAGCTCGTCGATCTGATATGGGGTGAGGAGGCCCCAGCCAGCGCGCTCAATGTCATCCACAAGTACATCGGCACACTGCGACGCTTGCTCGAACCCACGCTTTCAGCCCGGGAAACCGGCTCGCATCTACTGCGGCGGGGCAACGGCTACCTGTTCACTGCCGGCTCAGCCACGCTGGATGTGGTCAGCTTCCGGGAGTTCCTCGCTGCCGCTGGGGTCGCGCTGTTGGAGCACAATCACGAGACGGCTCTCGACTATTACGTCAAGGCACTACGACTTTGGACTGGCCCCGCGGGCGATGGGCTGGCTCAGGGACCGGCGGCGATCTCCATTTTCACTGGGCTGAACAACGAGTTCTTCGAGGCGTGCACCGCGTCGGCCGAACTCGCGGTGTCGCTGGGCCGACCGGAGCGCGTACTGGCGCCCTTACGCCTGGCCGCCGCAATCGCGCCGTTGCACGAGCCAGTGCAAGCTGGCCTGATCACAGCCTTGGGCTCCGCCGGGCGCCAAGTGGAGGCGTTGTCGGTTTTCCGCACAGTCCGCGCCCGGCTCGCCGGGGACCTTGGCCTCGATCCGGGCCAGGCTCTGGAAGCCGCCCACCGGCGGGTGCTGAGCCGTCCCCCGACATTTGGCATTAGAGAGGCGGCTGTCGAGCCGTCGGCCGGCAGCCTGATCGGCCGAGCTGAGGAACTCGCAGTGCTGCGGCAGGCGATGGAACCGGCATTCGGCGGCGGAACGACGCTGGCGATCGTCGAGGGCGAGCCGGGAGTAGGCAAGACCCGCCTGCTCGAGGAGGTCGCCGTAGAAGCGGACCGGCGCCACGCGCGCGTCGTGTGGGGCAGCTGCCTCGCAGGCGACGGGACACCATCCATGTGGCCGTGGGTGCAGGCGATCGGCACGGTCGTGGCCGCCCTGCCCGCCGAGCTGCAGCAGGAGTGGCTCAATAGCGACCTCGGACGTCTCATCGAGCCGCGCGACGGCATCCTCGCAGGGTCGGTGCTGCCGGACAGTGGTGGCCCTTTCCGCCTGTTCGAGAGCGTCGTTGCTGTCCTCGGCGTGGTCGCGGCACGGCAGCCACTGGTGCTGGTGATCGACGACCTTCATTGGGCTGACGTTGCATCGCTGCAATTGTTCACTCACCTGGCGGCTCGGCTGCCGGGCGGCACTTTCGTCATCGGCTCACTCCGCGACCGCGCGCCCGCTCCCACAACGGAATTGGCGCGAATGCTCGCCGCCACGAGCCGGATGCCCAGCAGTCGTCGCATCGTGCTCGGGCCGCTCAATCTCGCAGAGGTCGCCGAACTCGTCCGTCGCGAGACCGGCCACGATCCGGGCTCGGGCACCGTGCGCAGCATCCGCGCCCGCACCGCCGGGAACCCGTTCTTCGTCCGGGAACTATCCCGGTTCCTTGCCGATGGAGGCGAGCTGTCCGACGATGCTGCCGCGCAAGCGGGGGTGCCGTCCACCGTGCGGGATGTCGTTCGGGACCGGTTGGCCGACCTCGACGACGGTGTCACGGAGCTACTGGAGATCGCCGCGCTCATCGGTCGTGATGTCGGTCTCGGCCTGCTCGCACACGTCGCCGACCTCGATGTACAGACGTGCCTTGACGGACTGGAGCCGTTGGAAGGCCTCGGCCTGCTCGCACCGACACCCCAGGACCCCTACTCGTTTCGTTTCACACACGATCTGGTCCGCGAGTCCGTCGCCGAGATCACGCCACCGCGCCGCTCGACCCAGATGCATGCGCGGATCGCGGACGCGCTGGAGCGAACCGAATCAGATGACGACGCGGTCGCCGAGCGTCTCGCCCACCATCTGTGGTCAGCCGGCCCGCTCGCCGATCCAGCCCGGACCGCGGCCGCGTTGGTGCGCGCGGGGAGCTGCGCCGCGACCAAGTCCGCGCTGGACGCTGCCGAAAGGCACCTGCGGTCGGCCGTACACGTTGCACGCAATGCAGGTTTGGCGGAGCTGGAGCTATCCGCGCTGTCGCAGCTGACTGCGGTCGTCGGAATGCGTTCGATGTACGGCACCGCGGGGCTCGACTTGTTGGAGCGCGCCGAACACTTGGCACGTGCCCTCGGCCGGGAGCTGGAGGCCGCCGGCTTCCTCTACTCCCGCTGGACCGCGCACACCCAAGGCATTCAACTGGACCGTAGCGGCCCGTTGGCCCGACGGCTGCTCGAGCAGGGCTATGCGTCCTCCGATCCGATGATGCGCACATACGGTTTACAGGCCTGGGGCATTTACCAATGGGACCGCGGCAACATCAGTGAGGCGTTCCGGTACGTGAGCCAGTCCGAGCAGAATCTGCTCGCGGGGCTCGCGCGGCTTGAGGAAGATCGGGTCAGGGGCGACCTGCACCTACTTATGACAGGGATGCTGGCTGAGATCACCGCGCTGCACGGTGACGTCGATGCGGCCCGGGCGCTGCTCGACACCCTGGAGGCTGTCGCGGGCGACGATCCCTACCGAATCACCGTCTGGGCCACCATGGTTGCGAGGATCGCGTCGCTGGTCGGTGAAGCGGACTTGGCGCTGCGCGGGGCGGAGCGGGGAATCGCAGTGGACCCGGGGTTCTCCTTTGTCTTCCTCGGGACTTACCAGCGGTTGGCCCAGTGCTGGGCACTGGCCGTCACCGGCCACGAGCCGGGCGCGGCCATTGCCAAGGCGCAACGAATCATCGCCAGGAACCTCCTCGACCCGCCGCGTTCGTGTGTCGCCACCTGGTACGCGCTGCTCGGCGAGATGCACCTGGCGGCCGGATCACCGAATGAGGCCGCCGTAGCCCTGGACCGGGCCAATTTCTACCTCAACGCATACGGTCAGCGTTACCCAGAGGGTCTGCTCCTACTGCTGCGTGCGCGGCTGCTGCAGGCACGCGGGGAACCCACCGCCGTCGTCCGGGCAGCCGCCGAGACGGCCCGCTCGCTGTCCATCGACCACGGGGCTCACCTGTTCGCGCGCCGCGCCGAAGAGTTTCTCGCCGCCCTCGGGTGAGCGCGATCCACTAAGCATCCACTCGTCGTAAAGACACTCCGAATACCTTCGGCGACAGGTTGCCCATGCGGCCACGCTGCGGGAGAACTCTTCGCCATCGGCGTGTGACCGCTAGCCAAGTCCGAGGAGAACCCATGCAGATGCGAGCGGCACGGATGCACGGCTACAACGAGCCACTGCGACTTGAGGAGATACCCGTACCAGATATCGAACCGGACGATGTCCTCGTCAAGGTGGAGGCGACGGGCATGTGCCGCAGCGACTGTCAGCTCATCGAGGGCTACTTCACGAACGGTTCCCCGTTGACGGAGCCCATCACGCCGGGGCACGAAGTCGCGGGACGAATCGCCGCCGTGGGTGCTGGCGTTCCGCGCACTGCGGGCCTGTCGGAGGGCGACCTAGTCGTGGTCAACCCAAACTGGGGTGACGGGACGTGTCGGCAGTGTCGTGAAGGCAATGAGCAGATATGCGGCAACGGCCAGATGGCGGGCTTCGGACCTCCCGGCGGCTTCGCGGAGTACATGCCCGTTCCCTATCGCCACGTCATCGTCGTCCCGGACGGGCTCGACCCGCAGCCCGAGACGCTGGCTCCGCTGACCGATGCGGGACTCACGCCGTACCGCGGGATGAAGAAGCTGCGGCAGGCCGGGAAGCTCGGCGCCGGCCGCACGGTCGTCGTGAACGGCATCGGCGGTCTCGGCAGTTATGGAGTCCAGTACGCCCGTCTGCTCGGTGGCGGTGCGACCGTCGTGGCCTTCGCCCGGAGTGACAACAAGCTCGCCCTGGCAAGGGAGAACGGCGCTCACCACACCGTCAACACGCACGACAAGACGGCTGAACAGGTTCAAGATGCCCTCGAAAACCTGACGGGTCGGCGTGACGCTGACGCGGTCCTCGACTGTGCCGGAGCCGAGGAGTCATTGGCGCTCGGGGCATCGATACTGGCCAGGGAGGGCGCGCTCACCTCCGTCGGCCTGATGGGTCAACAGGTGGTCTTACCGCTGCTGCCGTTCACGAACGGAGAGAAGTCGTACTTCGGCTCGTTCTGGGGTAATTACGACGACCTCTCCGAGGTGCTGGCGCTCGCGACCGAGGGACTCATCAAGCACAACGTGGTGCCAGTGAAACTCGACGACATCAACGAGAACCTCGAAGCACTAGGCCGTGGAGACGTCGTAGGCCGTGCCGTCATCGTCTTCGACTGAACACATGCTGACCCAACAGCCGCCGAAAGGAATTTCGCCGTCGTGACAGACATCGTGTTCATCCACGGGCTTTGGATTTCGCACACAGCCTGGCAACCGTGGATCGAACACTTCGCCGCCAATGGCCACCGAGCGATCGCGCCGCGGTGGCCCGGTGAAGCCGAGACCGCAGCCGCCACCCGCGAAAACCCCAATGCTCAAGCCGGATTCGGCATTGACCAGCTGAATGAGCACTTCGCAGCCGTCATCGAACAGTTCGACACCCCACCGATCGCCATCGGCCATTCGTTCGGCGGCCTGATCGCTCAGAAGCTGCTCGGCCAGAACAAGGTGGCCGCCGCAGTGGCGATCGACCCAGCCCCGATCAAGGGCGTCAAGCCGCTGCCGCTCGCGCAGTTGCGGTCGGCCTTCCCGGTGTTGTGCAATCCCCTCAACCGTGGCCGCGCAAAAGCACTGACGCGGCAGCAATTCCGCTATGGGTTCGGCAATGCGTTGACCGAAGCAGAATCCGATTCCCTGTGGGAACAGTGGTCCATTCCCTCCCCAGGTAAACCCCTCTTCGAGGCGGCGATGGCCAACTTCACGCCGAACTCCCCCGCCAAGGTCGACACCGCCAACACCGCCCGCGGCCCGCTGTTGATCACGGCGGGCACCGCCGACCACACCGTTCCTCATGTGAGCGTCAAAGCCACGTTCAAACAGTACGCAAAGTCCGCTGCTATCACCGACTTCCACGAGTTCGACGGGGCTGGGCATTCTCTGACCGTTGATCACCGCTGGCAGGAAGTCGCCGGTGTCGCACTTTCCTGGCTTGCCGAGCACAGGTTCACCGGGGCGAACCCATGATGAACAGCGCCACCGGATATGTGAACTACCCTGCACCGCCGATGGTTTCGCTTCCTATTCGTGGGCGAGTTGAGCAACACCAAAGGCTGTCAGCGCAGCTATTCGCTGAGCTGGGCACGCACGCCCGAAACGAAGGCGCCAACGTCGGCCTATGGCCGGGTCTGACGATCTATCGGTTTACGCGGCCCACGCAGCCGCGGTGGGACGAAATCGAATCACTGTCCATCGGTGTTGTCGCCCAGGCGCGCGAGGCGCTCACCGCCGTCGGCGAGCGCTGCCTATGCAGCCAGTTCAATTACATGGTGATCGGCAGCGGCCGGCAATTCGACTGCCAGATCCTGGACGCTTCGCCTGACCAGCCAACGCTGTGCTTCGCGTTGCAAATTGACCCACAGCTAGTCCGAGCCCTGTCGGCGAGCATGCGCGGACTCGGCACGGCCATCGAACAGCCCGATGACAGCGGGACAGAGTGCGCGGTGTCCGCGCTCGACGACGAGTTCATGAATACCGTGTTGCGGTTCTTGGGATCGCTCTCGGCGAGCTGTGATCGCCGCGTCCTTGCGCCGCTGCACATGCAGGAGACGGTGTATCGGGTGCTGCAGCGTGAGCAACGCGCACGGTTGGTGCAATTGGCCGCCAGCCAAGCGATGGGCAACCCTGTTGGTGCGGCGTTGCAGTACATCGCTGTGCACCTGGCCGAACCGTTGACGGTCGACATTCTGGCTGCGCAGGTCAGCCTGAGCCCATCGGCCTTCTCTCGGGTGTTTCGTGGGACGACTGGTCGCTCGCCCTACCAGTACGTGAAAGAGATGCGGCTGGATCGCGCTCGAAAATCGTTTGAGGAGGGGATGATTGGCGTAGGGGATGTGTCGCGCTCCGTTGGTTACACCAGCGTGTCGCACTTCATCAAGGAATTCCGCGGCCGCTTCGGTGCCACACCGGGTGACTATGTCGGCGCGAACGCGTTCCACAGCAGAGTGAGAGCCCTTGCCTCGGCAACGCACCGATCGTGCCGCGTCTCAGCTGCCAGCTGATCCGCCGAGCCGAAACCTCACAGCGGAGCAGCACCCAATTACCCCCGCCTTTGCAGATGTGGGGCCAATCCGAACTTCTCAACGAGCGTCAGCCAATCCGTCCCCGAGACCTCGTAGTCAGCATGCGCCTGTTCGACAGGAACGTTGTCCGGCCACGCAAATCGCTGGTCCAATCCGGAGATTGTGTCGCGACATCCGATGGTCAGCGGTGTCATACCAGGAATGGCCATGCGCATACCGGGCGACGTGGACCAGTAGTTGGTCGCTGCATCGCTAATGATGTGTCCGATGGTCGGAAACCAATGCCGTTGCGTGGGGCGGTACATCACCGGCGTCGCCGTCACGTGCACAGCCGAAACCGAAGCGATGAGCGCATTGGTGTTCGGGTCGACCACCCGGATCGCTTCTGTCCCTACATCTATGGCTAGCCGAGGTTGGTGGAGTGATTTCATGAATTCTTGCCGTTTTCGGAATGCGAACGACCCCATCTCTTGCATCGACAGGGCGTTGGCGAAGAGCAGGCAGCGAGCCGGCTCATCGGGTGCAGGCGGTCGGATATCCAGCCCACTGCGGCGGCCGACCATGGTGAGTATCTCCTCGAAGTCTGTGGCCGACAACCAAGCGTCGACATCCACCGGCAGGCCGTAGCCCGCGTCCGGCGCTTCGAGGCGCGTCCCCGCAGCAACGCGTCGATCTCGTCCGCCAAGAATGAATCGCCGCTGGCCGCATTGCAGGTGCAGCGCCGTACCCATCGTCGCGCCGCCGGTCTGCCCCCATGTGCCCAGCTTCGCGTCGCTGAATGAATAGACATCACCCGGCCGCGTATTGACAGTCAGGCCGTCGGTCGTCACGGAAATGATGATCTTCCGGCGTCGCGACCACCAGTACCAGCCGCCGATACCCGCGAACAGGACAACAAGGCCGACGAGCTGGAAACCGCGCCTTCCGAATCGCTCTATCCACTCGGGGCCCTCGGCAAGCGACTGCACACCTAAGAAGAGGCCGCCGAGTACTGCGCTGAAGGCCAGGATCGCGACCACCATGATGGCGTAGGACTTGCCGAAATTGTTCTGCCAGCCGGGCGTGGTGTTGGAGGCCATCTTCGAACCCCAAAACGGGGGGTGCGCTACGAACTGGCGCGGCGCAGCATGTCCGTAGTTGGCGTTCATCGACATGGCGTCCCCCTCCGGCACTTTCACGCCTCAAATGCGTGTGCCAGCGAAACTAAGCCCGCTGCGGAGGCTCGGCTGGGGTAGTCGACTACCCCACTTCCCGTAGGTGTGGCTGGCCGTTACTAAAGGACGGCACTCGAATCAACCGCGATACTGCGCGACCTTCTCGGCGTACTCGTCGAGCAGTCGAAGGGATTCGTCAAGCGGCTTTGTCGGCAACAGCAGGTTCAGTTGCCGGTAGCCCAGGTCTTCGAGGGCGCCCCAGAAATCCGGATCGATCGGCGTACCGAATGTGGTCAGCGGGACGTCGTGGCCTGCGCCGTCGCGCATCTGGCCGATGCGCCGTTTGAGGTGCTCGACGGGCGCCGGGTTCGACATCCATCCCGCGTTGTGGCGGATCACCCGCTTGACGGTGGCGTCGGAGTCGCCACCGATCACGATGGGCGGGTGCGGCTTCTGAACCGGCTTGGGGCGCAGGTACGACGCGTCGAAGTTGACGTGCTTGCCGTGGTACTCCGCGGGGTCGGTCGTCCACAGCGCTTTGATGGCTTCGATGCGTTCATCCAGCAGCGCACCACGCGTCTTCGGATCGGTGCCGTGATGGCGCAACTCCTCGATGTTCCAGCCCGCGCCTACACCGAACACGAACCGGCCGCCCGAGATCAGATCGATGCTGGCGGCCTCCTTCGCGGTGATGATCGGGTCACGCTGGATCAGTAGAGCGATGCCGGTGATCAACTCGATGCTGGAGGTGACGGCCGCTGCCGCAGCGAGGGTGACGAACGGATCCAGTGTCCGGTAGTAGATGTCGGGCAGTTCGCCGCCGGGCGGATAGGCAGACTCCCTGCTCGCCGGGATATGGGTGTGTTCGGCGATCGCCAGCGAATGAAAACCCCGTTCTTCTATCGCCCGCGCGAGTGACACCGTGTCGATGGTGTCGTCGTTGACAAACGTGGAGATCCCGAAATTCATGTGTGCACACCTAACTGACGTCGTCACGCGCTGCCAACGCCGGACTGCGCTGCGCTATTCCCGTACTTGCCGGAGCTCGCCTCACGGTGTCCGGCGTCGAGCCAGTCCAGACACGGAATGCCCGGTAGAAGGAGTTCGGTTCGCTGAAGCCGAGGAGGAATGCGATCTCGGCGACTGAGAGCGCCGTGTTCTCGAGGTAGTGCTTGGCGAGGTCGGTCCGCGTGGTGTCGAGGATCTGCTGAAAGGTCGTCGCCTCGGCTTCGATCCGCCTCTGCAGCGTCCTTCTGCTCAGCATCAGCTTTCGAGCGATGGCGTCCATCGAGGCGAGGCCACTCGGCAACGCTTCCAAGAGTGCCGCGCGAACCCGCTCGGTGGTCGTCGCCGGTGCATCGAGGTCGGCTAGGCGGCGGCGTAGCTCAGGTTCGAACGCTGCCCATAACGGCTCATTCGACGTCAAGAACGGCAGGGTCGCGTCCGCGGTGGCGAATGCGAC